>NZ_DCRG01000021.1:0-342135 GCF_002325125.1 Sphingobacterium sp. UBA1498
CAGTTTACTTTACACCCTCTAATTAGAATATCATGTTACGTTTGAAAGCACAGCCTAATTCAATGATCGAATCCGTTTTTGCAATTCCCGGAATGCTATCGATTTTTTCATACAGCAATTGTCGCATATGTTCGTGGTTTTTAGCAATAATTTTCACATACAGCGTGTAGTTACCTGTGATATAATAGCATTCTGTAACTTCTGGTATTTTCTTAAGTTCTTCAATTATTCGGTTTGAGTCATGATCTTTTTCTAAACTTAGCCCAGTAAAAGCTCCCCAATCATAACCTAGCTTTTTTTCATTCAATAGCGGCTTTATTCCTGTCAATATTCCTTGCTCTGTCAAACGCATGATTCTTTGATGGATCATGGTATTGGAAACTCCCATAGCAGTTGCTATTGCAGAGTAGGCCATTCGTCCATCTTGTTCTAAATATTTCAAAATCTGCCGGTCGAATTCATCGATACTATTCATTTTTATATACGATTAAAAAGGTAATTTTAATATTATAGTGCTAATTTAGTGTAAAATTTATTTTTTTTAATAATAAATTAGTGAATTTGTATATTTGTTTTTATTTAAAAAGTCTGAATTATGAGTACAGTTGTTAAACACGGTAAGGGCGAGTTATTCATTGCCAAAGAAGAAAAATACGGAGCGCACAATTATCACCCTCTTCCAGTTGTATTGGAACGCGCTGAAGGCGTAATGGTATGGGATGTTGATGGAAAGGCCTATTTTGATTTCCTTTCCGCATATTCTGCAGTCAATCAGGGACACTGTCATCCAAGAATAATTCAAGCCTTAAAAGAGCAGGCTGAGAAATTGACACTTACTTCGAGAGCATTCTATAATAATAAATTGGGTGATTTTGAGGAAATGCTTTGTCTGCTATTTGGATTTGATAAGGCGCTAGTGATGAATTCGGGAGTAGAAGCGGTAGAAACAGCGATGAAGCTTTGTCGTAAATGGGCGTACCAAGTAAAGGGTGTAGTACCTAATCAAGCGAAAATTGTCTTTGCCAAAGACAATTTCCATGGTAGGACCATCTCTGTGATATCGGCTTCCGATGATCGTGCAGCAACCCATGAGTTTGGTCCCTTTTTAGACGGGATAGTGCTTGTTCCCTATAATGATGTTGATGCTTTGGAACAGCTATTCAAAACAGACAGCGATATTGCTGGTTTTATTGTTGAGCCTATTCAAGGGGAAGCTGGTATTGTTGTTCCTGACGAACAGTATTTGAAGCGTGTCAGACAATTATGTACGGCATATAATATTTTATTTATTGCAGACGAAATTCAGACGGGCATTGCTCGTACTGGAAGTATGTTGGCGTCCTATAACATTGAAGATGAGCATAGCGACAGTAAACCGGATGTTTTGATTTTAGGTAAAGCTTTATCGGGCGGGGTATTGCCTGTTTCGGCTGTATTGGCCGACGATTCAATTATGCTGTGCATTAAGCCAGGGGAGCATGGATCTACCTATGGGGGAAATCCCCTTGCCTGTGCAGTGGCGAAGGAAGCGCTACAAGTTGTATTGGATGAAAATTTAACCCAACGGGCGCTTCAAATGGGTAACTTATTTTTGGATGGGCTACGCAGAATTGCTGCGAATTGTGAGTTAATTAAAGAAGTGCGCGGAAAGGGACTTCTAACTGCTATTGTCATTGATGCGGATGAAACAAGTGATTTGGCTTGGAACATTTGTCTCAAATTTAAAGAAAATGGACTATTAGCGAAGCCGACACATGGGAACAAAATTAGGTTAGCTCCACCATTGGTGATTACAAAAGAACAGGTCGAAACTTGTTTAGAGATCATTGAGCGATCGTTGATTAATTTTAAATAGTGTATGGAGAGAATGATTGAATTGATCAAAAATAGGTCGGATATCGGAGCTGGAACTAGGGGCTCAGATTTGGGGATAGACGCAATTGAAATTGCGGCAATTAATAAGGGAAGTCAATATTTCATTAATTACCCGTTTGTTGATGTACCGACTCGAAATAGTTCTATTTACCAAAACGATCATCATCCTTTTGGTAAGCATATTCAGCAAATTTATGAGCAATGCAAGCAGGTAGCTTCTACCGTCGAGGATAGTCTTTCTTCGGGCAATTTTCCATTGGTTTTTTCTGGTGACCACTCCTCGGCAATGGGAACTGTCAGTGGTATAAAATCTGCTTATCCGGACAGGAAACTAGGAGTGATCTGGGTAGATGCGCATGCTGATATTCATTCTCCGTATACAACACCGTCTGGAAATATGCATGGAATGCCTCTAGCGGCTATGTTAGACGAGGATAATATGCAATGTAAGATCAATCAAATCGACCAATCGACAGAAGAATTCTGGAATAAACTAAAGCGAATAGCCGGTCCGTCAGGTAAAATAGCATCCAGTCATTTGATTTATTTTGGCGTAAGAGATACTGAAGAGCCAGAGGATATATTAATTGACCGTCTTGGGATTAAGAATTACCGTGTTGAAGATATCAGGCAAAGGGGCATAAAAGATTGTGTCGCGGAATCATTGACCTGCCTTGGAGACTGTGATATGATCTATGTTTCTTTTGATGTGGATAGTATGGATAGTGAACTGATATCGGACGGTACAGGAACACCGGTTCCGAAGGGTTTTTTGCCACAAGAAATTGTAATGATTTTAGAAGAAATTATTCGATCCGGTAAAGTGGTTTGTTTTGAAATTGTTGAAGTTAATCCGTTATTGGACAATAAAGGTAATAAAATGGCAGAGGTGGCATTTGATATATTAGAACGGATCACCCCGCTAATTGAATTGAAATCGGGTAATTAACTGGTTTTGGCATTGTCTATTTTCAAAGCCCTTTTATTGCTAATATAGAGCAATAAAAGGGCTTTTTTAATTGCTTATCATTTTGCTTGTTGGATAAAATAAGTCAGTCTTCCTTATGTTAAAACTCGTTTTGCTTGATGTGATTTAATATTGTGTTAACATGTTTCATGTACATTTGCAAATCGATTATTTACATTAAATATGAGGATTTCTGATAAAATTATTTTGTTTCTACTTTTTTTTATACAGCTTTTTTTGTGGCACCCAGGTACTGCTCAGGTTGAATCCTTTAACGATATTCGGGCTCTGAGTCAAAATCATCCTGATTCTGCGATTGCACTAGTGAAAAAACGTTATGCAAAAGCTGTGACCGATAAAGACCTATTATTACAAGCAAATTGTTTGCAGGCAATTGGGTGGTTATGCGTCAATCAAGGACATTATGGGCAAGCACAGGATTACTATTTTCAAGCGGATCAAATTTATAGGCAATTGGATTCAAAGCATCATCTTGCTTCAAATTGGAGTGATATTGGTGTGCTCAATATTTTCAACAAACAACATGCTGTAGCGAAACTTTATTTTAACAAGGCGCTAGATTCTTTCCGGGCAGAAGGGGATAAAATTGGAGAGGCGGGAACACTAGGAAATATCGGTCATTTATTTGAAAAAGAAGGGAATTACGACGCTGCTTTTATTTATCAAAAACGTGCGTTATCCATCTATAGTAGTGTGGGAAATAGAAATGGAGAAGCGAAGATTCATGAAAATTTAGGTAGTATTTATGAAGACCTTGCTAGGTATGATAGTGCTTTTTTTCATTTTGAAAAAGCAAGTAAGTTATACACCGAGACAAAAGACAATTATGGTAGAATTGTGGTCTTAAATAACATGGGTGACATTTTTAGAAAGACTAACAACTATCCGGAAAGTATCAAATTGACGCAAGTGGCTTATCAGATGGCGGCAAACTTGGGAGATGTATATCAGATGGCTGCCACGACAAAAGATTTGAGTAGAACCTACGCATTGCGTGGCCAAATGGATAGCGCATATTTTTATGCTGAAAAAAGCCGAAAGCTCGTTCTTGAACTGTATAGTGTAGATGGCGCTCGACATACTGCTTTTTTTCAGGCGCTATACGATATGAATCAAAAGGCTGAAGAGATCGAAAGACTGCAGGTGACAAAAAGAATTAATTTGATCATGCTGTGGGGAACGATCGTGGTTTTAATTTTGTTAATCGTATTGTCCTATGTCTTATATAGTCGTCAGAAAATTAAGATTAAAAATCAGATTGCCGAATCCCGAAAGCAGGAAGCCGAACGTGAGTTAACAGAAATAGCACTTAAAAATCAACTGCTTGAAGATAAGCAACTCAAACAAGAGCTATCACTAAAGCAAAAAGAATTGACATCCCATACGCTAAATCTGATTCGCAACAATCAATTCTTGGAAGAACTTCGGGATGAATTGAAAGAAATGGTGAAGGACGAACGCCGGGATCAAAAGAGACAGATGCAGAAGCTAGTCTTGCAAATCAACGAAAATATTACTCAGGGAATTCACTGGAAAGAATTTATGGGAACTTTCGAAAAGGTACATCATAGCTTTTTTGAAAAGCTTATTCGACAATGCCCAGATTTGACCGCCGCGGATATGCGGTTAGTAGCATTGCTTAAAATCAATTTGAATAATATCGATATCGCCGTTTTATTGGGCATATCGCAAGATAGCCTTCGTGTTGCTCGACACCGCTTAAGAAAGAAATTAAGGTTGGAACAAGGAGAGGACCTGGCGAGCTATCTCTTGAGTGTTTCATAATTTTTTAACACAAGGGTAATGGAAAGTTAATGGTGGTTTGTTCTTTGTTAAACTGTTGTTTATTAGAAGTTTAATTTCATTTGTTTCTTCCATGTATCGTGCTTTTTTACCTTGTTTCCCTGTCGTAACGCTCGGGATTTTGTGAGATCAAAATTGGCTGTCATCTTTGCGACAACAATCAAAGATTCATAATAATCTAAGCAAAATGAAAAACTTTTTAACAGTATTACTTGCCTCCACTATTTCGGTTAGCGCTGCCTATGCGACCAAAATCAAAGGTAAGGTATTGGATGGTCAGACCGGTGAAGCGATTGCTGGAGCTACAGTGTTCCTGGAACAGCGTGGGCTATCGACAAAAACACAATTGGATGGTTCATTTGAATTCAAGGGATTATCAGCAGGTGTGGATAGGGTTCATATCAAGCATATTGCCTATGCTGTATTAACTAAAGAAATCGAGATTCAAAAAGAAAATACGCCCCAGATTATTTTTCAGCTGACGTCTACAGAACAGACATTAATGGAAGTAACTATAAAGGGACGTCGGAATGGGGGAGATGATGATCCGAGCGCTAGGCGTTTAGAAAAGAATGCTTCACAAATTATGAATGTTGTTTCTGCACGTGCAATAGAAATCTCCCCGGATATTACCGTTGCAAATGTTGTACAGCGCGTTTCGGGTGTATCAATAGAAAGAAATTCGAATGGAGAGGGGCAATATGCTATCCTCAGGGGGATGGATAAACGGTACAACACCACTTTAGTGAATGGTGTAAAGGTTCCGAGTCCAGATAATAAATATCGTTATGTGCCCTTGGATTTATTTCCATCTGATATGCTGGAACGTTTAGAAGTATACAAATCGCTAACACCAAATATGGAAGCCGATGCAATAGGTGGGCTTGTCAATATGGTTATGAAATCGGCACCGACTAAATTATTCCTTCAAGCAAATTTGGCAACAGGCTACAGCCAGCGTTATTTTAATCGTGATTTTGGAAGTTTTTCGACAAATGGAACCTCGGCAAAATCTCCTTACGAACTGAATGGCAAGGGTTAAAATGCAACTGCTGCTGACTTTAATAGGGGAGCGTTAGCGTATACCTATAGTAAGCCGCTACCAGATCTTGTCGGCAATCTGACAATAGGTAATCGGTATTTGGCGGATAAATTGGGCGTTATTTTAGGGGCAAGTTATCAAAACTTACATCGAGGTAGCCGTTCTATTTTCTATAAATCTTCTGTTGTTGGCGTAAATCCCAACGCGGTGATTACTGAGCAGAGTGATCGTCAATATGACGAACAGCAACAACGCTTAGGTTTGCATAATAAGATCGATTATCGATTTAATCCAAGTCATCGTATTAGCTTTTATCAAATGTATGTGAGTTTAAATAACTTACAATTGCGTGATGCGGTTAATACGATATACAATGGCCAGTACGATCCCAGTATTGGTAAAGCCGAGCTGACTTATGTGACGAGAAGCCGAAAAACACAGCAAGAGATCTACAGTGGTACCTTACAGGGGGATCATCGATTTTTAGATAATCTGCTAAATGTCCGGTGGTCAGGGGTTCTTTCTTCTGCCCGCAACCAATTGCCACAAAATACGATGATCAGTTTGGATGGAGTAGAAGAAAATTTTCAACGTAAACGTACTTCTCTTGTCAACAAGTCTCCTGTAACCTACCGTTGGGAACGGAATACGGATAATGATCGAGCAGGCTATTGGGATGTGGCCTATAAGGTCCCAATGGAAAATAGTAAGTTGGAATTGTCCACCGGTGGTTTGTATCGGGATAAACAGCGTAGTAGCTTCTACAACAACTACAACTTATCACCCGCTTCGGCGGAGGAAGCAAAGTATAGCTATGGCGTGGATTTTCAGCGGTATACTGAGCTCAATCTGACCGTTACCGATCCTACGGGAGCTGTCGCAAATCCGTTAACGTATGATGCTGGAGAGAAGACTACAGCAGCGTATGGTATGTTTAATTATGAGAATGACAAATGGCAAATGATCGGTGGAGTTAGACTCGAACATACCAATCAGCATTATAAATTATTGTTTCCGGCTGGAGAAAAAAGGCCTACGGGATCACAAATTTATACTGAATGGCTGCCAAGTTTGACCATGAAATATCATTTGAACGGAAAACAGCAGCTTCATGCCGCATATTACCGTGCGTTAAACCGTCCAGGATTTTACGAGATTGTTCCGTCAAGTGTGGTTAATGAAGAGTTTCTAGAAAAAGGAAATCCTGATTTAAAACATGCCTTGGCGGATAACTTTGATTTAAGGTATGAAGTATTTCCAGAAGCTTCTTCTCAGTTTCTTGTAGGTATGTTTTACAAGCAAATCAAAAACCCAATTGAATATACCTTTCAACCGGATGAGATTCGTAAGCAAGATGTATACTACACACCTGGAAATTTCGGTCAGGCCAACAACTATGGTATTGAGGTTGATTATATCAAGTATATAAAGAAATTTGGTGTCAAGGCCAATTACACCTATACACATTCACGTATAACGACGGCAAAGATGTCGCGTCGAATCAATGAGACAACACAAGACCCTGAAGCGATTATCGTGGATCAAACGAGACCGTTATATGGGCAAGCTGCACATGTGGCTAATCTATCGCTACTTTACAAAGATGCTAATAATGGCTGGGAAGGACAGTTAGCTGGATCTTATACGGGTTCACGCATCAATACAGTGTCGCAATTTTTGAACGATGATTTGTGGCAAAAAGGATTTGTTCAGGTAGATGCTTCTATTGAAAAGAAATTTAAAGCTGGTTGGGCTGTTTTCGCCAAAGCCAACAACATCTTGAATACACCGATGGAATTGTATGTGAAAGGAACAAATCCTGAAAATGAGAAGATCGCTGAAAAGCTTATTGAAGGCGGAAATACATTGATTAGAAAGGATTTGTATGGACAGAACTATATCCTTGGTTTACGGTATTCGTTTAATAAATAATAGACCCGCGTAAAACAGGGCATGTTTTAATCTGAACATGTGCGACGTGCAATAACAACAGTTTGTTTCGGTGAAGCTTTCACTTTTTTGGAAAGCCCAATGTTTTGGATAAGTGAAATCTGCTTCATCATTAAAAATTAAATATATACAGATGAAAAATAAATGTATTTTATCGTTTCTAGCGTTTTTTATCGTGGTGCTAAGTGCCTGTGAAAAAGCAAATATTGATGTGGATACTTCTGATGCTGATGGAAGTGCTATTGGTGAGGTCTCCGGTGTGTGGAGCAAAGGGAGTGTGCAGCATATCAAGGGAGACATTATTATTCCCGAAGGCAAGAGCCTGACGATTGAGGAAGGTGTAACCGTATTGATGGATTCCGTTAATAAGCCTGAAATTGTTGTTTTGGGTAATTTGTATGCACTAGGTACAGCTGAAAATCCTGTCAAGTTTACGGTTGAGGAAGGCTATAAGACGAAGACGAATGAGTTTGGAAAGTTATGGGGAGGAATTTTAGCCGCTCCAAGCTGCCAGGAACTTGTTTTGGACAATACCGTTGTTGAGTATGGTGGTGCAATTACATCGGATGCGTCGACTTCTGTAAAAATGGGTTTATATAAAAAGGTGTCTGGAGAAGCTTTGCCAGCTTTGTGGTTTTCAAATCCAGACGGAAAGCTAGTGGTACAAAATAGTACCATAAGTCATTTTCAGGAAGACTGTACGTATATTGAAGGCGGGAAAATTATTTTTGCAAATAATCGTTTCTTTTCTAATGGGGTGACAGGTGGAGAAGCGATGAACTTCAAATCGGGAAGTCTTGCAGACGTCGCCTATAATCTGGTGTACAGTGTAAATACAAATGCATTAAAATTATCCAACTCGGGAGACCGTACGCCTCAGGCTTATGTGATTGTTTATAACAATACCATGCTCAATACCGGATGGCGAAGACCTACAGCAAAAGGAGGTTCTATATGGTTAGAAGCCTCTGTAAGAGCCGAAATTTATAATAATCTCTTTGCCAATACGCGATTTGGCGTGAAACGTGACCCTAAAAAACCAGAAGATAACCGTTCGATTTCCAGCAATAATTGGTATTATGGTTATAGTCAATTGACTGTAGATCAATTTCAGGTTGGTAAAAATGATATTGTAGCTGGGAGTAATGATGTGAGAGCCAAATTAGCCGGGGAAAACAACCCTAAATTTAGCTTTTATCCTTTAGAAACAGCGGTGGACAATTACCTATTTGATTCAACCTGGGATTTTCATCTCCAAGGGAATTCACCGGCATTAAAGGCAGGTATTTTAACTTTCAAACCTCATTTTGCGACTGGCCTGGTGATGGCAAACGGCCTAACATATCATTCTCCCCAACCGGCAGCATATGTTGGAGCATTTGGATCCAAATTCTAATTTATTTCATATCATGACACATTCAAAAACAATATTAACGTTAACCTTAGCAGCGTCAAGCTTCCTTCAAACGGCATGCAAAAATGCGCAAACAAATACTGTAAACGCAGTTAAACCCGTTATTGTAACTGATGCAGTACGTTATGACTCGGATGATCCTGCAATTTGGATCAATAAGAGCGATCCGAGTAAGAGTCTGGTCATCGCAACGGACAAAGATGCCAACGGCGCATTATTTGTGTACGATTTACAGGGCAAAACGGTCGAAGAAAAAGTGGTTTCAAACTTGAAACGACCTAATAATGTTGATGTGGCGTACGGTTTGGTATTGGGTGGCAAACCTATTGATATCGCTGTTACAACAGAGCGTATGACCCATAAATTGCGTGTCTTTTCACTACCCGATATGAAACCTATTGACCAAGGGGGATTAGATATGTTTGTTGGTGAAACCGGGCCTGAATTTAGAGATCTTATGGGGATTGCTTTATATACTTCTCCAAAAGGAGAGATTTATGCGATCGTGGGGCGGAAAAATGGACCAAAGGATGGTTATCTAGGGCAATATTTATTGGAGGATAACGGTTCTGGTAAACTCAGGGCTACCTTGGTTCGCAAGTTTGGTTCATTTAGTGGAAAGAAAGAGATTGAGGCGATAGCAGTGGACAACGAACTTGGGTATATTTACTATTCCGATGAACAAGTTGGGGTAAAACAATATTATGCGGATCCAGCAAAGGGAAACCAACAATTGGCATTATTCGCTACAGGAGGTTTTAAAGAAGATCATGAGGGTATTTCGATTTACAAACTAACCGATAGTACCGGCTATATTTTGGTGTCTGACCAAGGCGCAAATCGTTTTCAGGTTTTTAGCCGGGAAGGAACCAAAAGCAACCCATTCGAACATAGCTATTTGAAAACTGTGCCGGTCATGGCGACACAAAGTGACGGTTCAGAAACAACCTCTTTTAGGTTAAACGAAACCTTTAAACATGGCCTGTTTGTCGCGATGAGTGACGATAAAACATTTCATTATTACCGATGGGAAGATATCGCCGGAGCGGATTTGAAAAAGAAATAGTTACGGAATAAGTGGCTTTGCAACAGTTGTTATTTGATTTGCAGCTGTTGCTCTTTTTTGTTCGAAACGATCAGTGAACAGAAATTTGTATCTTTATTCTGTTTATGTATTTTGTTTCTTGTTTCTTCCAAATCATGAAATATTGTAAACCGTCATTTTGATATAGGTTTGGAAGTGGGGAGAATCGAATTTTTATTTAAAAGCTTTAGAAAATGAATACGGTTAAAATACTATTGGTTGAAGATCATATGGTCGTACGTAATGGTATTAAACTACTTTTGGAATCTCAGGGAGAATTTAAAGTAATAGGAGAAGCATCCGATGGCACGGAAGCATTGTCTCAGTTGGCGGACGGAGTAGTGCCAGATATTGTTTTGACGGATGTAAGCATGGAATTAATGGATGGGATGGAGCTGTTAAAGAATATTAGGCAAAAATATCCGTTTGTCAAAGTTGTGATATTGTCTATGCTCAGTCAAATTCGTTATGTTGTTGAGGGCTTCAAAAATGGATTGTCAGGATACTTGCTAAAAAATATCGATTATAATGAATTACTTTTTGGATTAAAGCATGTCGCCGAAGGTGGTCGGTATATAAGTGAAGAAATTAGCTTAGCTCTGCTTGAGCAAGTGTCTTCGGATCGACTGTATAATGATGATGGTGCTAATATCATCCTGGAGCTGGATCTAAATGAGCGAGAGCTAGAAGTGCTCGAATTGATTGCGGATGGTTTTACAAATCTAGAAATTGCCGATAAAATCTTTTTGAGTAAGCGTACTGTAGAAGGGTATCGTCAGAACTTGCTCGATAAAACAAAAGTGAAAAATACAGCAGAACTGGTGAAATATGCTTTTCAGCATGGTTTATTAAAAAAATCATAAATCATATTTTTCAAATGTATTTCAAAAGGGAACGTATGGGATTGTATTAATTTACTTTTAATGATTTCTTAAAACGATTGTAAATAAATACACATAGTCCAATAACAATAAAGGGTAGGCTAAGTATTTGGCCCATATTGATGAATAAGGAGTCTTCAAAATGTTCTTGATTTACTTTCAAAAATTCATCCAAAAACCGGAATGAAAACAGCAATATCAACAATAGGGAGAAATAGTTTCCGTCGTTAATTCGAAACTGTTTTTCTTTCCACAATCGATATAACACTATAAATAGCAAGAAACAGAACAATGCTTCATAAAGCTGCGCTGGGTGTCTAGGTATGGCATCAATATGGGTAAACACAAAAGCCCAAGGTAAGTCAGTGGCTTTCCCGATCATTTCGGAGTTAAATAAGTTACCGAGACGGATACAGGCTCCTGCTAAAGGCACAAGCAAAGCAATACGGTCTGCAACATGAAGAAATGGAAGTTGCTGTTTTTTTGCGAATAAATAGATTGCAATAACGATGCCTATACCTCCACCATGACTTGCTAGACCACCTTCCCATATCGCAAAAATTTTTAAGGGATTATTTAAGTAATAGCTCGGATCGTAAAAAATTACATGCCCCAGTCTAGCGCCAATAATGGTACCCAAGACAATGTACATGCTGAGCTGATCTAAAAATTCGATTGTACGGCCTTCATTTTTTAATATTGATCTTAATACCCTATAACATAAGATAATACCCAATAGCCAAAATATACCATACCAGCGAATTGGATGGTCAATAATTGGAATGACGAAGATCTCAGGATCTATCTTCCAAGTTATATCATTCAATGTGAGATTACTTACCATATGATGATTTATCGTGATGCTTTAGGGATAAGTGTGTGATAATGCTTTTTCGTTACACTTATCATAAAAAAAATAAATATAATTGTAAACAGATCGTTATATAAAGAATACTGATGACACAGAATTTGGAAAGATTTATTTTTTGTTTTCTATTGTTCCTATTGATGGTACAGTTGTTTTCCTGCCATCAAAATGGCTCCCAGACATCTAAAAATAATAAAGAACAGGAAGATAATTCACTTACTTTAACCTATCAGGATACGTTACTAAAATATCTCTCTTTACAGGATTTTAAGGATCAGACTATCATCACTAAGAAAGTAAATGAATTTGGGAAAGATCAGTATTTCAATAAATCTGGCTATAATTGGATTTTTTTTGCGTATAACTACCTTTTGCAAGACAAAATTGATTCTATTGAAATTGCATTGGATAACTTGGATGGGAAGGTGTCACCAGATTTGCGTGTTCTGAAAGATTATTTTAAAATTAGGGCTAATTTTAGTTTTAATGATGTGACCAATATTGGTACGATGGAAAAAATGATTGATGCTAAGGAATATGCATTAGAAAATAAAAGTAGGTTTAGCTTTCTTTTTTTCAATCTATTGGCCAACGCAAACTATCGTCGGGCAGATTATAGGCAAGCATTAAAAGATAATGAATCATGGTACTCTTATCACCCCAATAAATACGATCCACATGTTGCGCAAGCGTATCAGGAAATCAAATTTATGCAGTACATCGAATTACATGATGATAACAAATTAAAAGAAACATTGGATAGCTGTAAATATTACGCTAACAGGACGGCGGATTCAGCGATAATCATGCGTATGTATAATCTGCAGTCACAATATTTCTTTAGCATCGGTAATAATCGCAAAGCAGTTGAGGCATCCCAAAAGTATTTTAATTATTTATCTTTGAGCAAGATGCTCAATTCCTATGCTTATGCTAATTTGGCAAAAAATTTCTTAAATAATCGTCAAATTGATTCGGCCATATATTATTTTAATGCGGGATTACAGTTTATCCGAACGCATAAAAGCAAGCAAAATAAATTATTCTTTTATCAAAATTTGCAATTAGCCTATGCATTAAAAGGAGATTATGAGCGGGCTTATTTTACATTGGATTCTGCTTATCAAGATTACAAAAATAGTATAAAAAACATTGAAAATGATCGGATAAACGAGATTAATACGCGATATGAAACCGAGAAAAAAGACCAGGCTATAAAACTTCTGAAAACAACCAATGCTTTTAACTATCAGATTATGGTTCAACAGCGGTGGATATTTGTCATTTTATTTGCTCTTATCTTTAGCCTTGCATTTTTCATCTATTATCGAAATAAGCAGAAATTATTGACAAATATAAATCAGCGTATAATTGCAGAAAATAGACAATTGATTTTAGAACAAAAGACACGGCAAAATCAGTTAAATCCACATTTTATTTATAATGCAATTGCTAATTTGCAAGGTTTGATTAGTAGCGAGCAAAAATCAAAAGCAAATCAATACCTCCTTCTCTTATCCCGTCAAATTCGAGATATACTCGAATTAAATAGAGAAGAGTATATTTCTTTGGACCAAGAAATTAAATCATTAAAGAATTATATACTTTTACAGCAGATGCGTTATCAAGATCTATTTGATTTTGAAATCGAGAGCGGTAATATTGATGTCGATGATGTCATGATTCCACCCATGTTAGTACAGCCGTTTGTTGAAAACGCTATTGAACATGCTTTTAAAAATTTAGATTATCGTGGTTACTTACAGATTCTTTTCAGTCAGACGTCAGATCAATTGCATATTGTTGTCAGTGATAACGGCAGGGGAGTGCAGTCTGATAAGATAAATACTGGGCATAAGACTTCTTTATCACAGATTATCACTAAAGAGCGTCTTGAGCTTATGTTTAATGATCCGATGCAAAAAGCAACGATTGAAATAAAACCCAATTATAGGGAAGATAATAGCGGATATTGTGTAGAAATCCATATCCCACTTGTTTTTACATTTTAATTAAATACGTGAAATGATGAAAGTTTATATTCTTGAAGATGAGCATAATATCTATTTGTATATTAAGTCTTTATTAGATGCGATACCCTATGTTCAAATAGTAGGGTATAGTCCATCCATTGCTCAGGCAGAGCGCGAATTGCCCATATCCAATCCGGATCTTATTTTAGCTGATATTCAATTAAAAGACGGATCAAGTCTATCCTTTCTTTCAGAGCTGAAATTGGACATTAATACCATTTTTATAACGGCTTTTAACCAGTATGCCATAGAAGCACTCAACATAGGTGCAATTGCGTATTTATTAAAGCCTCTTGTTCCGGAGCAATTTATCGAAGCAATTGAAAAATGTTATAAGAAAAATACAGAATTTAGATTCAACAGTATGCAGTTAAGCATGGCTGAAAACTATCTAAAGTCTCCTAACAGACCTCGGAAAATAGCGTTGCGTACATTTGAATATACCCAGATCGTCAATATTGATGATATTCTATATTGCCATGGCGACAAAGGTTATACCACATTCTATATCAAAGACAACAAACCTATGATGGTTTCAAAAGTCCTCAAACATTTTGAAACCATGCTTCCAGAATCAGATTTTATCCGTTGTCATCAATCTTATTTAGTAAATGCAAACTATATAAAAAAGTATTATAAAGATGGGCAGATTGAAATGTCTGATGGTAAAATGATCCCCGTTGCGACAAGAAAAAAAGATGTTATCCAACAATTCCTGAATGAAATATAAGCCCTAAACCAGCACATACCTTTTACATCAGCTTTATTACTAAAAAATGTAGCAGTATTCTTTATTGCTAAAATATTTAGTATTATATTTGTTTGTTATTAAATAGGAGGGGCTATGATGTTAGAAGATAAACAGGCTTTGATCAGCAAGCTTAAAAGGGATCTGCTTGCCTGGCAGGGGGTACCTGAAAGGTCAAGTGATGAAATTGCTATGGATTTGGGACCTTTGGAAAAAGCTTTTCCAAATGGTACTTTTCCCAAAGGTGTAATACATGAATTTGTTAGTTTTAGCCGTATGGATAGTGCTGCATCCTGTGGATTTATCGTTGGTATCCTTGGAAAACTGATGCAAAATGCCGGGATTTGTATTTGGATAAGCTCGGTACAAACCGTATTTCCGTCTGCAATCAGCACATTTGGGGCCGACCCTGCATCGATTATTTTTGTTTCCATGAAGCAGCAAAAAGATGTTTTATGGGCGATGGAAGAAGCGTTGAAATGTCCTGGTATAACAGCAGTATTAGCCGAAATACACCAACTGGATTTTGTTCAGTCAAGGCGGCTTCAACTTGCTGTAGAAAAAAGTAAAGTTACGGGTTTTATCCTCCAACATAATCCAAAGCTATTGTTGGCCACCACTTGTGCCGCACGTTGGAAAGTCACTTCTTTGCCTAGTCAATCGGAGGAAGGGTTACCCGGTATTGGCAACCCCTGTTGGAATGTCGAGCTGCTTAAAGTAAGAAATGGTACAGCAGCCAAAGGAAAAATAGTTTGGACTCCGAAGGGCTTTAAAATATTCTCCAACAAGGATGTCGAGTCAAAAAATTGGAACTATAATTATCAAAATCTTGGTTAGTCATGAAAAAAAGATTTGCGTCATTATGGTTTCGTTACTTAAAAACAGATTGGTTTACTGTGTGTAAACCACATTTGCAAGATATTCCCTTTGTTTTGTCGATCGTAGTTCAAGGAAAACTGATCGTTAGTGCGCATAATTTACTAGCAGAGCAAGCGGGCGTATATTCGGGTATGGCCATAGCGGATGCGCGGGCATTTATTCCATCACTTAAAATTATCCATGAACAAGCAGGACTGTCTGATAAATTACTCCATTTTATAGCTGGTTGGTGCATAAGGTATACACCGCAGGTTTCGATAGATGAACCCGATGGGATTATGTTAGATATCAGTGGTTGTGCCCATCTTTGGGGCGGAGAATTTGCTTATTTAACACATATTGCCTCTACATTTAAATACCATGGTTATACTGTCCGCATAGGTATTGCTGATACCATTGGTGCCGCCTGGGCGATAGCGCATTTTGGATCTGATGATAGTATTATAAAAGAACAGGGCCAATTGGAGGCTCTTCTGCCTTTACATCCAGCAGCATTACGGTTGGAAGATATTCAATTGAAGAGGTTGCAAGCGCTTGGATTACAGTCTATAGGGAGTTTTGCTCACATGCCCCGGGCAGTTTTGCGCAGGAGATTTGGCGCTAGTTTGCTGCTTCGACTAGATCAGGCCATGGGATTAGAGAACGAATTTATTATTCCTATAAAGTCTATTTTACCATATGAAGAGCGTTTACCTTGTCTTGAGCCAATATGTACACCAAATGGTATTGCATTGGCTTTAGAAGATTTAATAAATAAGTTGTGCAAACGATTGTCGGGTGAAGGTAAAGGATTACGGGCAGCCGAATTGGACTGTCATCGGGTAGATGGAAAAATAGAGACAATTACTATTGAAACAAGTCGTGCTACAGCTCAGGTAAAACATATTCTTCAGTTATTTGAAATAAAAATTCCACAAATTGAACCCGCATTGGGCATTGAATTATTTACGCTGGGTGCATCCAAAGTAGAGGCAGCAGATCCTGTTCAGGAAAATCTTTGGGACAATCGAATTGGACTCAAAAGTCCATTGGTTACCGAACTTTTAGATCGTTTAAAAAGCAGAGATTCCAGTTGTGAAATACTACGGTATGTTCCATCTGCACACTATTGGCCTGAACGATCCATGAAAATAGCTGCTTCTATGGATGAGGTCGTAACTGCTGAATGGCAAACCGAGCGTCCACGTCCGACACGACTATTAAAGGTTCCCGAGCGTATTATAGTCACAGCACCTATACCCGATTATCCTCCCTTACTGTTCCGCTATAAGGGAGATACCTATAATATCAGAAAAGCAGATGGTCCCGAACGTATTGAGCGTGAATGGTGGATTGATCCAGGTGAACATCGGGATTACTATGCCGTGGAAGATCTACAAGGCCGGCGGTTTTGGCTGTATCGATCTGGACATTACGGCGGACAGGCAGATGAATGGTTTTTACATGGCTTTTTTGCATAAAGATGAATTATTGTGAATTACAGATAACAAGTAATTTCAGTTTTCTCGAAGGTGCCTCACACCCCGAAGAATTGATTGAACAAGCGGCTCAATTGGGCTATCATGCTGTAGCAGTAACTGACCGTAATAGCCTTGCTGGTATTGTTCGTGCACATATAGCGGCCAAAAAAGCCGGTATACGACTTATTCCTGCCTGTCGCTTGGACTTACAAGATGGCCCTAGCTTACTGGCATACCCGACAGATAAAGAGGCTTATGGTCGACTTTCAACATTATTAACTGTTGGGAACTTAAGGACTGAAAAAGGCAGATGTGCGTTGTATAAAAAAGATGTGTTTCAATATGCTGAGGGAATTATGTTTATTATTTGTCCACCTGAAAAATTGGTGGCTGGTTTTGAGCTAGATCCTTTTTTTATTGAATTTGTACAGCAATGTCAACAGTTCCTCCAGGGCTTTCTTAGTCTAGGTATTAAAAAACTCTATCGTGGAGATGATTCAAAACTATTGTTTAGAATAAATCAACTGGGTAAACAATGCGATATTCCACTTGTTGTTGTCGGCGATGTATATTATCATATACCCGAAAGACGTGAATTGCAGGATATTTTAACATGTATCCGTCAAAAATGTACGATACAAACTGCTGGGTTTAATTTGCATCCCAATGCGGAGCGCTATCTAAAGTCAATCACTGAAGTTGAACGCTTGTTTAGGGGGTATCCAGAGGCTATCGAACAGAGTGTAAAAATTGCCAATGCTTGTCATTTTTCCTTAGATGATTTGAAATATGTATATCCAGATGAGTTATCTTCTAATGGGCGAACGACGCAGGAGGAATTAACCTATCTAACTTGGGAAGGAGCCAAGAAAAAATTTGACGGTGATATCCCCGATAGCATTCGGGAAACGATTCAAATGGAACTTGATTTTATCGAGCGTAAAAATTATGCTTCTTATTTTTTGACGGTATATGATTATGTTCGATTTGCCAAAGAAAAAGGAATTTTATGTCAGGGGCGAGGTTCAGCGGCAAATTCTACGGTTTGTTACTGTTTAGGAATTACCTCGGTAGATCCCTCTAAATATAGGCTTCTTTTTGCACGATTCATGTCCGATGCGCGCGATGAACCACCAGATATAGATGTCGACTTTGAGCATGAGCGTCGTGAGGAAGTAATCCAATATATTTATGAGAAATATGGACGCAATCGAGCTGCCATTGTGGCTACAGTCACACAAGTACGTTCAAAAGGAGCTATACGTGATGTTGGTAAGGCCATGGGACTATCTTTAGATGCTGTAGGGCGCTTAGCAGGCATAGTAAGTAGTCATTGGGATGATGTTATCAATTTGGAGCGTTTGGTTGAACAGGGCTTTAATCCCGATGACCAGCATCTGAGAAAAGTGCTGGAGTTGACGCATCAATATATTGGATTTCCGAGGCAATTGGGCCAGCATACTGGTGGGTTTGTAATTACACAAGGTAATTTACATGAACTCTGTCCTTTAATAAATGCTCGAATGGATAATCGAACCAATCTCGAATGGAATAAAGATGATCTGGAAGCTCTCGGTTTTCTGAAAGTAGATGTACTGGCTTTGGGAATGTTGACCTGTATCCGTAAGGCTTTTGAACTCGCAAAAAAACATTACGGAAAAGAGCTTACACTCGCCGATATTGGGGCAAATGACGATGAAGCAGTTTACGATATGATCTGCCATGCGGATACCTTAGGTGTATTTCAGATCGAAAGCCGAGCCCAGATGTCGATGTTACCACGATTAAAACCACGAAAATTTTATGATTTGGTCATTGAAGTGGCTATAGTACGCCCGGGACCTATACAAGGGGATATGGTGCATCCCTATTTACGTCGTCGAAATAAAGAAGAAAATGTTGATTATCCTAGTCAAGAGATCGAAGCTATTCTTAAAAAAACCTTAGGAGTTCCTCTTTTTCAGGAGCAGGCCATGGAAATTGCTATCGTTGCAGCGGGATTTACACCTGCAGAAGCCGACGAGTTGAGGCGTAGTATGGCAACATTCAAATCTAAAGGGCAGGTATCTTCTTTTCACAAAAAAATGGTCGATGGCATGGTCAAAAAAAACTATTCAGAAGAATTTGCCAATCGAGTCTTTAAGCAACTGGAAGGATTCGGTAGTTATGGTTTTCCAGAGAGCCATGCCGCATCTTTTGCATTACTGGTATATGTGTCCTCATGGCTTAAGTATTATTATCCCGATATTTTTGCTGCATCCTTATTGAATAGTCAGCCGATGGGCTTTTATCAGCCCGCTCAAATTGTTATTGATGCACAGAAACATGGTGTAATGGTACATCCTATTGATGTAAATTATTCAACCTGGGACAATACTTTAAAGGGTGAGATGGGTAAACCGCATGCCCTTCAATTGGGGTTACGCCAAATCAAAGGATTTTCCATGGAAGAGGCTGTTGTGCTAATTACTGGTCGGCACAACGGATTTTCATCCATTATAGGAATGATGGACGTCGGATTATCGCTTGCGACCTTAGAAAAGTTAGCGCATGCAGATGCGTTTAGGTCGCTGCATATGGACCGCCGGCAAGCACTTTGGGAGATTACAGCATTAGGTGATCGGCCAATTGAATTATTTAAAGGGCAAGCTTCTGAAAGTATAACCGAGGGACAGATCCAGTTACCATTGCTTACGGAAAGTCAGCATGTAGTTGCAGACTATGCAAAAACATCGCTATCCATTAAAGCACATCCGGTGAGCTTCTTGCGTGGAAAGCTAGATCTTCTCCATGTAGTGCCGACAGCAAAATTGGGAGGGATAAAAAATGATATGCCGATAAAGATATGTGGATTAATTACCGTTCGGCAACGCCCAGGAACCTCTAAAGGTGTTTTATTTATCACTATTGAAGATGATACAGGTTTTGCAAATATTGTGGTTTGGAGTACTGTGTTTGAAAAATATCGGAAAGAGATCCTTCGGGCAAAGCTCCTTATGATCGCTGGTAAAATTCAAGCTGAAGGAGAAGTTATTCATGTCATTGCTCAGCGCTGCTTTGATATGTCTGGATTGTTAAAGGATCTAACAGCAGAAAATGATAATGCTGCAGGCGTTTTTCATAAAGGAAGAAATTTTCATTGATCTCTCCCTTATTAATCTCATTTTTGAAGTAAATGCATTTACTCCGCGTAGGTAGCAAGCATTCTAATCTATAGGAAATTAAAAGATATGATCAAAAATATTCTCGTAAATACGATTGAAATTGATAAAGCCACTATTCGGGAATTCATTAAACAGGGCGATGTAAATAGTGCTATTGATCTGATTGCCATACAAGCGAATGTAACGTATAAAACTGCCCGTGATATTGTAGAGATGTTTAAAGAAGACCAGATTGATCTTTTTGATGGTAAAGACCTATTTCTGGTGGATTACGATCTAGTAGCTCATAGCAATGATATTAAAACTGCAAATCCCAAGGCATCTTCTTTTTTGGAAGTTGAAACAAATGAGAGTGGCCGAACCAGTATTTGGAAGTCATTTTTAATATTTTCTGTCCTTGCCCTATTGGCTTTTGTTATCTTAAATTACGTTGTGGGTTTTAACCAAATAGGGCACCATATTTCAGAATTTACGCAGTTATTTGATAAAAGTGCCGGCTCATCTGCCATTGATGCTGATACATCCAAACAAAAAGTTTTACGAGCGGGTGGTGTCACTCGGGTTGCAGATGTGGAAGACTTATATCCCGTCGATACCAACCTTCTGCCCTTTGACTTGAGGGCCGCAGAAATAGAGCGAATAAATCGTGCTCAGTTGGATCAATTGAGACCGGCGAAGCATTCACCAACGGATGAAAATGCGCAACGTGCTTTAATTCAACTTACAAATGGGCATTTGACAGACGTTATTGGTCAGCAAAAATTAACTGTAAAAATAGGAACGTGTTATGAAAATTCGACCAGGAAAGATAAGCAAGCTTGCGTGAGTTGTATGATATTACTTTATAATAGGGAAAAGAAAAACTGGCAAGAAGCTCCCAATGGTGAAAATTTTCTGCGTAATGCCTATGATTTTTATTTGCCCAGCGGTTCTGGTCAATGGGAAGCGAGCCCGCTGAGCATGTCCATTCCCTATGATTATGCTTTGGTAAACAAATATAAGGCAATGGAGTAACTACTTTAATTTTCTGCAAGATATGGTAAGTATAATGCTGAACTAAACTATGTTCTATTTTACTTTTTAGAAGGTAAACATGCTACTGCACACACGACACTCAACAGCAATATGACCGATATTGACATTGAGTAGCCATAGGATGAGGAGATATGCTGCCAACCAAAAAAATTGCTTTCTTTTTGATGGAGAAATACACCAACAATACAAGCAATGCCTAGGCAGATCGATAATTGTTGTATGGTAAGATAAACGGCAGTGGCGTCAGCAATTAATCTCTCATTGAGATCTTTTAAAGCAAGTGTCATTAATGCGGGCAATACACTGCCACAGCCAATACCATAAAAAAAGAAGAGTGCATGTAATTGATCATGATCTAAAAACTGTGTATTGAAAATAAAAAGATGAGACAACAAGCCCAAAATCATAATTCCTAATCCATTAAGTATAACTATTTTTCCATAACGCTGTATTAATCTACTTACAATAACGCTAGCGAGTACATAACCCATGCCTTGGTAAATAAAGGCAATTCCAGTCATTGTAGACGTATAATTTTTTTGATTTTGAAGGTAATTGGAATTAATGATAAAGTAGGCATCCTGAACCATATAATAAGCTAATGCAGCGAGAAGCCCTATGTTGAAAATCCGATTGTTGAATAGGAAGAAATTTAGTAGGGTAGGATAACCTTTTTGTTGTAGTTTTCGTTGCTTTTTTAGAAACAATAAAACGAAAAAAAGTGTTCCTCCCAACAGGAATTGTGACCACAACGGCCATTTCAACTCCGGACCCATGATTAATGGAAAAATTATCCCCATCAAAAGTGCAAACAATGTGAGCATTGGCATAAAAGAGATCGAAGACTTTACACTGGAATCATCTTTAGGCGTATACCGATATATAGCAAAGAAGGCAAGAAATCCAATAGGTACATTGATTAAAAAGATAAGGCGCCAGCTTTCGTTTATCCAGGTTTGATCCGGGAGTATTCCACCCAATAACTGACCTATCACCGAAGCAATACCTGCTATACTTCCATAGATGCCCAATGCCATGGATCTCTTTTCTGGATTTTCAAATAGTAAAGTGATCAGTGCAATACCCTGTGGAACCATCAATCCAGCACTAATTCCCTGGGCCAGCCTTCCGAGCAATAAGGCGTAGAGATTGCTTGAAACACCACATAAAAAAGAAGCGAGGGTAAAACCAGCCATTCCAACTAAATATAACTTTTTCTTTCCATAACGATTGCCGGCATTGCCGGCATAAATCAAAATACTTGCGTAACCAACAATATAAAGTACAATAATCCATTGCGTATCACTATTACTTAAGTGTAGCGCATGTTGAATGTTCGGAAGGGAAACATTCAAAATAAAAAGGTCGATGACGAAAAGAAATACAGCAGTTGAAAGAAACAAAATATGAAGTAGATCTTTAATTTGAAAGCTCATATAGAAAGTTTTTAATATTTTTACGGCTAAAAATAGTTTGGATATTTTTTTAAGTCAAGTAGTTACAAATTATGTACTTGGTATGTTTTTATGAACTAATGGTTAGTATCAGGTGATTATGAATGAAAAAAAAAGTGAAAATTTTGGCGCTTGTTGTGATGTCAATGGAATTTTTAAGATAATAGGTGGAAAATGGAAGGTATTGCTCATTAAAGCTATAGCGAAACAATGTCCCAAAAGATTTGGTGAGCTTAGGCGTGAAATGGAAGATTTGGCGCAAACGACATTGACTGTTCAGCTGCGCGAGCTCGAACGTGACGGAATTTTATGTAGACAGATTTATGCCGAATCTCCGCCACGGGTAGAATACAAACTCAGCGAGTTGGGAAAAACTTTATTGCCGGTCATCGAACGTCTTGATGAGTGGTGGGCAAGTTACCAGGACGAAAGGGGATAGATGGAAAACGAATACAATAATCGAATTAATTCCAACTGCCTTTTTGAGCACGTATATACCGGAATGATTTGAAATGCTTACGACGTCTTGCTTATAGCAAGACGTCTTCATCAGTGGTTCCTTTAGATAATAAGTCGGAAATACTCCGCAGTGTTCTTTGAGAAATTTCTGTTAACGCTTCAGTGGTGAAGAAAGCCTGATGTGCGGTTACCAAAACATTAGGATAACTCATTAATAGTTGTATGGTCTCATCTTCAATAATTGTCGTTGATAAATCTTTAAAAAACAATTTTTCCTCCTGTTCATACACATCAATACCCAGTAGTCCAATCTTACGCTCTTTAAGCGCTTTGAGAACATCATTGGTATTAATTAAGTTACCTCTACTTGTATTAATAATTGTAACGCCATACTTCATCTTATCCAATGATTCCTTATTAATCAGATAGTGGTTGTCGGGAGTGAGCGGACAATGAAGAGAAATGATGTCTGATTCCTTAAAGACCTCATCCAACGATTTATAATCGACGCCTTTTGCTGCAAGCTCAGGATCTGGATATAAATCATAGGCAATTACATTCGCGCCAAACCCTAAGGCGATTTTGATAAAAGCCTTTCCAATTTTTCCAGTGCCAATTACCCCAATTTTTTTCTGATAAAGATTGAAGCCCAAAAGTCCATGCAATGCGAAATTTTGCTCCCTAACCCGATTATAAGCTTTATGCGTTTTACGATTTAATGTCAATAACATGGCCATTGTATGTTCAGCAACTGCTTCGGGAGAATAAGCAGGAACTCGACACACTTTTATTCCAAACTCCCGTGCCGCCTCTAAATCAACATTATTAAAGCCCGCACAGCGCAAGGCTATCAACTCAACGCTTTTTTCAGCAAGTACTTCGATAACTTGTCGGTTTAGTTTATCATTGACAAATGCACAGATTACCTTCTCGTCTTCAATAGCATTCACAATGTGTGGCCCTAGATGCGTTTCATAAAAATTAAATTGAAAGCCATAGGTACTGTTTTCCTTTTCAAAGAATAACTTGTCATATGGTTTTGTGGAAAAGAAGGCGATTTTCATAAATTGTTTGCTGCGTATTAGTATACTATAAATATACAGTATAAATTAGTTAATTGGGGGATATACCAGCGGTTTAATTTACTCCATTCACATTAAACTATTGCACTTAGCGTGTTAAGACTATTAAATAATAAGTTGAACAATATCTTGGTGAATACTTGAAATCAACATGCTAAAGCATGCTATGAATTGAAATCAATGCTAATTAATTTTTGCAGTCTTGTAGTTGTGCGTCTACAACGACTTTTGTTTTTTTTTCTAAACTTTGTCGTACTATGAAGTACTAAAATTAAAGCCCCTATGAAGAACGAAAAGAAGAGAATGACGATAATAGTATTTTAGAAGGATTTAAGGTAGGCACCAATGATTATATTAAAAAACCTATTTCTCCGTATGAGCTGATATCGCGTATACGGTTAAGGATAGGTCATGCTGAATCAACGGTTGTGAGCTATTTTGCTCGTATCTATCCGTAGGATAAATTTTTATATGATGTGGAAGTGTATGTTAGGTCTATTGTCATTGGTAACGATAGTGCAAGCACAAGAGCGAATTACATTAGTTGAGTATGGGAAAACAGATTATATCATTCAAGCGGATATAGACAATCCTGTTTCAATGCAAGCCGCTGGTGTTATCAAATCTTACACAAAAGAAAGTACGGGTGCAGACTATGCTATACAAGCTAAAGTTGATGTTTCGGATGCTATTATCCTAGAAAGCCTACCCATAACGGAATCCTTTCCTGAGGATAGTTATTCTATTGATGTTGTGGGAAAGACGATTTGGATTAAGGGGAGTGGCAAAGGAGTGCTATTTGCGGCATACCGTTATGTAAGGGATATCATTGGCGGAAGAAAATGGTATGCAGGTCATGAAAACACCTATATTCCTAAGTCTACTAGTTTATATGTAGCTGCAGATCTAAAAATTTTTTCAAAACCAAGTTTTCAGTATAGAGAGGTCTACTTCCCTGTAGAACTGGATCAGGAATACATGGATTGGTATGGGCTACATTATTTGGAAGACAAATGGGGGGATTGGGGACACACGGCCAGTAAAATATTGCCACCATCGATTTATTTTAAAAGTCATCCCGAGTATTATTCTCTATTTGATGGGAAGCGCCAGCCGGCTCAGCTTTGCCTCTCTAATGAAGATGTCTTTACACATACCGTTGTTTACTTTAAGCGCAGGATGGTTGAAAATCCGAAGGCTATTTATTGGTCTATTGCGGCTAATGATGATAGGGGAAGCTGTACGTGCGATCGTTGTCAGGCTATAGATAAGCGCGAAGGGGGACCGCAAGGCTCATTGATACACTTTGTAAACCGGGTAGCCGCAATTTTTCCAGATAAGAAATTCACGACATTGGCTTATCTTGAAACGGCCAATGCACCTGCACATTTATGTGTTGCAGATAATGTGTCAGTTATACTAAGTAATATTGATGCTTTCCGGAAAAATGATATCACTGTTGAATCCTCGGCTGCAACTTTCAGAAGGCAATTGAGCGCTTGGAAATCCAAAGCTAAACATGTCTTTGTATGGGATTATTTGACCCAGTTTACCAATTATCTTGCACCATTTCCAATTCAAGGAACGATGCAGAAAAGTCTACATTATTTGAAAACACAAGGGGTAGAAGGCATCTTTTTACAGGGCGGTGGAGGGACTTATAGTGATATGGCGGAGCTAAATGCCTATGTTTTGGCCAATCTTGCCTGGGATACGAACGTTCGCTCAGAAGATCAATTGATGAATGAATTTATCGAGGGCTATTACGGTAAGGCCGGGCCTTTTGTGAAAGCATACCTTAAACAGCGAAGAGGTCGTTTGCCTGGGCCGTCCTCTGCTCTGTCGATTTATGGAAATCCAATTGATAATAGAATTGATTTTTTAAGTCCAGAGGCCATGGATCAATATAGGATGTTATTAGAAAAGGCAGAAGCTACCAGTAAGGATAATCCCTTATTGGCATCACGCGTTAGACGTATCCAATTGGGGCTGGATTATACCTATTTGCAGCAAGCAAGATTTTACGGCTCCCATGATCGTGGTATATTTGTGCGGGATGGTAATCGATGGGTAGCGAAACCAAGTGTAGCGCGCAGGGTCGCTCAATTCGTTGAAGATGCCAAAAGGCTAGGGGTAATAGAACTCGCCGAAGCTGGAGCATCGCCTGATAGTTATTCAAAAGAATGGACTGACATCTTCAATACCGGAGTTAGAATAAATAAAGCTTCAGAAGCAAGTATTACATCGAAAAATCCATTTGAACCATCATCCCCAGCAAATGGGTTAAAGACATTAACGGATAGCGTTCCGGGCTATTTGGATTATAGTTACAATTGGCTATTGTGGAATGGTAAGCCAATGGATATTACTTTCCACTTTAAACAACCAACACAAATAGATACAATCGAACTCAATTTTCTGAAAGATGCCCGGCATTGGATATTTCCACCAAACGAATTACATATTTCTGTCGCTATAAATGGGAAAGATTTTCGAGAAGTATCCGTTCAGAAGCATGCATCCATGAAAGAAGATTATAAGGTGGATAAAGTCCGATATCAAACATCAATAAATAGCAAGGTTACTGCTATTCATATTTATGCTGTCCCATTTAGAAAATTACCGCTATGGCGTAATCATCCCACAAAGCATCCACTGATGGCGTGTGATGAAATTTGGTTATACTGATCGGTTGAAATACTTTATTTAATTTCCAATAGTTGTAGATATTGTTCTACAATAAATATTTTGCGACTTTAACTTTATATGGATAGTGGTTAAATTAGAGTTAACTAAGTTGTAAATAGAATGCTATGGAAATTAAAACATCTTCAAAATTTTTCGCTGAACTAATTGGGACATTTGGTTTAGTGCTTTTTGGTTGCGGTGCCGCAGCGATTGCAGGAGCCAATACCACGGGGGGGCTCTCTGGTCTTGGTCTGTTGGGCATCTCCGTGGCTTTCGGTCTTTCGGTAGTCGTTTTTGCTTATGCGATTGGAGGGCTATCGGGATGCCACATCAATCCAGCCGTGACTGTTGGTGTGTTATTGGCAGGACGTCTGTCTGCCAAACATGCGGTTGTGTATATTGTTGCTCAATTTAGTGGTGCGCTTTTGGCCGCTTTGGTTTTGCAACAGATTTTATTGGGGCAGTTGGCTGGATTTACAGCAGGTGAATGGGCCTTTGGCTCCAATGGCTGGGGGAAGGGGTATCAAAATGAATATGGTACACCTTCAGCCTTTCTAATTGAATCCGTGTTAACCTTTCTCTTTGTATTTGTTATATTGGTAACGACATCGAAATTTGGCAACAGCACCATGGCTGGACTTGCCATCGGTTTTACACTTTTATTAATTCACTTAGTTGCTATTCCAGTGACGGGAACATCCGTTAACCCAGCCCGTTCGTTTGGTCCAGCTGTTTTAGCTGGAGGGCAAGCATTGTCTCAACTATGGCTGTTTATTGTTGCACCACTCGTAGGGGCCATCGCTGCAGCTGCAGTATGGCGAGTTTTGGAGCCCAAAGATTAGTTTATTCCGCTTTCATTTAACGAGTTTTATAGGCAGGCATCTACGTATTAAACTCGTTAAATGAAAGTAGAACGTTGCTGGCAATAAACCTATCTGAAATTCGATAGGTCAGTAATAAAGTTCACCACCTGTTCCTCTTCGGTAGCCCAAGAGGTAATTAGGCGAATAGCAGCATTATCATGATCTATTTCTTTCCAAATGTAAAACTGATATTTTTGACTCAATACCTGAATGAGAGACTTTGGTAAAATAGGGAATAGCTGGTTTGTAGTGGAATCAGTTAAAAACGAGTAGCCCTTTTCTTTAATTGCTTTGGTGATTTGCATCGCATATGAATTTGCTTTTTGCGCTAGTTGAAAATACAAATTATCTTTAAACAATTCGAGAAACTGAACGGATAACACACGACCTTTGGCTAGTAAAGCACCTTTTTGTTTGATCGCATAATCGAAATCCATCGCCAATTCGGACTTATTGAAAATGACAGCCTCTCCTAAAAGCGCACCGTTTTTTGTACCTCCAATATAGAATACATCACAATATTTTCCAAGATCTGATAGCGCTAAATCATTGTTTTCCGCTGTCAATGCATGTCCTAAACGGGCACCATCCAGATAGAGTAGCAAGTGATGTTGCTGACAACATCCGAATAACGCCTGTAGTTCTACCAAGGTATAAATTGTCCCAATTTCTGTAGAATTTGAAATATAAACTATTCGTGGTTTTACCACGTGTGGCGCTAAAGCATGCTCTTTCAATGTTCTTATGATATCGTCAGGAGTTAATTTTCCATTTATAGTTTCTATGGCAATAACTTTATGCCCAGTTGCTTCAATAGCACCAGTTTCATTGGCAGATATATGTCCAGTCTTTGCACTAATGACGGCTTCATGAACGCGTAAGAGAAACGATAGTACCAATAGATTGGTCTGTGTCCCTCCAGATAAAAAATAAACGGAGGCTAGTTCATTAGCTATCTTTCTCTTTAAAATGGCTTTTGCTTCTTTAGCATATTCATCCTCTCCATACCCAGGTTGCTGTATGAGATTTGTTTCAATAAGTTTATCTAAGATGCGGGGATGCGCCCCTTCTGAATAATCGTTTTTAAAACTATACATAGATTTATTTTTTAGTTGACCTGCTCTTAACTATTTTGTTCTAACTGTTACTAGCATTAGCAATGAATTTTGACCGAATCAAATGTATAAATACATTACCGTTTTTTTATAATCTTAACCTTGAAAAAGATTTCTTTTTGAACCACTATAGCTGCATTTTTGAAAACGAATGACTAAATTGGCTAGCGATTGTAAATCACTTGTTTATCTATATTAAATTATGAAAAGAGTTGTATTTGTTGGAAGTATCTTGCTGGCATTTGGAATGGGCTATGCTTTCAATACCGTTAAGCATTTAAACCAGTCTGCCGAACTTAAAAGAGTAACTGGTATAGGTGGATTTTTCTTTAAGAGTAAAGATCCAAAAAAACTGAGAGCATGGTACGCGCAACATTTAGGTATCACTACCAATTCCTATGGCGGTGTATTTGAATGGTATCAAGGAGCAGATAGTACAAAAAAAGCATTTACTCAATGGAGTCCTTTTAAGGAAAGCACAGCCTATTTTGACCCTTCGGAAAAGGATTTTATGATTAATTACCGCGTGGAAGATATTGAACTTTTAGTCGAAGAATTGAAGAAGGAGGGGGTTACCGTTCTTGATAATATCGAAGCATTTGACTATGGCAAATTTGTTCATATCATGGACATTGAAGGAAACAAAATAGAGCTTTGGCAACCGAATGATATGGTTTACGAAAAGATGGGAATTGATATGGGAGTCACAACTATAAAATAAGCTATTTTAGTCACGTACAGTAAGAACCGATTTTAACATGAGATGCCTAACGCAATCGAGAGACGTAGCTGCGATAGTCCCCAAACAATAAGCGACTAGATCTGACCATACGAATCCCTGGCCAAATGCAAGACGTAACAGCACATTGGTTCTTATCCATAAAAAGAACGGAGATTGTATGAGTTGTAAAAATTCGATCGTAAAACAGAATAAGACAGTGATGATGCTGGAAAAGAGTATTGATTTTTTAATAAATATAAAGCGTGATAGCCAGTATACCATCACAGCATAGAGGACATCACCGCATATCGGTGGTATTACCACTATTTTTCGGGACAACAGACCGAGAATGATAGTTGCTATGGCTAGAACAAGGTACTGAATATTTGTAATTTTTTTCATCACGATAATAGGGGCCTAGTTTATTGCCTTAAATAGGAGACCGTTGGAACAGCATTCCCGAAAATCTTCTTGTTTCCTTTTGTCACTACAAATTCACCATGTAATGCTATCGTACTGGCAATTGAAAAAATCACATTGGTGTCGGTTTGAGGATGTATTGTAGCGAGTAGTTGTTTGTTTTGATCAAATATCTGAAGCTGGTTGACCAGCTTCTGGTTGATTTCCATGGAATGTATTGTCGCTAGTGGAATAGTTTTGGGAATTTTTTTCGAGCTCTGAATGGATAAATTCTTACTGTCGACCTGTATATCGATTTTAGGATTAATGAATTGCAGGAGGATAATAAGTGGTCCAATTACAACTACCGTGACCAATATGCCTAAACCTTTCGCGGAACCGAAATTATTTGCCGCATCGGCAAGCCCATTTATACCACCAAAAAAGACATAAAGGACCACAATTAATACTGCTAAATAACCTAATCCGAACATTAAGCCCTTTTTTACATGATGTGATTTAAATTGAAAAGTCTTCATAAAATGCGCCTTTAATTTTTCGATGTTTTTTATTAAAGATATTTATATTTATGTAATCAGACAGATTAGTTATACATATTTTTTAATTTTATTATAGGCAACATTGGAGAGTATCATTGAGATTAAGCGAACTAACTTGTTAAAGAAGTCGGATTATTTTCTATTATTGAATTATACAGTATGCTCAATCCTCGGGATTGTCAGTATATTTTGGGATTGGCAAGCGAGCATTGGTCCTTTGATAGGTACGATTTTGGTCGTTGTTTTAGCAATACTTTTTTCAGTAATTTTATTAAAAGTTACTAATCGGTCTTATCACCATACTAAGAATGACTAGAGTTGTTATTTAAGAAATTTGCGTACCATTGCCCAGAAGATTTTATAATACGCTGTTGATTTTTGAAATCAACATAAACAAGTCCAAATCTTGGACGATAGCCCTCTGCCCACTCAAAATTGTCAAGAAAAGTCCATACAAAATACCCTTTGATATTTACATTTTCCTGTTTTGCACGATAAATTTGTTGTAAAGCGTCCTGTAAATAGGTAACTCTTTTTGGATCATGAACGATACCATTTTCTACTTGGTCGGCAAACGCCGCTCCATTCTCCGTGACTATTAAAGGGGGCATATTAGGATATGTACTAAATTTTTTAAGCATATAGTAGATGGAAGCTGGGTAAACCTCCCAATTCATTTCGGTCATTTCAACTTTACGCTCTTTCGCAGATACTATTTTCGCTCGAAGATAAGGAACAAACATTGCGTATCGTATAACTTCCCGTGTATAATTTTGTACCCCTATGAAGTCCATGTTAAATTTCAAATCTTTTTCATCATTCACTTGAATGTACTTTTCGATTCTATTCAGGATTTTAATCTCTTCTGTCGGATAGCCCATACCTAAAAGCGGCTCTATAAAGAGACGATTCAGCAATACATCTGCTTTTTTTGCCGCTACGATATCCTTATCTCTTAAAGAAAAAGGTTCTACATGAGAACAGGAGAATGTGGTGCCAACATGACTATCAGCTTGTATTGATTTAATGATTCGCCCTCCCTGTGCCTGTGCTAAAGCAGCATGATGGACTGCAGCCAAAAAATTGCCCAAGCCTCTTCTTTCCGGCGCATGTACACCAAAGAAATAGCCCGCGGCAGTGAAGACAGTAGGCTCATTGAGCACCATCCAGTTCTTGACACGATCGCCATAGGTTTGCACACATTTGGAAACGAATTCTCCAAACCAATCTTTCACCTCACGGTTTACCCACCCACCTTTTTTCTCTAATGCATGCGGTAGATCCCAATGATACAATGTAATCCATGGAGTAATTCCAAGTTCAAGAGATAGATCAATTAGGCGGTCATAAAAATCCAGACCTCTTTGATTTACTTCGCCTATTCCGTTTGGAAATATACGGCTCCATGATAAAGAAAATCTGTAATTAGGAATATGCATTCCCTTCATCAGATATAAATCATGGACATACCGATTGTAAAAATCACAGGCTTCATTACCATGTTGATTTTGGAATACGCGATTCTTTTTTTGTACGAACACATCCCATATTGACGGCCCTTTCCCATGCAAGTCGTGAGCCCCTTCAATCTGGTAGGCAGCTGTGGAAACTCCCCATATAAAATCTTCGCCAAAGGCGTCTTTGGTTAAAAGCATGTATGATAATATAATTATTGGATCTTAATGTCAATTCTTTTAAACCATTAAGTTTTGTAAAATCTTAACGGTGAATAAAATGAACTGAATTGACCCAAAAAGATTCTAAATAAAATCCGCCCGACAAAATAGCTTATTGTTTTCATAATACATACGTTAATCTCTTTTAACTTCAGTAACTATCGTACTATAAAGTAACAAAACTTATATGAAGTCGATGTGAACGAAAGATTAAATATCACGACAATAAGTGATTCGATCAGCTGGCAGAAAAGAACTATTTGATTTCAAATTCCGTAAATATCGTTCTCTTGAATTCTAAAACTTCTGGTGTAATTTTGAAGCCATCACCACCATATCCCTTATTGAATGTCTCTAAAGCCATTCCTGTTCGATATTGGTTTGATTCGTTTGACGCGCTTCCATCATTGGACAAATACAACAGTTTCCCAATTTTAATATCAGCCCGAGAAGCAAGTTTTTTTGCAGATTTTAAAGCGTCATCATACGCAATGAGGTCGGCTTCTCTCAAAATACTGTCTGCTTTAGAGTGACCGAAAGAAATAGATCCAATTCCACTTATTTTAGTTTCTAACAGTTTTCCTGTCAATTCGGTGAATTTAGATAAATCATGTAAAACGAAATCGATTGTTTGCTGCGCCTGGTAACCTACAAATTTATTGGTATTAGCAACATATTGATAGTCTTTGTTGGCCGAAACACTACTTGTTTTAATATCTTCTTTCTCATTCTCGTATTTTTGCAGCAAAGCTATTACCGTGTCGACAGTGGCTTGCGTCTCTCGTACAGCATCTACCATCCTTGGTTTTGTAAAAGCCGTATTGATTGTTAAGGTTACTTGATCTGGCATGATTCTGATCTTTCCCTCACCACTGACACGAATTCTATTTTGATTGTCATTGGATATTTTACCGCAGGAAGATAAAAATATGGTTCCGCTTAAGCCGATTAGAAAGATATAAATGAATTGCTTTTTCATACATTATGATGTTCGATATGATATTGATAGTTAAGTAATCTCTTAAATATAATAAATATATAGGAGATACCTATTAGCAAACATCACTTGAAGGAATTGGTTGCAAGAATAAACTTAATAGGCTATTTGAATAGTTTGAATAAAAATGGCCAGAATTTCTTCTGGCCATGACTGCTTTGTAAACTGTCTTTTTTAGTGTATCGATTATACTAATCAACGCTCTTTGAATATATCTTAAGCTGCTTTTGCAATGACTTTCTAGCCATATGTATCCGTGTTTTGACGGTACCCTCAGGAATTCGCAGATGCTCAGCGATCTCATAATATTTAAATCCCTCTAAGAACATTACAAAAGCATTGTAATAGTCTTTTGAAAGACTATTTAATGCGTGTTGGATATCCGATGCCACAAAATTACTCTCTCCACGATTTGTTGTCATGTCGTTTCGATAGCCAGTGCTGATATATTCACTTCTATAGTTCTCCAGTCGTTTATTACGCGTATATTGATTGATATACGTATTTTTCATAATGATATAGAGCCATGACATCAACTTAGGATGTTTCACGAACTTTTCGATAGATGCTAGTGACCTAACCATGGTTTCCTGCACCAAGTCCTCCCGCTCATCCGGATCATTTGTAAATTGCGCTGCCAAATATTTTAATGTAGGTCTTTTTTCCTTAAACAGTTGATCGATTGTTGTATTTTCCATTTTATCAAATTTTAAGTGTCTATCTTGGTGGATTTACTGCAATTAGGATGCTAGAAAACAGGTATGAAAATAGTAGCTGTACTGATTTTTAAGTCATGGGTATGGTATGGTTTATTTTTAAATAGTTTTAAATCAGACTTTTAAATTGTTTTTTTGTAGTGCCAAAATTTTTTAGTTGCTCAATTTTGCTTAAACAATGAGTGTTTTCCTGTGTAATTTCCCCTTTTTATCTATCGCTTATACGTATTTATACGCAGTACATTAATTTGTACATTTTATTTACAGAAATAGATATTAATTTTTAAAACTGTTGCCCTATTTTAATGGTTATAAGTACAACATGACGTGGAAAGCAATATGGGGAACGACAATAAAAAAATATATTTTGACGTATCGGAAGGAGCGAAAGAACAGTGCGAAAGTTTGGAAGATCATTCGGAATTGAAGCAGGCGTGGGATGGTAGTCAGGAGGACTTCTATAAATCGATTATCAAAAATCAACAGGATGATCTTGGAAAAATAGGACGATATTTCCGTGACGAATTGGCTCAGGAGCTCTATGGAATGCGTATATCACTTCAAAATTTTACGAATCGATATGGAGATTTTGAAGAATTACGTTGTTTACGTGATTCATTGGGGACTTTAGTTATAGAAATTCGCAATAAAGCAGTTTTACTTTACAATCCGATTTTAAATGACTTAGGAATTTTTCATGCTGTAGATGAATTGGTAGGGAGTTATAAAAATCAATCAGGTTTTACAATTGATACGTTACTTGATCCGCATTTGAGCGAGTTGCATCGGGAGACACAAGTCCATCTATTTAAATTCATAACGGCATTATTTCAATATTTAAATGACGAGGTATCTGCACAGGCTATTGCGATTTCAGTACAGGTGATTGAATGCGAGATCTTAATTAAAATTTCTCCCTTTTTTAGACAGGGAGATGCACTCTCAAAAACACCGTCTGTAAATAATCCTATGCGCTTAACAAAGATTGCTGAACTATACAATGCACGCATTATGAATGATTCGCTGGCGACCGGTATTTTAATTAAATTGACTATTTAAACAGATAATAATGATAAAAATCCTATTGGTTGAAGACCACATGGTTGTTCGTAACGGAATAAAATTACTATTGGAATCGCAAGATGGATTTGAAGTTATAGGGGAGGCATCTAATGGAAAAGAGGCTCTTCATTTCTTAGCTTCGAATCCTCTCCCGGATATTGTATTGACCGATATCAGTATGGATGAAATGGATGGGATGGAACTACTGCAGGTGATAAAAAAGCAGTATGAAAAAGTTAAAGTGGTTATATTATCCATGCTGAACCAAATTAATTATGTTATTGAAGCTTTCGAATCTGGACTATCTGGCTATTTGGTTAAAAATGTGGGGTATAGCGAATTACTATTTGGATTAAATCATATTGCTGCTGGTGGTCGGTATCTGAGTGAGGAAATCGCCATGATACTATTGGATCAAGTCAGCTCCGGACAGAGCTATACACAGCTGCGAGGAGAAATGTATGACGATTTCGACATCTCGGATAGAGAGCTCGAAGTATTAAAACTCATAGCTGAGGGGTATACCAATGTGGAAATTGCAGATAAGATTTTTTTAAGCAAGCGTACAGTTGAAGGCCATAGGCAAAACCTAATTGATAAAGCAGGAGTGAAAAATACCGCACATTTGGTTAAATTTGCTTTCGAAAGAGGTATTTTAAATTAATAGGTTTATCAATTCAACCCTGTATTTGATGACTTGTCATATCCAATACAGATTGACGTAACGGTCAATCTGTATTTTTCAGAATAGTTGGATCTTCGATATGTTTAACACAGTATGGATTTGTTTTAACCTCTTTTTTTACTATCGTCTTCCACCGATAAATTCTGATGTTTATAATTGATGTTTTCCTCTTCTTCGGGATCGATTTCGTCTAAGTCTGGTTGGGGATGCTCGCTAGGATCAGTGTCATTTGGATCCGGTGCTGTATGTTTCCCAAGCAACCCTTTTCCGTACCATATGTTACTAAAATAGTAGGCAATAATAATACCTCGTTTTACTACTGCACTTTGTGATAATATTTCTTCCATTTCGATTTTCCTTAGTTGATTACAACCCATTTTAAGGGATGCTATTCTTTTTATAAATAAACAATGTCTAGTGGAAAATAGTTTGACAGATTTAAGTATTCAAGATCAGGGATCAATCGACCAACATTTGTTCAGGGAACGGTTTAACAATAGGGAAATACAGGTGGACGGTAGTACCTTGGCCGACTTCAGATTCAATTTCTATTCTTCCGCTTAACCGTTCCATTATTCTTTTTACAAGTGAAAGACCAATGCCAGTACCAGGTATTGAACCTACATTATCGGCCCTGGTAAACATTTCATAAATATGTGGCAATTGCTCGCTCGGAATTCCAATACCGTTATCCTCAATTCTATAATGCGTATGGTCATTTTCATGGCAACTATCAATTGTTACTATTGGCGTATCTGATTGTGCTGAATATTTTATTGCATTAATAATTAAGTTTGAAAAAATTTGATATGCTGCACTTTTCTCGCCCCAGATAGGTAATAGCGTTCCAAAACGGGGCTCACAATTATTAACATTGTACAGCATGCTGTTTTCTTGAAAAATACGCTGTATCGTGTATGCCATCGGAATCGGTTCCTTGTCCAAAATGCTGGAGCGGTGCTGGCTTATTTGAACCATATTATTAATGATATCTTCTATGTTCGTAACACTTCGGTTGAAATTCTGATACCATCTGTTGATTTTTGTCAAGTCAATATTGTCCGGGTGCTGTTGTAGGAATTGTATTCCCATTTTTAAGATGGACAATGGATTCTTTAAATCGTGAGATAAGGTATGGGTAAACATTTCCAACTCATTATTTAAACTGAGAAGCTCCTCATTCAGTAATTGGCGTTCTTTTAATTTGGCAAAAATAGATTCTTTGATGATTTGGTTTAGGCGAAGAACGAAATTGATTTCAGCATCATTCCAGGGTTTGGCGACATCGTAACGTATGTCCTCCCAAATTTTGAGTCGTTTGTTTTCAGGTTTTGTATTTTTCAACATCATCTGCATCACCTGACTACGGTTTTCTATTCTAAACCAAACAATATAATAGTCATTTTCCAAACCGACTTTTAAATACATTAAACCTGCAAATTCAAGTTTATCGTTAAACTTATCCTGATGATTCAGACGAAAATTGTAATCTTTAAAGACTGGCTTATCGGTATAATTTTGGAGAAATTGGATGATTTCATAAAATTGTGATTTATGGGGGGCATGTCCATAGTTAAAAATATCACCATGATTAAATATAGCCAAACCATCTGCATGTACTAATTTGGTCAAGATATCCATATGCTGAATAAGAGCACAATTTACCATCTTATTTTCGGCTAGGCTTCTCTTCAGTTCTTCTTCAGCATTTTTAAGAAGTTCTGTTCTTTCCAAAAGATTCTGTTTAATATAGCTTTCATATTTGCTGGCTGCAGCCTGGATGGCGAATGTACATAGTTTTCGTTGTTGCAGATCAACTAAACATTTTTCTTTGTTTTGGGCAACTACAAGTCCCCAAAAGTCGTCATCGATACAAATGCGAAAAAACAAGGCGCTTTGCACATCTATTTTTTTTAGAAAGAGACGATGGAGTTCTGGTAATGGAGATAACAAACTCGAAAGAGAATCAACCCTATTGTCCGTATAATAAAATTCTTGCCCCTCGATTTCAATATGTGGGGCATATCGATATGAATAGCTTTTATAGTATTCCAAAGCTTCTTCGGGCATAAAATCTTTTGAGAATTCCTTTCCTTTGAAATGAGATTTCCCAGTGGTAGTATGCTCGGCAACCACTGTGCTATAGCCTGTTTCCTGGATGTGTAGAACAAAAACCCGATCATAATTTAGTAATTTGCTCACTGCAGCACAAACACGATCCCAATTATTGGGTTGAATACTATCAAGCAGGAAATTAAGTTCATTAATTTTTTTAGCAGCGATGTTTTTTTTGTGCTGTCTTTCCCATTCTAAATAAATGAATTGATCATGTTTTCGCAATTTTAAATAGATACGTTCTTTATTTACTTTAATGGTTAAAATATGGCTTGATTGTTGTCCATCAATAAAATCAGTCACTGCATTTTTGACCTTTACCCATGCTTCGCCAAATAGATTGCTTACACTATGAAAAAAATTTGTTCCTAATATATTTTCTTTTAAACAATCCACATGTAAAGCAGATTCTGATATTCCGACAACAATAAAATCCCGGTTTAGAACCACGAGACTTCCAAAAGATTGAAGCTTATTGAGTAATTGGCTGTTAGATTGATATGTATGATTCATGCTACCCCAAGATTCCTTATGATATAGCTAAATATACGGATAAATTACTGTAATACAGCTAAAAATTACGGGGGTAAGCTTATAAAAAGCAAGTTTTGGAGTCCTTTACAACACCAATAGGAAAGTACAGCAACTTCTGTTTGGAAAAATCAACTACATTCGCACATCAAATTTTTTTGCTATGACGTTAGCCATACCTTTGATCAGTGATTTCCACTGTGGATAGGAAGCCCCCAATTTGGCCGCTAAACCAACGAAATAATTTCGGATGTTGTCACTTACTTTCTCGTTGTCTACGTTAATGATTTCATTTCTCCCAGCATATTGGAACAGCAAGCTGTTTCTACGTTGTTCGATCAGAAAAGTCGATGAAGAAATTCCTTCAAAAAAGTGAGCTGTATTTTTATCTTCTGGATGACTTGGATCGGGGCAAGGCTTTAGTGTGATTGCGAATACCTTGTAATCCGAGGTTTTCTCGGACATCAGATTAACTACGTTTACCCAGTCGTAACCGTCACTAGCTGGAAGTCCGGGGCCAGGAATGTCTAGTCTGATGTAATCGTGCAATTCCAAGGAGCGTTCGATGGGCGTACCGTAACCGGAAGTGAGCTGAAATACTGCTGCCGGAAGCTCTGCTAATTCATACCAATGATTAACGTTTTTTAGATTATCTACCGCCAAATCAAAAGCCATACTGGCAATCGCCTCGCTTGGAAACTCCAGTGACTCAAAACAATCTAATCGTTTGCCATCTTTCTGTTCTGGAATAATATTTTTCATAGTTCCTCCTTTTCTTTGACTAATTAAACCCAACCGTTATTTTTAGCCTTTTCGCTATTATACTATCAATTGAACGTGTAATGCTATTTAATGCTCAATGGAGTTAATCGGAATTTATCCTATACTTGACCTTACTTTGACGATTACGGGTCTATGCTACATGCTTCGATTAACCTAAACTAGCTTTAAGTTTTGCAAGCAAATCATCCGCTTTTGTATGCTTTACTTTCATTTTTCGAATGGTTGGTCGCTTACCCTTATCTTTTTGTTTAATTATTTTTAAAAGGTCGTCCATATACTCATTTTTATAGCTACTGATATCAAAAGATTTGCTATGTTGCTCAATCAGCTGTGTTGCCATGTCCATCTCTGCTTTTTGAATTTTTATTTTGTTCGGTAGTTTTAGTTCATCAAGCGTTCTGATCTCTTGTTGATAACGAATTTTATTCAATACTAATGCATTTTCATAAGGCTTTATAATAGCTAGGTGTTCAACGTTCCGCATAACAAAAGATCCTAAACCAGCCATCTTTGTTTTTTCCAGCGCTTTGATCAAGAGTTGGTACGCTTTTTCACCACCTTTCTGCGGTTCTAAATAATAGGGTGTTTCAAAATATACACTATCAACATCTGCTACCTTTACAAACGCATGCAAATTGATCAATTTTGTTTTTTCCGGACTTGCATCTTCAAAATCTGCATCTTCCAAAACAACATAATGGTCTTTCATAAAATACCCTTTGACAATATTGTCCCATTTCACCTCTTTACCCGTGTTTTCATTTACACGCTTAAATTTGATATTGGCTAAATCTTTCCGATCGAGCATATCCAAATCTAAGGAAGCGCTTTCTGTTGCACTGTATAATTTAATTGGAATATTGACCAATCCAAAACCAATAGCTCCAGTCCAAATTGCACGCATAAATAATCTTTTTAGTGTTATTAGCAGAACCTTGATGCGCATGAAATGGTTTGAAATTTTTATGAAATAGCCTTCCTAAATCAACTGCTTAGAAAGGCGATCGCATATTAGTTCGCTGCTGCAACACCTACTTGACTATTCTTCCGCAGAAAACGGAATAATTTATCTTCCAGTTTAGCTAAAGGTAATTTATTTTTAATCGTTGGGAACTGTCCCTCCATAAACACGCGCTGTATTGCAGGATGGACATAATATTTTTGTGAAACGGTCTTAGTATTACCTAGTTGCTCAGCAACATTTTTAATGACATTATTGAGCTGTCTTTTGCGCGCATTGATAGCCTCCGCCGGTTTGATTTGCGCAAGCTGATAAAATGCTTCCCGGCTAGCTCCCCAAATACGAATACTTTTGCAGCTGATTTGGCCTTTCGAATTTTCCCGTAAATAGTGATTAAAAGCGGAACCACAGAAGCTGCTTTCGCAATCTGCGCTATCAATCTGAAATATCCTTTTCCCTTTCATTTTTAGCAGTTCCGTCAGTAGCTTTGCCTGTTGACTATTGGACCATGATTTTTGTTGAAAAACTCCCTTTTTTCCTTTGTATGCTAACGATATCGTATTATTCGCAATAGTAACGTGTCTTTTTTCCAACGTGCTCAGGCCGTAAGACTTATTGGTGAGGGTGTAGCGCTTATTGCCGATACGTATCAGTGTACTATCCATAATTTTAAAAGCAATCGCACACAATTTATTCATGTCCCACTGTTCGCGCTTAATATGTTTTGTGCTGATTTTTCTCAACTCCTGCAAGTATTTCCCCATAAAGAGGACGTTGCTAAATTTTGCTGCTTGCCTTTCGTCAACAAATTTCGAATGATAAATATATTGTTTACGCTCTTTCTGGTCGAACCCAAAAGCTTGTAAGTCGCTTTTGGCACTTTTGGCAATCCACACATCCTTCCAATTGGGTGGAATTACTAACTTCGTAATTCTATCTAAAATCTTTTGATCCGAAACTTCCGTTCCGGACATATCGAAATATTTAAAAGACTTGCCTATTTTCTTTCTGGTATATCCAGCCTTTATTTTCATATTACTCTTTAAAGTCAACGTGATCCAATGTTTAAGATAGCTTAGCCCTGTTTGCAAGCATCTTGATATACTCCTGCGTTGCTATGGTATGTTAAGAGGATAGATTCGCAATGCTATCCCTATTAACCCGTATATCATCGCCTGTTCGATTAATGTCCTTTATAGTGTTGAGTTCCATTTAATTTCTTGGTGAGTGAATAATTATTTTTGCTTAGAAGAACGAAATAAACATTAGTTCCGTTTTAGAAAAGCAACAATATTATTCTAACAAGTTAGCGGTGTTGCAAAGGTCGGTATATCCCGTATGGTCAATCTATCTATTTTCTCGATCAGCATAGGAGTTCTTTTTGCCTTTCTCATGATCCGTTTTGATCGGTTTGTTTCCTGATGCATTCAAAACTTCTCCCTGTTCGACTGTTTTAACAGTTCCTTTTCCAATAGGACCACCGCAAATAATGAGCATAATGACCATATCTTGCTGATTTGTAATTTTAACTCGTGATTTCATACCTTTTATTTCTATTAATTTGCGCATCATTATATCTCGTTAAGATCTTCGTAATAAGATAACCTTACAATATTTAACTTGTTTCAGTTTAATTTTGAGTCTTAAGCCGCTTTTTTATACACCTTGAGTTGCTTTTGCAGTTTCTTCCTCGTCATGTGTATTCTCGTTTTGATTGTACCTTCTGGAATGCCAAAATAGGACGCTATCTCATGATATTTATACCCTTCAAGGAACATCTGGAACACCTGGTAGTTCTCTTCTGATAAACTGCACATGGCTTTTTCAATGTCGTCCGCAATAAATTTATTCTCGCTTTTATTGGCTTCTACCGTATTGCTGCTCTCCAGGCCGATATACGTGTCGTGGATATCGGTAATTCGTTTAGCCTTGCGATATTGATTGATATATACATTTTTCATGATAACATATAGCCAAGACATTAATTTGGGATGGCGGATAAAATCATCAATCGATTTTAATGCACGAATAAGTGTTTCTTGAATTAAATCCTCTTTTTCATCTGGATCATTCGTAAATTTACCAGCAAAATGTTTCAAAAGGCTTCTCTTTTCTTCGACTAATAAATTTAAATTGTAATTGCTCATAATACCGTTTGTTAAATTGATGGATGTTTTATTTGGGGAAGTAAGTACAATTAGAGTGCTAATTTTTCGATTTTAATTCTTCTAAAACTTTGTTCAAGCAACTATATGTGAAAAATACGTATAACCAGAATAATTGCTTTTGTAGCAGAAAAACTACAATAAGGCAAACTGCACTCGATCTTAATCGTCAATCAGCATCAATTGATGTGATTTTGAAAGGGTATTTGTTCCCTAAAGAAATGTCTAAATTACGGGGTGCCACGTTTTTGTTTAAATGTAATGATCGTCTATTTTCTTCCACAGGTATCTAAAAGTCTTTTTGTCTTTTTGTTAAACTAATTAGTTTTGATTGTGGTTCTTAGATAAATATTTAATATAAAAACAATTAGACTATGAAGAAGACTAGAAAATTTGCATTAATTGCATCGACATTAATGATGGGGGGCGTAATGTTATTCTCCTGTCAAAATTCCAAAAACAATACATCTGAGGGAGCGGGGCAATCGGACAACATTGCGCCGACTGACGCCGATGAGACACGGTATAATTTAAGCGAGCAGCAAAAGATGAGCATGCAGAAAGATACGAGTCTATCAGATACACTAAGAAAAGATAGTATTAGTGGTAAGTAGTATTGTTGATAACGGCGATTCGGCTTATAAAGGATAAGCCCTATAAATTTGTTAAAGCGTTTGTCTAAAAAAAACTCCCTCAATCGAGGAAGTTTTTTTGTTTTTAAATTGATTCCAAATCATCATCATCTTGTTCAGAACGATTTGGTTGTGCTCCGTCATGATCTTCTTCTGTTTGGATTTTTTCCTCATTGTTGCGATCACGTTGTTCTTCCTCACTTGGATCAGGCCCATCGGCATTTTCTGGATAGTACAGATCCGGAGTTACATCATCAAGATCGGGCACCTTGGGTGGGGTATATGTACGGCTACCATCATGTGTAGATGGATCGCTGTCTAAGGGATCTATTCCATTTAGGAATAGTGCATTGTTGTTGAGATACTGTGAATAGGTATCATTAAATCGAATCGTTGCATTCATAATTTTTTTTTAAAAGAGAACACTCTTCAACTCTTATTGGTTGATTCTTTTTTATAAATGTATCCAGTAAAGTTTAATAACAAATTCAAAACTTTTCATTTATCGATCTTGTTATTAGTTCAATTAAAGTTATTTATAAATTATAATAGAGATACGATGAGAAAATTTACACTTCTTTTATTAATAACAGCGGGTATTGGCTATCAAGCGCAAGCCCAGAAGATTGAGACAACTCCTCAGATGTCTTCAGAGGTCGGCATTGAACCGATACGTCAGGGCAACTGGATGGTTGGTGGATCGATCGGTAATTTGGGTTATAGTTTTGAAGGAAAATCATTTAATATAGCACTTCAACCTAGAGCTGGTTATTTTGTTTCGGATGGTTTAGCTATTGGTGCGCAGGCTAATCTTGGTTTAACTACTATCAAGGATGCCGATAACGATTGGACGTATGGGATAGCACCATTTGTGCGATATTATTTTCCAAATGCTGGTTCAACCACAGGAAGGTTTTTTGGGCAGGGTGATATCGGTATTTCGGGAAGCTCTAAGGGTAAAGATGTTGCTCTTGCGGTAGGGGCAAATGTTGGTTATGCTCATTTTATAACTCGAACAGTCGCATTGGAAACGACTTTCGGTTATAACTATAGTAAAGCCAATATAAATACCGGTAGCGGTGCAAGTGGATTAGGTTTTGGTGTGGGTTTTCAAATCTATTTACCTGGTAAGCGCTAAGTAGCGAAAATTAATTAAGACCTCAAAAAGCATGGCTCCAAAAGAATTCGGACCATGCTTTTTTTTCGAACGTATTACTACGTGCTCTTTGGTAAGAAAGACCCTTTCTTTTTTAAAAGCATTCAATTCAGAAAACAATTGAGGTGCAGTTGATGTTTCTTCAAAAACAAGTGAGACGATGACAGCAACAAAAAATATTGGATTGGTACTTAAAGATAGAATGGGTAAATGGTCTTCTTATAATATTCCATTACTCAACGAGTGCCATCTTAACAACAAGCTAGTGAAAAGCAATGAATTTGAGGGCATTTTTATTGTAGGAAGTTTGGCAACAGGACTTTATATTTTTTCATTGTACAAAAATCGGTTTATCGATTTGATGGGTAAGCGAATTGAGACGGAGGAGATTTGTGAACATTTTAATCAATATAAACAGGCATTCATTTAAGTAGCTACTTCATCGAAACAAGCACAATTCAAAAACGGTCATCTGTCCTAAATACGATAGATGTAAAAAATATAGGGTATGTAAAATGTGCGATCAACTTTTATTGATCGCACATTTTTGTGTTAATGAAAAATTGGCTTATCTAGCTTTATTGCTAAACGATAAACAGCGTTCATCAATCCAACATGACTGTATGCTTGAGGAAAGTTACCCCACTGACTGCCATTTTCTTCGGTTACATCTTCACTGAATAAGCCGAGGTGATTACTATAGGTCAGTAAACGCTCTAAAATTTCTTTCGCCTCATCGACCCTTCCGACACAAGCCAGCGCTTCTACATACCAAAATGCACAGACCAAAAAAGTCGATTTGGGTCTTCCGAAATCATCTTGATGTTTATATCGATAGAAAAGGCCATTTTCTCCCTTTAATTCTTTCTCAAGCATTTCGAGATGATGTAGCGCCTTTTCCGATTTCGGATCTAAATAGTCCATTACGATCAGCTGCAAGGTGCTGGCATCCAAATTACTGCTATTTATTGCATTTTGATAGACCTTACGATCATCATCATAGCAAGCCTCAATATATGCTTCTGCCTTTTTTAGGAGGATATTTGCGCGATCCTCCATGTCTTGATAACCGTTTTGGCGCGCAATTAGTAGTGCCGCTTTACATCCGACCCATTGAAATAAGTTAGAATAGCAATGGTGGTTTGCAAAGTTTCTGAATTCCCAGATGCCCGCATCCTTTTCCTCGATCGTAGCCTCAATCTTTTCGAGGATGAAATTCACCCATCCCAAAACGTTTTTATTCTCATGAATTTTAAAGCGCTGATCAGTGAAGAGCGGTAGTAATGCAATCATCGCCTGACCATAAACATCATTTTGAATATGTTCGAAAGCTTGATTTCCAATTCGTACCGGACCACTTCCCTGATAGCCTTCTAAGTACGGTAAGATCTGTTCGGTAAGCTCTGTGGTACCAAGAATACCGTACAGCGGCTGAAGTCTTCCCGGATTACGATGAGTGATGCCAGCAATGTAATTTGCGAAGCTTTCCATTTCTTCAAATTGACCAATATGTGTTAGGGCGGTCAGTACATAATAACTGTCGCGTACCCAGCAATAGCGGTAGTCCCAGTTTCTTCCAGAGCCTGGATATTCAGGTAAACTAGTGGTTGAGGCGGCGATAATTGCTCCCGTGTCCTCATATTGGTGAAGCTTAAGCACTAACGCTGATCGGATAACCTCTTTTTGGTAAATGTTGGGAATACTGCATCGTTTAATCCAACGTTGCCAATAACTGATTGTCTTTTGAAGAAAATCTTCACAAGTACTCTCAATGGCCGATTCAAAGGCCGAATCATAGGTGAGTACAAGATATCTGTTCTCACTTATGATGGTCCAGCTCTCATCCTGAAAGAAGTGAGAAATGGGCAAGTCAGTAGTCAGCCGAATTCGTTCTCTGATCTGGTCACTCGTATAAAGAATATGATTGCTTCCGCGTGTCGGCTTTAGCGCCACACGGCCATAGTCGCCAGTTGGTTGACACTTGATGTTGACGCTTGGAGCTCCATAGAGCGGCTCAATTTTCCGTATCAACATTAGCGGCTTAAAGTACCGCCCAAATTGTTCGAACCGCGGTGCAAAATCTGTGATACGATAACCATAGGAGTCGGTATGTATTTCTGTGCAGAGTACATTTGAATTTTTGATGTAATACTGCTTCGTTTCAACAATAGGCTCTTCAGAACTAATCCTGAACGTTCCCCCTTGATTTTTGTCAATCAAGCTGCCGAATACAAAGCTGTCCTCAAACGAAGGCCAGCACAACCAGGATATGTTTGTGTCAATGCCGACGTGCGCGATATAGGAACAGTTACCGATGATTCCAGATTGATAGGTATGTCTTTTTTCAGTAGTGTTTTCGCTCATTATTTTATAATAAGTTGATTCAAAAATTGAAGAACATCTTCTTGTTCATCTAAATAATATTTTGCTGCAGATTTGTTACTGCCTACTTTGATACTTATGGTTGACTGAGGTAAGTACCGAAATAAATCCTCATCGGTAATATCGTCACCAATTGCCAACATAAAATCGGGCTTTATATGGCCAGCGATTTCCAATGCAGCCTTACCTTTATTAACTTCTGTATTTTTAACTTCAATGACAGCATTTCCATCCAATAACTGTAGTCCATATTCGTTCAACATTGGATTTAATACCTCTTTAAGTTCTGTTGCCTTTAGTTCGCCCAATCCGAGTTCGACTTTGCGATAATGCCACGCTAAAGAATATGGCTTAACTTCCATGAAGGCACCAGGGGTTTGATCGGCTAATTTTTCCATCAGCTTTTTTACTTCGGGCATCCAATGTAGCGCTAATCCTTTTTTATATGACCAGCTGAAATTGGGGAAATTAGACCATATGCCATGTTCTGCAACAAGATAGTAGGACCGGCCATCAAACCAGGATGATAAACTTTCCTGTGAACGGCCGCTTATGATAACTAACGTGTTCAGTGGATCTGAAATAATGTTGTCCAAAAGATTATAGAGTAGCGTTGTTGGCGTTGCCTTTTGCGCATGGTTCTGAAATTTGACCAGCGTACCGTCATAATCCAGAAAGAAAAGTCTATTGCTACTTTTGCTATAGCGTTCAGAAATACTGTTAAATACTTTGTCCGAAATTCGTCTCGCCCATTCGTCACGCTGTATAGCCTTAGTTTCAGCTAAGCGATTGGTAAAGAGCTGGACCCAATGCTGTACATTAAATTTCTGTATAATTTGCATATTGGCATCGGCCCTTTCTTGAATCTCTTCAGGAGCCATTTTTAGCGCCTGATAAATACTATCTGCAGTTTCCATACGATTAAATGGATTGATAATCAAGGCATCAACGAGTTCTTTGGAAGCGCCTGCAAATTCGCTTAATATCAATACACCTTTCGATAACGTCTTACTGGCGATGTATTCTTTACTCACCAAATTCATTCCATCGCGAGTGGAAGTAATCATACAGATATCTGATGCAACATATAACGCAACCAACTCTTCGAATGGAAGCGATTTGTAGAAATACAATACCGGTGTCCAGCTGAGGTTTCCATAAATAGAATTGATTTCACTTACTGTTCGATTAATCTCATCTTTCAATTTTTTGTATTGCGATACCTTATCTCTAGATGGCACGATTAGCATATATAAAACAACCTTTGTGTGCCATTCAGGATATTTTTGAAGGAAGGTCAGGTAAGCGCGCAGTCTTTCTAAAATTCCTTTACTATAATCGAGCCGGTCGACTGAGATAATAATTTTTTGATCAGGAAAGTGACTTCTAAATTGGGTAGCTACAGCCTGAATTTTTGGTTGGGTACTGACTTCAACAAATTTGTGAAAGTCAATGCCCATGGGAAAAGATTCGATAAATATATGTCGGTCTTTATATTTTAACTGATTATAGCCCGACGAAACGTGCAGAATTTTTTTGCAGGCATTTAGAAAGTTTTGACTGTCAGCAAAGGTATGAAATCCGATAAGATCTGCTCCAAGCAAGCCTTCAACTAACTCTTTACGTTGTGGGATGTTCATAAACAGTTCCTCTGAAGGGAAGGGAATATGATGAAAATAACCAACGTTGAGTTCTTGATTTTCTGAGCGTAACAACTGGGGGAGTAGCATAAGCTGATAGTCCTGAACCCAGATGAAATCAGAAAGCTCATCGATAGAAAGAGCCGCTTCACAAAACTTTTTATTCACGGCTACATAGGTAGACCAATATTCGGGATCAAAATGGATGTAGCTCGGTTGATAGTGACAGATAGGCCAAAGCACCTCATTTGAATAACCTTCATAGAAATTGCGAATTTCGTCTTTTGATAAGAAGACAGGAAGTAAGTTCATCGGCTTTAGGAGCTCAACAATTTTCTCCTTTTCCTCTTCATCTTTAGGCACAATTCCGGGCCATCCAACCCATAAGATGGCATCTGTATCAAAGGCTGAATTTAAACCAGTGGCCAGTCCTCCTGCACTGGGTTTGATGATTAATTTTTCTTTTTTTCGTTCTATTTGTATCGGCAGTCTATTTGAAATTATTATTTTCTTCTTTTTTTTCATAAGAATATTAGATCGATTTATTTGTCGTGTAGAAGAGTTATATCGAATATAACGGTGGGTATTTAATCCAATATTTTAACAACCTTGGGGGAAAATAGTTTGGATAAATTCAAATTACAAGGACCAATCGGAACGAAGGCGAAGTATATTTCTGCTTTTTTTAAAATCTAACGGACAACCTTTGGGGCAGTTGTATTCAGAATAGCAAAGTAATAGCAACAAAAAGGCCTGTATTTTTTACAGGCCCTAATATGGTATATTCAGTTGGATTACGATAGGTTCACTGGAGCTCTTTCTGCATCCAGCTTTTTCATGAATTGATCGAGTATGTTACCTAGTCTACCTGAAATTTCTCCTAGAATACTTTCCCAATCTTTCACTGTACCATCGCAGTTGTCTGAAACGATTTTAATACTATGAAAGGCAAGATTCTTTTGGAAACAGAAATTCGCTAGCGCATAAGATTCCATGTCAAAAGCCATAGGGTTTAAATGTTTAATATCCTGATAGAAAGATGAATTTACATGGATAAAACGATCCGATGTCAAAAGTGCATCTTCGTAACGAAACTCTTCAGCCGATATCGATTCCAATACTCCCTGCCCCTTAAAAAATAACGTGTTCTCTAGAAAAAATCCATCTGTATAAGCGTCTCCTTGTGCGTAATAGGACGGATAAAGAACATGTCCTATCGGATGCCGTGTACAGCCCACTGTGCCAACATTGAGAACAATTGGATTAATTCCCAGTGTTTTAATGTCCTCGTAAAGTCTGGCGACAGACAAGAGCGCATTCACTTTGCCAACACCAATTTCATAGATGTAAGTGGATTTACTTGGTGAATGAAAAGATAGTTCGTTCTTATTTGCTACCAAGATTATCGTTTCAATATCTTTATTCAGGATCATTTAATTTTCTTCAATATATGGGTATTCGAATTGCAATTCTCCAGCAGTGATTAAATTTAAGAAGTTAACACAAGCTTGTTTTGACGAATCAAAATCCATGAATGTGTAATTTCCACAGCTAATCGGATTTTGGAAAGGAACTTCATATCCTGCTGTAAGAATTATTTCGAGCACCTCCTTCATCAACTCCGCTACGTTTTGAGGAGTTCGCGCTGTTCCGGCCAATACAACATAAAATCCTGTACAGCATCCCATCGGGCCCACATAAATGACTTCATCACCTAAAATCGTTCTAATTTCCGTTGCAAAGCAGTGCTCCAGTGTATGCATTACTTCAGGAGACAACATACGCTCAGGAGAATTTGGCCTAATCATGCGAATGTCGTAAGTTGTATAATTTTCGACATTGCTGTTATTGGTCGTAGAAGCCTTTGCGTAGATCCCTTGTTTCAATTTGGTATGATCTACCGTAAAACTATTTACTTTTGCTTTTTCTTTTGTGTACATCTTAATCTGTTCAGTGCTACAAAGCTTTTGGCCTCATAGGGGTTAAAAGTTGAATATTAAAAATTTCTACAAAGATACTAGATTATTATAGAAAAGGGCTAAAAAACGACTATTTTAACACTTCGTAATGTTCGACTGTTGGGAATGGATCGTAGTAATGATGTAAAAGTTTCTCCCATTCCATAAATAATGCAGACTCCTTGAAACCGATGGTATGGTCCTCTAACGTTTCCCATTCCACCAACAGGATGTACTGGTTATCCTTTTCGATGCATTTACGGAGAGAATGCGTGATATAACCTTTACTTGCACTGATATACTGGCAAGCTGTTTTATAATCTCTCTCAAAATTGGATTGTTGCCCTTCAATAATTTGTAATACAGCTACTTCTAAAATCATAATTTCGTTTTTTATTTAAATTTAGTAATATATCAAACTTAGAGAATTTGTTTTTTATATGCAATACAGTGACAATCTTATCCAGGTAATTTATTCTATATGCAGTTTAAGAAGGATTTAGGTCTTATCACTGTATCAAATGTAGCTATGCATTATTAATTTGTAAATTCATAAGCTGCACGACTAAAGGAACTCCAGGATTACGATTTTGGTCGTTCCAAACTAATGAAAGAGTTGTTCGCTGTGGTAAAGCATCCAATTCGAAAAACGAGACATCAACATGATATCCATTTTTTAACGAAGATGGAACAATAGCAACACCGAGCCCCTGGGCCACCATATTAAATATGGTCAATGCATTGACTGTACGAAGCGTTACTTTGGGAATAAACTTATGATCACTGAAAATACTCATGACCAGATCGTAATAGGAGTGACTATAGTTTTTGGAAAATAAGATAAATGATTCGTCTTTTAAGGCATTCAGACTTGGATACTGAGACATTAAAAACGGATGATTATTGGGTAATACAAGACTGAAATGCTCCGTATATATCGGTTGGCTGCTCAGCCCAAGCGGGGTTTCGGAAAGACGGACGAATCCCAAGTCTAATTCTTTTTTTTCCAGCAGATCCAGCTGCGTTTCATTCGCCAATTCATGAAGAGATAACTCAATGTCGGGCTGTTGCTTTTTTAGATTAATAAGTAATTCCGGAAGAATAGTCTGAACAGCCGATCCGATAAAACCGAGCTTTAAGGTGCTTATTTTACCATTGGCATAACTCTGAAGTTGAGTTTCAATTTGTGCTAAATGTCTAAATAACTCTTGCACCTCTTTAAATAGATACATTCCGGCCTCGGTTAACATGACATTCCGCTTAGTACGTTCAAAAAGTAATACCCCATAATATTCCTCCAACTGCTTAATTTGCCTGCTCAAGCCCGGTTGTGCAATAAACAATCTTTCCGCCGCCCTTCGGAAATGCAATTCTTCGGCCAATACTTTGAAGTACAATAAGTGTCTAAACTCTATTTGATAATTCATGGTTATCAATTGATGATCAAAATGGTATTTCTGCTTATCAAATATAGCAAGTACTTTTGAGTAAAGCAGATCGTAAGATGGATATATTTTTATACGGCAGTGGGCATTTGACTTGTTCCACAGCCTTAGCAATAGCGAAAGGATTGGTTCGGGGAGCGATATCATCCGATGTTAGGAACAAGATCGATCAAAGCGCTAGTTACGTCAGCAAAATAGTTGGACGCGGCGAGGTCGTCTATGGGATCAACACGGGTTTCGGTCCGCTGTGTACCACTCGCATTGATGCTGGTCAAACGCAATTATTACAGGAAAATATCCTTAAAAGCCATGCTGTCGGTGTGGGTGAACCTATAAGCGATGATTTAGCTAAGTTGATGCTTATCCTTAAAGTTCACGCGCTTTCTAAAGGATTCTCGGGTGTTCAATACAGTACAATTGAGCGGATGATTTGGCATATTGAGAACGATATCATTCCTGTTGTGCCAAAACAAGGATCAGTGGGAGCATCGGGTGATTTAGCGCCTTTGTCTCATTTATTTTTGCCATTAATTGGTTTAGGAAAAGTAAAGGTAGAAGGGAATGTTGTGCATACAGCCGCCATTTTGGAAAAATACGGTATGGCACCGATTCACTTAGGCGCAAAAGAAGGGTTGGCGCTGATCAATGGGACTCAATTTATGGCGGCACATGGCGTTATGGGCGTTATTGAACTGAATCGTATGCTTCAAAATGCCGATATTATTGCCTCTTTAATGATTGAAGGCTTAAATGGTTCGATAAAACCCTTCTTTTCGGAGCTACATGAATTACGACCACATAAGGGAAATCGTTATGTCGCTGCAAGCATCTTTCATATGCTTCATGGATCGGCTATTTTAGAAAGTCACAAACACTGTTCCCGTGTGCAAGATCCTTATTCTTTGCGTTGTATTCCTCAAGTTCATGGCGCATCACGCAACGCTTGGTTTCATTTAAAGGATACCATCGAAATTGAAATAAATGCGGTGACTGATAACCCTGTGATCATTAACGACGAACTAACCATTAGCGGTGGTAGCTTTCATGGGCAATCCATTGCATTACCTTTGGACTATGCCACGCTGGCGGCGTCTGAAATTGGGAATATTTCTGATCGAAGGGTCTATCTGTCTTTAGAAGGCCAAACCAACGGTGTACCCAAATTGTTGATGAAATCGACTGGACTCAATTCAGGATTTATGATCTTACAATATAGCACGGCGGCTCTAGCAAGTGAGAATAAAGGACTTTGTTTTCCGGCGAGTGCCGATAGTATTCCAACCTCTTTAGGCCAAGAAGACCATGTGAGTATGGGATCTATCGCTGGACGAAAACTGTTGCAGGTGATTGATAATGTCGACAAAATATTGAGCATTGAACTGTTGTGCGCAGCCCAAGCCAAAGATTATCATCAACCGTTAACATCAACTGCTTCACTGGAAGCTATCCACGGGAGAATCCGTCAGTCCATTCCACATATTGAATCGGACCAGCCGATGGAAGAGCTGCTGACTGAAGCATTAAAAATGGTGAAATCAGGCGAGCTTATTGCATTGCATGGTCAATATGCTGCTGGAGAGATTGCTGAAGAGCTAAAACAGCAGTTTGAGGTATTTTAAACAAGGAATGATGAAAAAGGAGTTAAAATTAGTTGGGCCTTTTAGGCAAATATTAACGATGTCAAATATGCCTATAAAAGGTCCAATCGACGATAGCCAATTGTCTATTATTAAAGAGGGTGGGATTTTAATCGCAGGAAACACGATAATGGATGTGGCCGCTTTTGCTCAATTACAACAGCAATGGGGGGAGCAGGCGGTTCTGATACATGTTGAGGGAGATCAGGTCGTTTTGCCAGGATTTATTGACTGCCATACACATATTGCTTTCGCAGGCAGTCGTGCAAATGATTTTGCCCTTCGAAATGCCGGTTCAAGCTACTTGGAGATCGCGGCGGCAGGTGGGGGGATCTGGAGTACCGTATCCCATACAAGGGATTGTGATGCCCGAGAATTGGTAGAGCTCACCATAAGGAGAGCACATTTACTATTGAAACAGGGAATTACAACGATCGAAGTTAAAAGCGGTTATGGGCTTAACGTTGAACAAGAACTTAAATTATTGCGTGTCATCCGCGAATCAGATCGACAAATACAACCAGACCTTATCCCAACTTGTTTGGCAGCACATATGCTTCCGCGGGACTTCAATGGGTCGGCAAAAGATTATCTTCATATGATGGCTGAAGTTCTTTTTCCAGCATTAAAATCAGAAAGGCTATCAAATCGGATAGATGCATTTATCGAAAAGACAGCTTTTCAGGGGCAGGACATTGTAGCTTATTTACAAAAAGCAAAAAATATGGGTTTCGATCTGACAATTCATGCCGATCAGTTTACGACTTCTGGAAGCCAGATTGCGGTAGAACTCGGTGCTATATCTGCGGATCATCTTGAAGCATCAACAGCTTTTGAAATTGAACTTATCGCACAGTCGGACACTGTCGCGGTGGCTTTACCTGCCGCTTCTATCGGATTGGGTTGCGGTTTTACACCCGCTAGAAAACTGTTAGATGCAGGTGCATGCCTAGCCATAGGTAGTGATTGGAATCCGGGATCTGCTCCAATGGGACAGTTATTGACAAGTGCGACGATTTTGGCAGCGGCAGAAAAGTTGACCAATGCTGAACTACTTGCGGCATTAACCTACCGTGGGGCAAAGGCATTGAACTTGTCTGACCGGGGGATTTTGGCGAAGGGAATGCGTGCAGATTTTAGTTTATTTAAAACTGACAATTATCAGAATATTACTTACTTCCAAGGAAGTTTGCAGCCTACAGCGGTATGGAAAAATGGTACGGAAGTATTATCAATATAACACCATGAAAGATACATTTAAGCGAGAGGTTGCAGAAGGTATTCCTACCACATTACCTCCAACAGTAGAGCGCGATCATACCATCAGCCACGCTCCCCGACGAAAGAATATTCTTACGAAGTCAGAAGAGAGGCTAGCTATACGGAATGCATTACGCTATTTTCCTAATCCCTGGCATGGCATTTTAGCGCCTGAATTTTTACAGGAGCTTCGCGACTATGGGCGAATTTATATGTACCGTTTTAGACCACAATACACAATGCATGCTCGACCAATAGCTGATTATCCGGCGTTAAGTAAGCAGGCGGCGGCAATTATGTTGATGATTCAGAACAACCTCGATCCTGCTGTCGCACAGCATCCGCACGAATTGATTACTTATGGTGGGAATGGAGCCGTATTTCAAAATTGGGCTCAATATCGGCTTACTATGCAATATTTATCGCAAATGACCGATGAACAAACATTACATCTTTACAGTGGTCATCCGATGGGACTTTTTCCATCTTCAAAAGATGCTCCTCGTGTTGTGGTGACAAATGGCATGATGATTCCAAATTATTCGAAACCGGATGACTGGGAGCGTTTCAACGCGTTGGGCGTTACGCAATATGGACAGATGACAGCCGGCTCATACATGTATATCGGTCCGCAGGGTATTGTGCATGGAACGACTATTACGGTTATGAATGCATTCCGGAAACATTTGGCGGTAGATGATACAATACAAGGCAAGGTGTTTTTGACTTCCGGCCTGGGGGGAATGAGTGGAGCACAGCCTAAAGCGGGTAATATTGCGGGATGCATAACGGTATGCGCTGAAATAAACCCCGACGCAGCAAGAAAACGACATGAGCAGGGATGGGTTGACCGATTGATAGTGAGCATAAAGGAGCTTGTTAGACAGGTAAAGCGGGCAGTGGAACAAAAGGAAATAGTATCCTTTGCTTATATCGGTAACATAGTCGAAGTATGGGAGGCTTTCGATCGTGAAAATATCCACATTACGGTAGGGTCTGATCAGACATCATTGCATAATCCGTGGTCCGGAGGATATTATCCCATGGGATTATCCTTTGATGAAGCAAATGTTTTATTGGCGAGTGACCCGGACAAATTTAAGCAATGTGTGCGAGAAAGCTTGGTACGACATGTTGATGCGATCAATAAGCATGTGTCCAAGGGAACGTATTTCTTCGACTACGGAAATGCATTTCTTTTGGAAAGTAGCCGTGCCGGCGCAGCAGTCTGGAATGATAAAAAGGACCAATTCCGCTATCCGTCGTATGTACAGGATATTCTTGGTCCCATGTGCTTTGATTATGGTTTTGGACCATTCCGTTGGGTTTGCACCTCTGGAAGGGCTTCGGACCTGAAAAAATCTGACGAAATAGCCATGACCGTTTTAGAGGATCTTCGATCAGAAGCCCCCTTAGAAATTCAGCAGCAGCTGCAAGATAATATACAATGGATTAAAGAAGCTGAGAAAAATAGACTCGTCGTAGGTTCTCAGGCGCGCATCTTATATGCCGATTCCATTGGACGTATTTCAATTGCAAAGGCCTTTAACGAAGCAGTAAAAACTGGTTTATTTGAAGGGCCGATTGTTTTGGGTAGAGACCACCACGACGTTAGCGGAACAGACTCACCTTATCGGGAAACTAGCAATATTTATGATGGAAGTCAATACACGGCGGATATGGCTATTCATAACGTCATTGGAGATAGCTTTCGCGGGGCGACTTGGGTTTCTATCCACAATGGCGGTGGCGTCGGGTGGGGAGAAGTAATCAACGGCGGCTTTGGCCTACTCTTAGATGGTTCAGACGAAGCAGTTGTTAAATTGGAAAAAATGTTATTTTTTGACGTGAATAATGGAATTGCTAGACGTGCCTGGGCTAGAAATAAGGAGGCAAACCAGGCGCTAGTCCGTGCGATGGAAGAAAATCCTAAATTACTAGTCACCCGTGCGCATCTTGTTGATGACCAAATTATTGAACAATTATTTGATGTGAACGAATGAAGCGCTTGTTGAATGATCCCGAAATATATAGCAAAGGCGACCAAGCTGTTTGGAAAGGACGTGTGGATGGTCAGAGTCGCGAATGGATGCGCTGGCATCAATTAATGAATTGTGTTGACCTTCGTGAACCGTCCGATTTGCGGCAAGCCATCGCTTTTCTTGGATGCTGTAGTGATGAAGGAGTTGCCCGAAATCAGGGACGACTAGGAGCCAAAGAAGGGCCTGCCGCACTCCGGAATGTATTGGCCAATCTTCCTGTTCATTTTCCAGATAAACTTAAACTTAAAGATTGCGGCGACATCCTATTAAAAGACAATGATTTAGAATTATGTCAAGCATACTTGGGAACAGCTTTGAAAATTATTCTGGAACAAGAAGGGTTCCCCGTCATATTAGGGGGAGGCCATGAAATTACCTACGGCCATTATCTAGGGGTTAGTCAATATCTAAAAAACGATAATAAATGTTTAGGTATCATTAATTTGGATGCGCATTTAGATATTCGTGCCTTGCAGGATGGCCAAGGGAATTCTGGAACGGGATTCTATCAAATTGAACAGGATCAATCGGCAGCTGGCTTGCCCTTTCATTACTTAGCAATCGGAATTCAGGAAATAAGCAATACCAAGGGATTACTTAACTATGCTCGCGAGAAGAATGTAAAGATTATAGAACGTGATAGTTTGATCAATGAACAGCTTGATCAGATTCGGGAAAAAATAATTGGTTTTTCTAAATTGGTGGATTATGTGTATTTAACCATAGATCTTGATGCCTTTGCTTCGGCCTATGCCCCGGGAGTCAGTGCGTTGGCATTTAACGGTATAGTCCCAGATCAGCAGTTTTTTATGATCTACGATTTTCTTTTGGATCTACCTAATCTGAGATCTGTCGATTTGGCTGAATTAAATCCGTATTTTGATATCGATTCGAGGACAGCCAAATTAGCGGCTGATCTACTATTTAGGCTGGTCAATAAATTAGCAGCAAAAATTCAATAACCGTCGTAAAGTAAGTTACACGCTGAGCCTCACTTTAGTCTATTGAATGAGAGGGTCATAAGGATATATCCGGTTTCATCCTGTTTTGCAAAAGTTTAAAGATATTGCTTTTATTAACTAATATTTTTAGTATATTTGCTGTGTGTTATGGATGTAAATCAAAGCAAAAAACAAGAGTATGCCATCGTGGATATAGAGACTACAGGTGGCCACGCAAAATCGAGTCGGATCACGGAGGTTGCTATTGTTATTCATGATGGTAACCAAGTTCTAGAGCGCTGGGAAACATTAGTAAATCCAGGAAAGGAAATTCCTAACTCCATTTTTGCGCTTACTGGCATCGATAATGACATGGTAAAGGATGCTCCAACATTTGAGGAAGTTGCCGAGCGCATTTATGCAATGCTTAAAGACCGTATTTTTGTTGCGCATAATGTCAATTTTGATTACTCATTCATCCGTTTTCAGTTGCAGGAATCGGGATTTGAATGGTCAGCAATAAAATTATGTACAGTACGCTATGCGCGAAAAATAAAGCCGGGGTTATTATCCTATAGTTTGGGACGTCTATGCGATTATTTAGATATACCGATAGAAAATAGGCATCGTGCAGGTGGCGACGCCGATGCAACTGCTATTCTTTTTGCTTATTTGAAAGTTCTGGATACTGAACAGATCTTTCAGGATATGATTAAACACAAGGCGATAGATCAACGTTTTCCGCCACACTTAAATCCGTTAGCGTATGAACAATTGCCGAATGAGGCTGGAGTCTACTATTTTCACGACAAAGATGGAAAAGTAATTTATGTGGGAAAGGCTGTAAATATCAAAAAACGGGTATTATCCCATTTTACTGGAAATAACATTCAAGCCCAAAGGCAAAATTTTTTAAAGGAAATTCATCATATCAGTTACGAATGCTGTGGGACGGAGCTTATGGCGCTACTTTTGGAATGCGCGGAGATTAAACGGTTTTGGCCAAAATACAATAGGGCACTGAAACGGTACGAACCTAAGTTCGGATTGTTTTCCTATGAAGATCAAAACGGATACCTTCATCTTGCCATTGGTAAGACAAATAGGGGACAGACATGTATTCAAGTCTTCCAGCGTGAATACGATGCAATTCAGTTACTCCAAACATTTATCCAACAAGATGCTATTAATCCGCAATTCTGTCAGTTTGGGCAAGCCAGTTTGTCAACAAAGTCCATTAAGAAGGATGTGTTGCCCGATCGCGACTTACACAATACCAGAATTGAACGCTGTATTGAGGAGTGGTTGGTGCAACGTCCATCGTATGTACTGATCGATAAGGGACGTCATTGTGAAGAGAAAAGCTGTATTGTTATTGAAAATGGTACTTTCTATGGCATGGGCTATATTGATCAATACTATCAAAATTATGGTTTTGAAGATTTAAAAGCACATGTTAAGAGATATCCGAGTAATCACTACATGCTGGAATTAGTCAAAATGGCAGCAGCAAGGCATCCTGCTAAAATACATTTTTTAACAGAATCGACTTTTTTACCAAATACTGCTGCCGAACCGGATTTACATTATGAAAAGTTAGAGCCAAATAGTCTTTTCAACTTTAGCTAATTGTCTATACTTGGTATCGTAGTCATTTTCTTACATTTTGGTCATCTTAATCTCAGTTATTTGTTAAAGAAATGTGAAATAAAAAATTGTAGATTATAATGGTCCGATAATTGAAATGTGTTTGTTATATATTAGTAAAGACTTTTCATAATTTAGGTTAATAATTGGTTAGTTAAAACCTGAGGTTCCCAACCTCAGGTTTTTCTTTTTTTACTCCTTTTGGAACTAGCATTCATTTAAAACATGCAGGAGGATAAGAGCTACGAAATTTGACCTTTCGACACTACTTGTTCAGTGCTTGTTCAGTGCTCGTTCAGTGATGACTCAGTATCCACTGTATAATCATTGACTGATTACTGTCTAAAAATTGAATTAAAAATGAGCCAAGGGACAAGGTGTTGTTTTTTGCGTCAAACAACTTTTTATTTAATAAAAAAAGGTTTTAATCGCATGTATGTCAGTTAAATAACATTTGTCCCCGTTTTGTCCCCCTAAGTTTTTTCTCTATATAGTTAGTTTAAGCTACTTTAGTATTCGTATACTGTAAACGGCGAAATAGTAAAACAAAGATGGGGCGTTTTCTTAAAGTAGCTGCGGTATATCTTATCCATATCTTTATATATAAAAAGGGCCTTGGCCCTTTTTTTTATTCCTATTATTCAGATTGCCTATTTTAAGCCAATGGCACCTTAACCTAGATTTTGATATAGATCTTTTTCTTCCGTAGGCAATATGCGATCAACCAATTCAAAGCGACAAATAGCAGCGCAAATAGGGCGGAGGATAATAGTTGGTTTTGCCAGCTATCAAACAGGAAATGGTAGCTTAAGTTCCAAAGATTTTGATGTGTATCCCCGATGAGAATAAAAGAAAAAATCGTGGGGATTAAGCCGCTAAGACAATAGATAAATAGTGTATTCTTACCGAAATCGTCAAGGACAGTGTAAATTATCCCTTTGATGTTTTGAAATTCGATAAGATAGATTAATATAGCGAGAAAAGAGAGTGCAATTCCAGTGCTGAATACGGCGTAGCTGCTGGTCCAGATCTTCTTATTAATAGGAAAAACAAATGACCATAGATAGCCAATCAGGATAAAGGACAGACCTACGATAAATAGGTTGATCAGCTCCCTTTTTCCTGTCAGTTTTTGAATAATGTACTTTCCGGTAATATACCCGAATATTGTTTGACTGATGGCCGGTAAAACGCTCCAGATATCCTCTGGATCAAATGCTGTGCCCTCGCCGTGATAGAGATGGGATGCACCGAAGATTCGAATATCTATTGCAGTTCCGAACCAACCGTCCAAACTATAAGGATCCGATGGATTACTATAGTAGCAAATCAACCAATAGAACAAGAGAAATGCCGTACCGATGATAATTGCGCCTTTATCTTTAAAATAATATACTAACATGGCGCAACTGAAATAACAGATAGCGATACGTTGCAGTACGCCGAAATACCTGTACTTGGCAAATGGAATCCATTCCAGCTGGTGAAGGCTATTCCATTCAACAAAAGGAAAAACATTTAAAAAGATGCCCAGCATAAAAAGGATGCCTGTTCTTTTCGCAACTTTTTGCCAATAGGCTGATGGAGCCTGTTGATCGATATTTTTTAAAGAAAATGCCATCGAGTTTCCAACAGCAAATAAGAAAAATGGAAATATAAGATCTGTAAACGTACATCCATGCCAGATGGAGTGTTCAAGTTGAGGAAATACATGATGATAGTTGCCAGGATTATTGACGAGAATCATAGCCGCGAGTGTAAACCCACGGAAAATATCCAGTGATTTAAAACGAGTCATAATAAAGTATATTCGTAAAAAAGGCTGTTCCAGGAATTAATCCTTTGAACAGCCTATGCTTGGTCTAATTAATAGCCTGGATTTTGAGTCAGGCTCGGGTTTGCCTGCAGTTCCAATAATGGTATTGGAAGGAGCAGGCTATTTTGGTTAAAATTATACTTAATCAACGTAGGGTTGCTCTGTTTGCCGTTATCGCATGTAAATTTTATTTCATTTAGTTTATTCATTACATCTACCGTTACACCATAACGATTTAAATCATCCCAACGTTGACCTTCGAAAGCAAGTTCCAATCGGCGCTCGTTGAGAATGATGGCCTTTAGTGCAGTGGAGCTGACACCTGATAAATCGGACAGCCCTGCGCGATGACGTATGATGTTTATAGTGTTTATCGCACCAGAAGCATTTCCCAAGGCGTTTTGAGCCTCTGCTTTAAGCAGAATGATGTCCGCAAGCCGCAAAAGGTAAAAATGATCGCCACTTTGGAAGCTGTTGGCATGTTTTTGCTTTACATTAAATGGGATTTCTGTATCGGCATCTCCACAAGGGTTCCAGAACTCATCTGCCCAAGGAACAGAGAAAAACCAGATGTTGGCATTCTTTCGTTCAGTGTCGCCAGCGTTGTCATAAGCTTCGACAAGATCTTTCGAAGGTGTGCCATACCGGCGCCATTCGTTTTCGTTGATTTGGCCATTTTCATCAAGATCCGGGAAAAAGAATGCGCCACCCCAACAGCTTAGATTGGGACTGCCGGCGATATAGGGAATCTCTATGATAGATTCACTGTTATAGTTATGTTTACCGTCAAAAAGATCCGCATAATTTTGAAGGAGCTGATAGCCACCTTTTCCAGTAATCACTGCATTGGCATATTGCAATACCTTATTGTAATCCCGATCAGGGCGTTGTGCCCATATCTTGGTCAGCAAGGCATTTGCAGCACCTTTTGTAGCTCTAACTTTGTCAATAGAGGCTTGCCCAAATCCATCGGGAAGATTGTTTGCTGCCACCTGTAGATCCGAATCTATAAAATCATAAACCTCCTCTACAGTTGATCGCTTGATGCGTAATACTTCCGAATCTGTACTGTTGGAGTGTTTTTCCAAGGGGACACCACCGTAAAGTTTGACCAATTGATAATAATGGAAGGCTCTTAAAAATGAAGCTTCTCCAAGAATTTGTTTGCGTCTTTCATCCGAAAAAGTAGGATCTGTGACTTTACCAACATTGTCGATAACGATATTGCATTTTGAGATTGCTCCATACAGTTCTTCCCAATCCCTGCGTACCATTTCATTGGTATTGGTAATCGTATTATAGTCAATTTGTGAAAAGTCTATCTCACCACCGCCGGCCGCATGCGCATTGTCCGAACGGATATCGGTCTGTAAAATCATCTCCCATTGATAATAATTGGCATTGCTTCCTGGGCGGGTACCATTGCCTATAAAAGAATTATAGGCCCCGTTTAATGCTTTCTCAATATTGTCTCCGGTGAGATAGGCATTTTCACTCGTTACCGTGGAGGTAGGCTGAAGATCTAAAAACTTTTTGCAGGAATTTAGAGCAAGAGAAGCCAATAAGGCGATGGCTAATGACGTATATCTATTTGATTTCATTGTTTGTAAGCTAAAAGGTTAAAAAGTTAGGTTTAAACCAACAATAAAGGTGCGTGCCTGCGGCGAAGTACCAAAATCGATGCCCGGCGCCATATTGGAGCTCACGGTTTCCTGGTTAGTTCCCCCATACATGCTTACCTCAGGATCTAGACCTGAGTATTTTGTGAATGTTAACAGATTCTCGCCTGTCACATAAAGACGGACCTTATTGAGCTTCCATCTTTCAAGCACTTGTTTAGGTAGGGTATAGGCCAAGGTCATCGATTTTACCCTGAGGTAGGAACCTTTCTCTACAAAACGGGAAGAAATCTGTGAATTGTAGTTGTCATCTGTATTATTTAGATCCGGACGCGGCATAGTACTATTTTTGTTATTGACTGTCCATCTGTTTAATACGGCAGTACTTTGGTTTCTCGGTTCCCACATACCCTCTGTATAAATACGTGTCGCATTAAGGATATCATTTCCCTGTACACCTTGTAAGAAAAAAGAAAAGCTGAAGTTTTTATAACTAAAATCATTTGTCATGCCATAAGAGAATTTTGGTGTAGCATTACCAATGATAGCCATATCACTCGTTTGAAGACCTGCTTCAGGGTCGGCCATCTGATAGATCATATCTCCGGTCTCTGGATTGACGCCTTTCGCGACGTAACCCCAGAATGATCCCAATGCAACCCCTTCTTTTGCAATCGTACTATTGCCACGGCCATCAATATTTCCGTCATAGTAGGTTCCGCCATCAATATTCAGTACTTTATTGCGATTGAGCCCAAAGGTGACTGTTGTATTCCATTTGAAATCGTGAACGAAATTTCGGCTACTCAATTCGAATTCGAAACCTTTATTCTGTAGGTCGCCGAGGTTTTTCAGCGCAGTTCTATAACCGGAACTATACGGAACTCTTGAGTTGAGAAGTAGGCCTACAGTCCTTTTTGCATAATAATCTGCACCAAATATCAATCTAGAATTAAAGAAACTGGCATCCACACCAATGTCGGTCTGGTTTGTTGTTTCCCATTTTAGATTGGGGTTGTCCAAGGTAGCAGGTGTATACCCCGGTACAACTGATCGCCGATATTGTACGATCCCGTGACGTCAACTAAACCAAGATAGGAAAAGGCCGGGATTTGGCTATTTCCAACCTTACCCCAACTAGCGCGGATTTTCAAATCGTTTACCGTTTTTTTCAGCGAACTAAAGAAATCTTCATTGGATAAACGCCAGCCGGCAGAGAAAGAAGGGAAGTAACCCCAACGGTTATTAGGCCCGAATACAGATGACGCGTCAGCTCTCAGATTGGCTGTAAATAAGTACTTGTCGTTATAATCATAACCGATTTTTGCAATGCCGGAAATAGTGGATACAGCAGCATCTATCGCTGTTGGCATCGCCGTAATCATTGAACCTCCATTGACGGTATGAATTGCTGGATTAGCAAAATTCTGGGTAGCGATATTTGAGTTTGTTGTTTGTGTTTTAGTGGTAATATAACCTAGTAAACCTGTGAAGTGGTGCTTGTCACTAAAAGTTCTGTCATAGTTTAATGTATTTTCGGACATCCAATACTGATTGTCCTGCTGCTGGAGCGTCGCCATTCCTTTATATTTTCTACCCTCTGTCGTGCGGAACGGATCCACAAAAGTGCGGTACTGGTTGTTAAATTTCTCATACCCAAACAGCGATTTGAATTTTAGTCCCGGTAGGATATTGGCTTCCACAAAGGCATTTCCTGTAAATCTGTTGTTGATATAGCTGTGCTCGTTGCCTGTTGCCAATGCAACGGGGTTGTCAAGATCTGTATAGAATGGATCCACTGTGAAAGCACCTTTATCGCCATATATGCCGATTACTGGAGAGCCCAGGTAAGCATTCATGATGACTCCATTTCGGGAGTTCTCGGTAATGTCCACGTCGTACCAACGGTTGTAAGATAAGCTTGTTCCAACTTTAAAGATTTTATTGATCTGATGATCCAAATTAACCTTGAAATTGACCTTGTTTACTGTATTTGTGATGACTGTACCATTATCTTTTTGATAAGATCCAGAGATGTAAAACCCTGTCTTTTCATCTCCACCGCGTACTGAAGCCTGGTATTTTTGGCTGTGACCGGTGCGGAATAGCTGATCTGGCCAGTTCGTATCAGCGGTATATTTCGACCAATCCAAGGCTTCTCCCATCTCAGTCATTAATTCTCTATATTGTACCGCATTTAGAACGCTAGGCTTTTTTCTGATGGCTGAAAATCCTTGATAGGTTTCGAAATTTACCTGTGTCTTACCGTTTGTTCCTCTTTTGGTCGTAATCAGCACCACGCCATTGGCTCCTGACGATCCGTAGACAGCGGCAGAAGCAGCGTCTTTTAAGACCGAAATGCTTTGAATATCTGATGGATTGAGCTCCGATATATTTTCTGTAGGGACACCATCTACAATGTATAATGGGTTGCTACCTGCAGTAATTGTAGAGGTTCCACGAACACGAATGGAGAAGCCAGCTTGCGGTTGTCCGGAGGATTTTACAATTTCTACCCCCGCCATTTTACCTTCCATGGCACTCGCCAATTGGGTCACAGGGCGATCTTCAATATCCTTTGTGCTCATGGTTGCAATGGCTCCCGTGATGTCCTTTTTTTTCTGTGTTCCAAAACCGACCACAACGATCTGCTCCAGTTGGTTGTTGGCAGTTTTCATCTGTATATTGAGGTAACTATTGGAACCTACCGTACTACTGATAGTCTCATAACCTATCGAACTAAAGCTCAGTTGATGTGTAGAGGTTGCTTCAATCGAGAATTCACCTTTACTGTCTGTTTCCGTTTGTTTACCCGTTGTTGTATTGCGGATTGTGACCCCTGTTAATGCTTTACCATCGCTATCGGAAACGCGCCCTTTTACAAGCTGTTGTACATTGATCGTGTTTCTTAAGGGCCTTTCATCGATTTTCCTTTTTAAAACAATGGTGTTGTTGACAATTTTGTATGAATACGAGAGTTCTTTTAGGTTGTCATCCAAAATTTCAACGATAGAACCATCTTTATGGTTTATTCTGATCTTTTGATTTTTATTGATCTGTGAGTTATCATAAAGGAATACATAAGAACTCTGACGTTCAATTTCTTTTGCAAACTTTGCCAACGTGTATTCTTCGTGCTGTAACTTAATTTTAGACTGGTTCACATTTGTTAGCGCCAGGTTATTTGCATGAGAAATGCACTGGATAGCAAGTAAAGCGGCAAATAGCTTTGCTCTTTTGCCAGCCCTCTGAATGGGTATACGTTTATTCATAATTAGTTGGTTAATTAGATTTTATATAGATAAATTTAGAGCTCCACTTCAATTTTATTGTTGTGCAATTGGCATTTGATATCAAGAAAATTGAGCGTTTCAACCAATTCTTTTGCTGTGGAATTGCGTTTTATTTTTCCGGTCAATTCACGCTTGTCGTTTGTTCCTATGTAGACTATATCCACATTATACCATCGTTTTATGGCAGCTAATGCATCTTTGATTGGCGTCGATTCGAAATAGAAAAAGCCATTTCTCCAGGCCATCGCTTCTTCAATATTGGCTTCTTCCACAATCAGATTACTCCCTGTGCTAAATGCTGCCTGCCCGGGTTTCAGCATTTTTGATCTGCCGAATTGCGAAACTTGTACTGAACCCGTAATAAGTGTTGTCTTGTTGTTTTCATTTGGATAGGAACGTACATTAAAGTGGGTTCCGAACACACGAATTGTCTGCTCATTGGACTTTACATAGAATGGCCGTTTGCTATCGTGGCTTACCTCGAAATATCCTTCGCCAGACAATTTTACCTCACGTTTATTCGAAGCAAAAGATTCTGGGAAGGTTAATGTCGAGCCAGCGTTCAACCACACCTTTGTGCCATCGGTCAAAATGATTGCATATTCGTTGCCAATCGGAGTCTCAATACTATTGGTGTGGCTAGCATTGACGGTCTTGTTTGCTGTAAACTGATAGTGTACTGTACCCGAGGCCGTCGTAACTATTTTCACCCGCTCATCTTGGTGGAGAAGCTGTTGCTGTTTGGCAGAGAGGTCGATTTTGGTTCCATCCGCCAACGTTAATACGGCTCCCTTCATACCAGGATGAACCTGCTGCTGCATCTTTGCGGTAATCGGCACGTTATCTCCAGTTGCCCTTTTGACAAGGTAGAGTGGCAATACAAATAACAGCGCAAGCGCTGCAGCTATTCCACCCAATTTTGCCCATTGTGGAATACGTTTAATTTTGGATCTTTGGATTTGCTGCTGTATCTGGGATAGGAGTAGCTCTTTAAGCTGTTGCTCGTCTGTTGCAATTTCTTCGGGAATATTGAGCGGCTCATCATCATTTGCATTATACCATTCTTGGAGCTCTGTCTCCTCTTCTGGTGTAGATGTGCCTTTCAGCCATTTGTAAGCTAATTTTTTTATCCGGAATTGATTGTTGTCAGCCATGTTTAGAGTGTATTTGTTTATATAGTCCCTAAATTGGAGTGATACCCTGACAAGAAAAGAAAAAAAATTATAAGGTGATCAGAAAACGCTGAATACCAGCGCGGATTTTTTTTAATGCACGGCTTAATTGGGTTTCGACAGTCTTCACCGAGATGTTCATGCGTTCAGCAATCTGCTTGTAGGTGAGCCCATCTTCGCGGGATAATTTAAAAATAAGTTGGCATTTTTCAGGCAGTTCGGAAATAAGCTGTTCCAACCGGACGCGTAATTCTTCGAATTGGAGCCAATCTTGCGTAGAATTGTCAAAATCTATCCACGCTGTATCCTTTCTAAATGCTTCTTTCTTGTATTGCTGAGCTAGATATTTAAATATCTTGTATTTAACTGCCACAGTGAGGTAGGAAGCTAGATTGCTTTCAATTTGGAGTTGATGACGGCGTAGCCACAGTGAAGCAAATATATTCTGTACAATTTCCTGTGCATCTTCCAGCGAATTTGTTTTGCGGGCAGCCTGATAATAGAGCTTTTTCCAATAGCGATCATACAGGGCTTCGAAAGCTATGGAATCGTCCTGTTGAATCAATACGATCAGCTCCTCGTCTGAATGGGCTCCAAAATCTTTCATGCACGACAATACTATGTTTTTCTACGGTTATGCTACGCAAATAGCAGAGTAAATGTAATGACTAAATGGTGAATAATACAACTTTAATAAATAAATATAGCTGTTTACGAACGAATTTCATGATTTCCTAAAGCCTTATCTGCAGCGATACACACAAAAAAAGAGCATCTGTTAATCTCAGATACTCTTTTTTTTGCGAAAGCAACTACTTCTTAGAAGTTTGGCTTCAATAGGTACTTGTCGTAGAATCGGAAAATATGGTCCGCAGCCTCCTCCGCAGTATCTACAATTCGATACAGCTTTAAATCCTCCTCACTGATATATTTATTGGAAATCATAGTATTTTGAACCCAGTCCATTAATCCTTTCCAATAATCAGAGCCGACCAATACGATTGGAAAACGTGCAATTTTGCCCGTTTGGATCAATGTGATTGCTTCAAAAAGTTCGTCCATTGTTCCGAAGCCTCCCGGCATAACAATATAGCCCTGAGAATACTTCATAAACATCACTTTTCTCACGAAGAAGTACTTAAATTCTAGTAGCTTATCTCGGTCAATATATTTGTTGTGGAATTGTTCGAAGGGTAGTTCAATATTCAATCCAACAGATTTACCCCCTGACTCATAAGCACCTTTATTGGCTGCTTCCATGATACCTGGTCCACCGCCCGAAATAATACCGTAACCACGTGCTGTCAATAAACTTGCAATTTCTACCGCCATTTGATAATATTTGTGTTCACGCGGGGTACGCGCAGATCCAAATATTGAAACACAGGGGCCAATTTTTGCTAGTTTCTCAAATCCATCCACGAACTCTGACATCACTTTAAAAATCTGCCAAGAGTCTTTTACTTTAATTTCCTGCCATGTTTTGTTTTCAAATGCACGGATAATTTTATCTTCTTTTGTAATGTCCATATATAACGTTATACATTTAATTTCTAAATTCAATTTTCCAAAAAGGAATACAATATAGGTATTTTTTTAATAGTAGCTACTTTTTCTGATTATTCTTACATTTGCATTATGAATTTTTCTTCTAAGCTTCTCGAGAACGCCGTTGCTGAATTTGGAAAACTGCCGGGCGTAGGACAAAAGACATCATTGAGGTTAGTTTTGCATCTACTGAAGCAATCGGATGCGGATGTAGCTCGTTTTACCGCTGCTATTGACCGTTTGAAAGAGGACATTCAGTATTGTCAGGAATGTTTTAATATTTCAGATCATACAATTTGTGAAATATGTGCTTCATTCAAACGCGATAAAAGTTTGATCTGTGTCGTTGAAGACACGCGTGACGTAATGGCAATTGAGAATACGAACTCCTATCAGGGTGTATATCACGTATTGGGCGGATTAATTTCACCGATGGACGGCATCGGTCCTGCTGATCTAAAAATTGAAGGATTAATCAATCGAATCCAGAGAGGTGAGGTGGAAGAAGTTATTTTAGCGCTGTCAGCAACGATGGAGGGAGATACAACCATTTTTTATTTATATCGTAAATTGCGGGAGTTTGATGTCAAAATTACAACCATCGCGCGCGGGATCGCATTTGGCGGAGAATTGGAATATGTTGATGAGTTGACTTTGGGTCGCTCCATTGCCACACGCGTTCCTTACGAGCGCAGTGTCGGTTAATTGTACTTTAGATAGATTTCTTTAACCCCTTCGTGTATTTTTCTGCCTTTATCAATTTGCTTTTTTCGCCATAAAGAATTGTCTATCCTATAATTCGACGTCTTATTCTTTAACATATTTATGTAGGCAATACGACCAACTAATGTTTTTTCTAAACCTAATAGCGCGCAGGAATAGTCGCCCAATAGATACTGATTGTAATAGAGGTGAATTTCGCGCATGAGCTTTCGTCCCCATTTATTTATAGGGTAAGCAGCTTTAACGGGTTCTTCCATAAGTGCCTTTGCCAAAGCAAGGCTATCTTGGTCTCCAGACTGCTGTGTCATTGTCCAATAATATAAAGCTTCAATTGCTTCCTCTTCCGTGTCAGGGAGAAGATGAAGGGGGATGCCTAATAAGTTTCCTACAAATTTCCATACGTGGAATAGACCTTCAATTTCGCTTCTTAATATATTGAATTTCATTCGTTTAAGCCCTGTTAGATAAACAAGGGAAAATCCTAAGTTTGTGGCAAGCATATCCCAGGTATTTAATGGAATACCCCATTTTTCAGTTTCCCACTGACCCTGCTTTAAAATGTTTAACCGCGCATACGAATGGATACATCGGGTGAGTAAAATGGCTTCAATACCAATATGTCCCTTTCTTAGGGCATTATTACCTGTAATATCAACCCAAAAGGTAACGGTTTCAGTAAGTCGCTTTACGGCGCCTTTTTTTAGCGCTCCCGTGAAGATCAAAGGTTTGTTTATCGCGCTGGATTCATAGCCACCCATGAGCACATAATCACGTAATACAATTAATCCAGATAAGCCCGATCGTTGACTGAGTTCAATTCCTTGCGCAATTTTATCCCAATCCAACCAAGATGGGGCAAAATCCACGGTATGGAGAAAGTCTATCAATACCTGCTCGTAGGCAGGTTCAATAGATCTACCAGCAAGCGCATCTTTGAGTAACTGTTGTCCTTGATAAAAACCAATTTTTAGGTGTAGTTGTTCTACAAGCTGGTCGCAAGACATGTCGTATTGATACAGTAAAGGCGCAAATCGACCAGCATCGGTTATCACGGGTTTCTTGGGCAGTTTGCGAAGCAGATCAACACCAGGGCCCTTTGACCAATAGAAAGAGAATGAGCTCGTATTAATTTGAAAACGTTCGGGTATACGCATAGGTTCTATTGAATTGTCCAATCTACATAGGATCCATGAATCGCGATGGTATCGTTGGAAATATTGAATTTAAAGTCGATATAATCCATTTGACAGGATAAAAGATCGCTGCAGCAGAACTGACGGTCAATTTTAAAGTGCATTCTGAAACTACCGCTGGTATGATCAGTATAAAAAGACAGCCTGCTAATACTAAAATCGCTTAAATGTGGTGCACCATCTTTATTCTCTAAGCAGTCAACAACATAGTCGTTGATATCTTTCATGTTTGCGTCCATGGACTGGAGAAGATCCTGGATATTGAAAGGGATGCTGAGGTGATCTTTTTCTATTGAAATTTTTATGTTTATCGCTGTCATTGTATTATCGAATCTTTACAAAGCTCTTTCCAATTTGGAATAAATAGGTCGAAAATAGCCTCTGTTTCCATACGGGATTTCTGAGCAAATTTACAGAATGCCTTGAGTACAATTCGATTTATATGTTCTTTTTCTAAATCGATGAGTCGATTTGAAAAATAAATTCCACTGTCAACAATCGTAAATTCGCTTTTTGGTAACTTTTTGACGGCAACGCTGGAGATATTGTAGATGTCCAGCTGTTCTTCCCAGTAGGACATCTGCTTTATAACTTCATTATAAAGTAGTTCTTTGCTCCACTTGGAGAGTAATTTCAATGTATTTGTGCTCTTGTTTTGATAAACAGCTATGCTAGTTGCTGTTAGATTAACTTTTGTTGAGGTTGAGTTAGAATAAATTTTAACTAAATAAGGTTTTCCAAATAGGATATAAGGATTGTCCAGATATGCATACGATTGAAGATCGTCTTCGATTGTTGGCGGATTCAACTTAAGATATTCTTTAACTGAAGCCATATCCCAATGAGCCGGAGCATATACACGATAAGGAGATAGGCTGCCTAAAACTTGAATATAATCTTTATTACAAGGAATTATTTCGTAAAATGTATTAGCGATTTCGATTTGCATTGTTCGATTTTAAATTACAAATGGTGAGTTCGACGTTAAGAGTGCACGATACCCCATAAGTTGCGTTAAAGTAACGTTTTTTATAGTATACTACAGTTATAATGGTAATAATTTCTTTTATATAATGAGCCGCATCAATGCGGCTTTCGTTCGACCAAATGATGCTTTCCTAGTAACCCACTTCTAACTGTAAGTACGATGTTCCCAAGGCGGACGCATTGTGAAAGTACATGTATAAAGGTGGACTTAACGTGGACTCATGGTGTACTCACGGTACATACAGTTGGAAGTTGCTCCAGAATTGGTAATAACTTTTTAGCATTCTTATCAGCTATCAATACCGTATGATATCTACAAAAGCCATGATAATTCTTACAAAGAAAATTACCTCAAATCACTTAGTTTTGTTAAAAATGATATCGGCATGAATGGAATTACGCAAAATCAAGATTCATATCTGTTAAAGAATGTATTGTTAGAAACAGGCTTTCTTTATGAAAACGCGGAAGTTGTTGCTACAAAAACAGCATTATTTGATATACAAATTGAGGGAAATAAAATAAAAAGTGTTGAGCCTGCGCAATCTACAACGGATGTAAAAGGCTTTGACATCAAAGGTAAATTGGCATTACCACCATTTCGTGATATGCACATTCATTTGGACAAAACCTTATTTGGCCTTCCTTGGAAGGCAGTATTTCCAAAAAATAGGACTGTAAAAGATATGATTGCCAAAGAGCAGATGATCATCCCGGAGCTATTGAAAACCTCGGCTGAACGGGCCGAAAAGCTAATTTCACTCTTGCAGGGCTACGGAACCAATTTTGCGCGCACGCATTTTAATATTGATCCGACGTCTGGCACAGCGTCACTGGAGCACTTGTTACAGGCTCTTGAACATTTAAAGGATTCATTTTCTGCCGAATTGGTCGCATTCCCGCAGCATGGGCTATTTTATACAAAATCTGCGGAGCTGATGGAGGAGGTGGCCAAATGGGAGCAGGTGAACTTTATCGGTGGTCTAAACCCCTTTAGTATTGACGGTAGTATTGAGAAGCCGGTGGACTTGACCATTCAACTTGCATTGGACAATAACAAAGGTATCGATATCCACTTGCATGAAGGCGGACAATCTGGCGTTAAAACGATTCATTATTTAATTGATAAAGCTTTCGAAAATCCAGCGTTGCAAGGTCGTACCTTTATCAGCCATGCTTTCGCTTTGGGCTACATGGCAAAAAGGGAATTAGCATATACGGCCGAACGCCTCGCGGCAGCGAAAGTTGGTATTTGTAGTTCGGTGCCTTTCCGCAACATGTTAATGCCACTTCCGGAACTGGAAAAGGCAGGAGTGGAAGTTTTTATAGGGAATGACAACGTTCAAGATCACTGGAGTACTTTTGGTAGCGGTAATATGCTTCAAAAGGCCAATTTGGTTGCACAATTATACGGTTATGAAACCGAATTTGAGCTATCCCGCAGCCTCCGTTACGCGACTAATGGTAGCATTCCACTTGATGACCATGGGAAAATCGTGTGGCCAAAAGTGGGAGACGATGCTAGCCTTATTTTTGTTGATGCAAGTTGTTCTGCAGAGGCGGTGTCCCGCATCTCGACCGTAAATGGATTTGTTTATCAGGGAAATAGCTCATCAATCATAGCATAGAAATCCCAAGTTATGGTTTATAAAATTGGCGTTTTTTATTTTGATGTATTCGTTTAATGTAGGAAAGTGGTTTTGCAGTAATCTATTTTATAGGATTCTCCGTTGTGTACCAGTTGAACCTCATTTTTGGTTCTTACATCATGGCCGTAATCGACAAATACGATAAATTTACTGTCTGATACTTTTTCAATTTTAACATCCTGAATATCCAACGCATCATCATTCCCGCGTCCAAATAGCCATGTCTCATGGGTATACAGTGGATAGATTTTTCTCCATTTGGCTTTGTAAGCTGCCTCGGCCATGGGTAGTTCCTCATCGGAAAGGTTTGATGGCCCGTAAATTTCATTGGCGTCTTGTAAAAATGCACGAAATCGCGGGGTACATAATGCATCTTCTTTGTCTAAGTAGTAGCAATATTTTCCAGTTGAGAAGCCTTCGCACTGAAAAATGCCTTCCAGCCAAGATTCTGCTGGATGGCTATCCTTTAAAGTTGAATCCCGTATTTCTGCCATCTCCTTATTTTGAGGTGTAGTTTGCTGTATTGCAGCTGCTATAGAATTGCTTTTATCCTCTTGAACTCCATTTGTACAACTTGCTAAAATACAAGATAGAACAATTGCTGCATATGAACTCTTCATTTGTTGATATCATCTTAGTTGGTATAAAATTAAGCTATTAAAAGCATATTACCATCATTGATTACAGCGACATCGAAAATCGTATTGGCTAAAAAAATATGCTATTCGATATGGTTTCTACAATTTTCCTCATTCACTATTGGATTATTATTTATGTTATATGCGCAATACATCTGCGTAATTGATAGATTCTGTTTGCTTTCTTACATTTTTTTTATTTTTTATAGCTGTATATCAGTTTATTATTTTGATATAAAGGACTTTTTAATTCCTTTTTATTACTACGCAAATTGGCCGCGTGGTGCCCCAGCGATATTTGTAATGTCAGCAATGACAAACATTCTTTGATGGAAAGGATAGCAGTAGAATTCGAATCCCACTTCCATCTTCGGATAGAATAGCATAACGATACAGCATAGCGCATTGCTATTTGTGGACATCATTTTACTAAATACCGTTAGGCTGATGGAAGAAAACAGTATGGAGTTCAAATTAAAGGAAATGGAATATATTAAAAAGATCGTTGAAAAGATCAATACGATTTCGCTTGTTGGAAACGGACAGATTGTCGATCAACTTAAACAATATGTGTGAAATAAAAGATACTACATGTGAAGAGGTGCAGGTAACAACGTAAAGAGGTGTTGTTGCCTGCTTTAGAGGAGTTGTAAAGTTTACTATATTAGAAAGTCAGAAAATGGAAAATAAAAGAATAAATGGCAATGATTTAATTGCATTAGGATTTAAAGAAAATCATACGTTGGGTGTTGCGTTGAAAATCAACAGTAAAAGACACGGTTATACACGCGAAGAAATGTTGGAAAAGTTTAGATCTGTCTTGGAAGACCCGACGAGTTATTCCGAAGACGCTGTGTTTGGTATTTTGTCCAGTGCTATACTCGGACAAGACGCGGTTGATAAGTCATTAATAGTGTTGAATGAAACACCGGTAGATTATGCGATCTATGGCGCTTCTGAAATCGAAACCGGGGCGAAAGCACAAATGAATGTTGCCATGAAATTGCCTGTTGCAGTTGCCGGTGCATTAATGCCGGACGCGCATCAAGGCTACGGACTACCAATCGGAGGCGTATTGGCGACCAGTAATGCGGTAATCCCTTATGGGGTTGGTGTAGATATTGGATGTCGTATGGCTTTGTCCATCTTCGATTTACCAGCCTCATTTTTGGAAGAAAATGTAATGATGCTCAAAGATGTTATTCTACGTAACAGCAAGTTTGGAGCCGGTAATGGATATCTGAGACACGAACGTGTAGATCATGGGGTGTTAGATAATAAATTGTTTACGGAGAATAGCTTGCTTTCGTCCTTGAAGGATAAAGCCTGGACACAATTGGGATCTTCAGGTGGTGGAAATCACTTTGTGGAATTTGGTGTCGTCGAATTTGAGGATAAAGATGAGGTTTTAAATATTGAACGTGGGACTTATTTGGGCTTATTAACACATTCAGGTTCAAGGGGAATGGGCGCTACCATCGCTGGACATTACACAAAATTAGCCAAATCTTTGTGTAAGTTGCCTTACCAAGCTGAAAATTTGGCTTATTTAGATCTGGACACCCATGAAGGGCAAGAGTATTGGCTGGCCATGAATCTCGCCGGTGATTATGCGTCAGCTTGCCATGAGGTGATTCATAAAAAAATTAAGTTGGCTTTAGGGGCAGAGTTGTTAGCGCAGGTGGAAAATCATCACAATTTTGCATGGAAGGAAACCTGGAACGACCAAGAGGTTATAGTCCATCGAAAAGGTGCGACACCCGCGGCGAAAGGAGTGATGGGCATTATCCCCGGATCAATGGCCACACCGGGTTTTTTGGTGCGTGGAAAAGGGGAGGTGAAGGCTATTCAGTCGGCCTCTCATGGAGCAGGACGATTGATGAGCCGTACACAAGCAATCAAAACATTATCTCCTCATAACCTTAAAGAGATGCTTACTGATAAAGGTATTATGCTGCTTGGGGCAGGCATGGATGAAGCGCCAATGGCCTATAAAGACATTCATGCCGTGATGGCTTCGCAAAAGGATCTCGTTGATGTCGTAGCAAAGTTTTCTCCAAAGATTGTACGCATGGCAGACGATGGAAGCCGAGAAGACTAATTGTCAAAAAGCGCCTTAACAATACGTTTGAGGCGCTTTTTGACTACTAGTTTGTTCAATTATGTCAATCAATACGAGCGATTAGATCGGTTTGGCCGTCGCAACCTCTTTGTAGGTGTATACGTTATATGGATATAGTTTTTTTGCTAATACCTTTGCTATAAAACTACTGATAAGTAGGGGCGCTAATAATAGATATCCTGAAGGAACGAGGCTTGCAATAATAAAAATAGCCGTAAAAGGTGCGTGTATGGCTGCAGAAAGCATTGCCGCGGCACCAAAAAGAGCAAAATTAATGACGATCAGCTGTGTTCCGAGGTAACGATTGCAAAGCTGCGCAAACAAAACGCCTAATAAAGCTCCTGTTACAATGCTTGGCGCAAAAACACCACCATCGCCACCCGCGCCGAGGGTCAAAGATGCCACTAGTGGTTTTAGAAGAACGAGCAGAATCAATGGAAGAAAGTAGCTCAAATTTACGGAGTCATGAAGACTGCCTTTTAGAATCTCACCAAGTCCGTGATAACTATCGCCATAAAGTGCTGGTAGGAAAAAGATAAATATTCCTATAGTGATAGCTCCTAAATTGACTCGTATAAAGTTACTTTTTATACCTGCAAAATAGGATTTTGCATAAATAACAATCTTCGTAAAATATAAAGCTAAAATCCCGCCAATCAATCCTAAAAGGACGACAAAGGGGACTGTCTGCCACCGCCATGCCTTTGCCTCAACTATAAATAATGGACTGGCGTCAACATAATAAACAAATACATATGCCACCGCCATAGAAGTGATTCCGCTAATGAGCAAAGTCTTATTATATTTCCGTGCAATGACTTCAAAAGCAAATAGAAAGCCACCTAGGGCGCTTCCAAACAAGAGCGTCACTCCGGCGATTACACCGGCGCAAATCAGTTCGGTTTTATAGGCCCAAGCGGCATGTAATCGTTTATATGCATGGTTCCCTACTGTCGCTGTAGCAACAACGGTAGAAACCTCAACGCCCGTTGATCCGCCGAAAATGACGGTTAGAAAACCGTTGATGTAGTGAGATGGAATTTTAAAAAAAGGCAAATGGTCTTTTCTTGTTTCTAAGGTGGTATAGATTTCTTTTATCCCTTTGTTTTTTCTGCTTTTAAAAGCATGCTTTCGTAAGAAGTAAATAGCTGTTATACCTATACTAGGTAAAATAATAAGCAGTCTAGGATCCCAAGAGGATACGCTTTCAAACAACTCTTCCTGTACATAGCCCGTGCTGTGCTTGAGGCTGAACGCCACTAGGCAACAAAGAATGCTGACGACAGCTGAACTTCCAATTAATTTTAAATAGCTATATCGAACAACTTTTTTTCTATATGCCGTATTGATTTGCATGATGTTCTTTTTTTAATCGACACAAAGGTAAGGGATATTTAATTTAAAATAAACGGCAATACTGAATGACATATGTTTTGTTACGATATACACCCTAATAGATACCGATGAAAATATCTACTTTTGCATTTGCTGGATCCTGTGCTTTTTCTCCGTAGATTTCAAAGTCTGCTGTAAATGCTCTTGATAGATCAGAATTCCAAATCTCTTGCCAAGCTTGATAAACAATGCCATCTTCCAGATTTCCTTCTGCCGTAAAGTGCTGATATTGATTTTCAGCGATATGAATACCGTCCATGTCTTCCGGTACTTCTTCAAGACTTCTTACTTTGCAGCCCAGTAACGTTGTATAAGGCAAGGTATGATCTCTTTCATATTCTGTATAAATACAATAGAGGTCGTTGGATATCTTGTTGGGGATACGGCTCAATACGTCTTCTTTAAAAAAACGGCTCCAAAGTTCGGGAATGTCCTTAGCAGCCTGTCCATTTTTATTGCTTGTCCGAACAGCTAGACCAATTATACTGAATGAAGGAATTGTCTTATTTTTCATGAGTTTTAGTTTTCCTCAAAGTTAGGTTAGCGAATGACAGCTGTATGTCACGAAAGAGAAAATAATGCGTTTTTTTTGCGATGGATGTATAGGGTATTTAAAAATAGCGGAGTTTATATTTGTTTTCCGTTAGGCCTTATATTTTTGGTAATTCAGTGCTTTTATTTAAAGAAAAAGTATGGTGCGAAAACCGCGTGCTGCGTAATAGGAGATGGCTCCATTATGATACGTGAAAACTCGGTTGTAGCGTCGATCACAGAATAAAGCGCCACCAAGTTTGCGGATAGCTTCTGGCGTTTGTATCCAGCTAGAAGTTTACAAATCAAATTCACCGAACATCTGTAGCTGGCGATACTGTTCTTCAGAAAGGAGCTCAGTCCCCATCTTTTTAGCCTCTTCCAATGCACTTCCAATAGGCTTGTTTTCTTTCCGATCATTTAGGGCCTTTTGGTCAAAACAAAGACTTCTCCTTCCTTTGGGGCTTTCCTACGCACAGTCTACGTAAGCATATAGCTTTGCTTTTGGATCAATAATAACGATATCGGGTTCACCGGCACTCTTTTCCATCTGGAAGAGGCTCCACAATTTTTGGGGATTGTCACGTAATTTGTCGGCTACCTCATTCCAACTGATCTGTGGATGCCTATTCGGGAATTTATTAAATCTTTTTTCTAAAGTCTCCAGCAGTAATAACTGCTCCTCTTGTGTAAGTGAATGTTTCATAAATGGTTATCCTTGTTTAATTAAAAGTAAGCATTTAATTCAATACTTGTGAAGCTTCGCGCATGTATTGAATTAAATATCTTACTCCAAAATTGAATTAAATTTATATTTTTACGTTCAATTTTTATATAAATATGGCTTCAGGAATATTTGCAATATTAGATGATATTGCAGCTTTGATGGATGATGTGGCAGTAGCGAGCAAAATCGCGACTAAAAAAACTGCTGGAATCTTAGGTGATGATTTAGCAGTTAATGCCGAGAAAGCAACTGGCTTTTTGGCGTCGCGTGAGCTCCCTGTTCTATGGGCGATTACCAAGGGATCACTGCTTAATAAATTGATTATTGTTCCAATCGCCTTATTATTGAATGTTTTTTTTCCAATCGCTATTAAGTACATTTTAATCTTGGGCGGTTTCTATCTTGCTTTCGAAGGGGTAGAGAAGATTATGGAATACCTATTCCATCGAAAGGATACCACCAATGAGGCCAAAGTGGAGGCGGTAGTTGCTGAAGACTCGGTTGCCGCGGAAAAGGCTAAGGTCAAATCGGCTATTACAACAGATTTCATTCTTTCTGTGGAAATTGTCATTATCGCCTTAGGAACAGTTTTAGGAAAGAGCTTATCCTTACAAATCATCACGGTGTCTGTTGTGGCTTTTCTAGCCACTGTTGGAGTTTATGGAATTGTAGCACTTATTGTTAGGATGGATGATGCGGGATATAAGTTGATTAAAACATCACGTGAGAAGGGGCCTATTGCAAGTTTAGGCCGATTTTTAGTACGTGCACTGCCGTTTGTCATCAAACTACTGGCCATCGTTGGTACATTTGCTTTAATTTTGGTTTCGGGTGGAATATTTGCTCATTATATTGATTTTTTACACCACGCGCTTCCAACGCTGCCGGGGATAGTAAAGGAACTATTATTCGGTCTAGCAGGCGGGATTATTGTTGTAATTCTATTTACAATTGGAAAAAAACTGTTTAAAAAGAAAAAATAAAGTAGATCCCTAAGCAAGGGATCAGTACTTAATAACAAAAAAAAACAGGCTACTTTAAAGTAGGGCACTGAAAAAGTCCCCTTAGAAAAAGGCAAAAAAAGGAGTAGAGAACATCAGTTTTCTGCTCCTTTTTTCGTATCTTAAATTAGGCTTTAACAGAAATCAGCATGCTTTTTACGCAACAAAAAATACAGTTCAGTTCCTATTCAGGATTGTACGATATCATTGTTCCAAAAGACAATCTACTTCGAAAAATCAACGCCCTAATCGATTTCAGCTTTATTCATGACGAGCTTTTGGAGAAGTATTGCCATACCAATGGACGCAACGCTGAAAGTCCGATCAAGATGTTCAAATACCTTCTGTTAAAGACGATCTACACCGTTTCGGATGTTGATGTCGTTGAGCGTTCCAGATACGATATGTCCTTTAAATACTTTCTTGAAATGGCTCCTGAAGAGGATGTGATCAATCCAAGTTCACTTACCAAATTCCGTAAACTACGATTAAAGGACATGGATTTATTGAACCTTTTGATCAATAAGACCGTAACGATCGCTCTTGAAAAGGGTATTATCAAATCGAAATCCATCATCGTAGACGCGACCCATACCCATTGCAGATCAAACCCATATACAGCGTTGGAAGTACTCAGGGAACGTTCCAAGTTATTAAGAAAAGCGATATATCAGATTGATGAGGATTACAAGGAGCATCTACCCGACAAGAACGAATCGGGCGACCTAGATCAAGAGCTTGCCTATTGCAGGGAATTACAAAGGGTGCTGGATCAGGATCAATCGATCAGTGAAATACCGGCTGTAAAGGAAAAGCTGAACCTGTTGAAGGAAACCATTGAGGACACAAAAGAATACTGTCTGCTCTCCAAAGATGATCAGGCCAGGCTTGGATACAAATCAGTGGACAGTAGTTTCTTTGGCTATAAAACACATCTGGCGATGACAGAGGAACGTATCATCACGGCAGCGGTGGTTACCACGGGCGAGAAAGGTGATGGACCGGAACTCCCCCAGTTACTGGAGATCAGTAGGCAGAATGGAATGGAAGTGGACACGATAATAGGCGATGCTGCATATTCTGGAAAAGACAACCTTCGGCTGGCAAAAGAGCAGGACATTGATATCATAGCTAAATTAAATCCGGCAGTCAGCCAGGGATTCAGGAAAGAAGGTGATCACTTTCACTACAATAAAGATGCAGGGATGTTTGTCTGTCCAGCAGACCACCTGGCAATCAGAAAGGCCCGTCAGGGCAAAAAGAACATTGGTGAAAATCAAGTAGACACATATTACTTTGATGTGGAGAAATGTAAGGTTTGTCATCTCAGAGAAGGATGTTACAGGGAAGGCTCAAAAACAAAAACCTATTCAATAACCATTAAATCCGAACTCCATAAAGAACAGATGGCTTTCCAGCAAACCAATCATTACCGGAGCAAGTCTAGGGAAAGGTATAAAATTGAAGCCAAGAACAGTGAACTCAAGAATGTGCATGGTTATGGCAGAGCTGATTCTTATGGCATCCAAAACATGGAAATGCAGGGTGCATTGGCCATCTTCACTGTAAACTTGAAAAGAATCCTGAAATTGATCTGAAAAGGAGGAATATTACCTCAAAAATAGCCTAGATGGGATGCTTAAAACTCAAATAGCAAGTCCTAGGCGACTAAATCTTCAGTAAGGCAATTAAAAAAACACACTTCCAGAAATCCTTTAAACAAAAATGACCGAGTAACGTAAACCCGATACTCAGTCATTTCTTTAGGACTCATTAAAAACTTGAGACTTTTTCAGTGCCCTCATCTGCAGCCGGTCTTTTTTGTTGTTGGTTATTAATTAACATCACTTTCTTCTTCTGTATCTATTTCTATGCGTTCGCCTTTGGTATTAATCAAAATTACATCATCCGAATCCAGTAAAGATACAGAAGCTATACCACCACTGAAAGCAGTAGCTCCGCTGTATATGAATGGGATTGCTATTTTTCCCTGTCCATCTAAATAGCCGTATTTTCCATCTTTGCTCGCCAGGAAAAGATTGGGTTCTTCGGTAATTGAAATAAAATCGTAATCAGGTGCAATGATCCGATTCATTTTTATGTCAGCAAGATTATACTTGTCGTTTTCGATGCTAATGAAATGCGTTGAATTATTTTCTGAAATGTAGCTATATCGTGCCGGAATAACAATTTTACCAGCTTGATTCAAAAGTCCATAGTTGTTATTTAATTGAAAGATAGCATATCCGCCATTAATAACCGATATCATATCATAGTTTGCTGCAATCAAAATATTTCCGGTTTTATCCATCACTCCATATCTCTCGTTTAGTCCAAAAACAAATTGTTCAAGATAATCATCATAACCTAAATAATCATATTTGAAAGGGATTGTTACTTTACCAACGGGGTTAATAGTACCATATTTCTCATTCTTATATTGAACTATGCTGACATCTCCGACAAATGGTGCGATGTAAAGATATTGGGCGGGTACAATTGTTTTTTCCTCGCTGTCTTTTAATCCCACAAGACGAGTTGTGGCATCTTCAAAGACATAGAGATTTTCAGCCATTTGATTGCTCTCTATTGTGTTTTCTTTGGTTGAGTCGCTGGAATGCTCATTCGAATTGTTGGTCTTGAACGTTTCATTTATTTGAGCAAACGACATCGTACTGGTTACCAGGAAGGCTGCGAATGATAAGGATATTTTTTTCATTTTGTTAAACTTTGAAGCACAAATATCCTGATTGCAAGTAAGGCGTTGTATCCCTGAAATCCGTTATTTTAACGATAAATCCACTTCGGTCTTTTCTTTCAGCAAGCAACAAGACCTTATCGATGTATGGTGTTGGTATTTAGTCAATGGTCAATTGATAGTTAAGCAATAGTCCGGGCAGTTGTTCTAGGCTAAATTTACTTTTTTTCATGCGATTGGCGTCTGGATCAAGCTGTATATTGATGGACGATCTAAAATCACAGCCTTCGAGGTTACATTGAACGAAACGGGCATTAAATAGATTAGTCTTTTTGAATACCGATTGCTGAAGATTGGCGCGTTCAAAATCCACGTGTTGCAAAGAGCAGTTTTCAAATTGAAACTTCTTTAGGTTTCTTTCAAAAAAAGAGGAGTAATCCAGCACAGAATTGCTGAAATTGACATGAAAGGAAAATGAACTACATGCATTAAAGTTTATGCCCAGCATTTTACAGTTATCAAAAACAACATGATCTAATTGTGTCCCATTTAAACTGACATTGGAGACATTGCAAGACTTAAATTCACAGTTTGTGAAAATGAGGTTTACCAGCTCCGCATTTTGAAAATCGCATTGTTCAAAAATACATTTATAGTATTCTTGAACTTCTTTTAGTTCGGTTGTGAAAGTCTGTTTAGTGATTGTTTGTTCGACAAGCTCTTTCATTTGCTAACGTTTTGGCATTGATTCTAGTTGGTATTGATTTTAGCTAAAATAAGGAATTCTTCGGAATGATTTCATTTTAATATGAATTAGATCTTGATGTTTTCGCTTGCAGAAAATACCTGTTTCTAGGGATACAAATGCTGATTTTTTAAGGCTATCTTTGGTAAAGCCATAGACATCACCATGGGGATGCTGGGTACCAAGTTGGAGCATTGTAGAACTCTGGTAGGGTTTAGTATAAATTGTTAAAGGGCACTTTTGGGTGCCCTTTACATGCTAATAAATCCTGGATCGTATTAATACATCTTAGTTATTTTTTAAATATTGACGTAGTACATATTGTAGGATGCCGTCATTCTTAAAATATTCAATTTCGATGGCCGAATCAAGCCTTGCTTTTACTTGAAATGTGGTGACTTTTCCAGTTTCATGTACAGCCGTTACCGCGAGCAGTTTATGGGGTGTTAAGTCGGTTTCCAGTCCTGTGATGGTATAAACTTCTGTTCCGTCTAGGCCCAATTTCTCGGCATTTTCATCATTGATAAAAACCAGTGGTGCTACGCCCATGCCGACCAGATTGCTTCGATGGATACGCTCGAAGCTTTCAGCAATTACAGCCCGCACGCCAAGCAGAAAAGTCCCCTTGGCGGCCCAATCTCTCGAAGAGCCCGAACCGTACTCTTTTCCAGCCAATATAATCAGTGGCGTATTGTCATTACGGTAATTCATAGCAGTATCATACACAGTTTTTACCTCATTCTTCGGAAAATAGCGACTAAATCCACCTTCGCGATCGACGATTTTGTTTTTAATACGTACATTGGCAAATGTTCCACGCATCATGACTTCATGGTTGCCACGTCTGGATCCATAGGAATTAAAATCTTCTTTAATTACCTGATGTGACCTGAGGTATTGCCCAGCTGCCGTGTCTTCTTTGAATGAGCCGGCAGGAGATATGTGATCCGTCGTCACCGAATCGCCGAGATAAAGAAGCACCCTTGCATTTTCAATATCCTGTATAGGGTTAGGAACAGCCTGTAAATTTTCGAAAAAAGGTGATTCCTTGATGTAAGTGGAAGTATTATCCCATTGGTAATTCTGGTCAAGATTTACTTCAAGTTCTTGCCAATCTGCTGACCCGTCGAAGATCACATCATAAACTTCTTGAAAATCTGACTGTTTGACACAGGCATTGACGGTTTCCATAATATCTTCCCGGGTGGGCCAAATATCTTTAAGATATACAGGCTCACCGTTGGGGTCGTAATCAATTGGCTCTTCCAGTAGGTTGATATCAACTCTCCCGACGAGGGCATAGGCAACAACAAGCATCGGCGACATCAAAAAATTCATTTTGACCTGCGGATGCACACGTGCCTCAAAATTTCGATTGCCAGATAATACTGAGGCGACAATCAGTTCACCCTTTTCTACCGCTTCTGCAATTTGGGGCGGGAGAGGGCCGGAGTTTCCAATACAGGAGGTACAACCATAGCCCACGGTGTGAAAACGCAGGGCGTCAAGATCTGCGCGAAGTCCCGATCGTTCGAGGTATTGCGTAACGACCTTTGAGCCCGGTGCTAAGGAAGTTTTTACCCAAGATTTTGTGCGAAGTCCGCGTTCGATCGCGTTTCGAGCCAATAAACCAGCGCCGATCATGACGGTAGGATTCGATGTGTTTGTACAGCTCGTAATGGCAGCGATGGCAATACTACCATCACTAACAATATACTCCTTATGATTGTGTTTGATGCGAACGGCATGAATAGACTCCTGAATAACTTCATGTGGCGAAGCATGGTCGACAGGTACTTTTCCAAAGGTAAACTCTGTGCCTGAACCACCGTCGGCGAGCCATGCTGATTCAGATCGCTGCAGCACTGGAACATATTGACGATGGTGTTCGCTGTCTAAGAGCGCTGAGAATGTAGCCTTTAAATCTTTTACCAAAATCTTATCTTGAGGACGTTTGGGACCTGACACAGTAGGCTCTAGGTTGGATAAATCGAATTCTACCACAGAAGAATATTGAATATCCTCGTTGCCCGTACGCCAAAGTAGGTTGTTTTTGCAATAATCTTCAACAAGTTTAATTTGTTCAGCACTTCGATTGGTACTATGCATGTATTCGAGGGTTCGATCATCAATTGGAAAATACGTAACCGTACAGCCAAATTCCGGAGACATATTTGAAATGGTTGCACGATCTGTTACAGATAGGCTGTCTAATCCATCTCCAAATACTTCAACAAATTTTCCGACAACGCCTTTTTCGCGTAAGACTTTTGTTATGGAAAGTACCATATCCGTGGCGGTGCATACACCTGGTATTTTTCCACTGAGCTTGAGACCGATAACTTCTGGGCAGGTGAAAAAGATGGGTTGTCCAAGCATGGCGGCTTCAGCTTCTATGCCGCCAACTCCCCAGCCTAAAACGCCAATACCATTGACCATTGGCGTGTGCGAATCTGTACCTACTAATGTGTCTGGAAAAAGCCAATTGTCATGCGCTACCACGCCTTTGGCTAGATATTCCAAATTGACCTGGTGACAGATACCCATACCCGGTGGAACGACAGTAAAATTCTTTAATCCTTTCTGCGCCCATTTAAGAAGTTCATAACGCTCGCGGTTACGTTCATATTCCAACGCGACATTTTTATCATAAGAATATTCAGTGCCAAAGTAATCTACCTGAACGGAGTGGTCAATCACAAGATCCACTGGTATGGCAGGATTTATCTTCTGTCCATCCTTGCCGTGACGGATAAATTCGGCACGTAAGGATGCCATATCGACCACTGCAGGTACTCCCGTAAAATCTTGCATTAAAATCCGGGCCGGTTTGAAGGGAATATCTTTATCTACGGGCTGGGGCGACCAGTTGATCAGTGTATTAACGTGCTCATCCGTGATACTGAATCCATCGTGGTTACGCAAAACATTCTCCAATAATATCCGAATGCTAAAGGGTAAGTGATTGATGCTACCTTCCGGAAGGTCCTTAATGGAACTGTAATGGTAAGATCTTCCGTTAATTTCAATTTCGCGTATTGATTTCTCTTTGCTCATATTCATCTACTTATTTTTCTTAGTATATAATATGCATAGGCCCAAATTTGTTTGTAATATCTTTTACACACACCTTTATCTTTTTTATGTAAAATCGACCTGTGGTTAGCAATGGTTAAAAAAAACGTCAAACTAAGTATTTGATCCTTTTGAAGCAATCAAATGAAGTTATTGATATTGTGTTAGGTATTATGAAAATAGCAATAAACAAGCATCGTACAATAGGACTACAGAATTTAGTAGTGGACTGTTTTATTGATGGGTTTATTGTTTTTTCTGCACCGCCAGAATCGGGCTGGGGATAGATTCCAGGATTATTCAAGATAGCAAGATAATGGAAGATAATTTATGTTTCATTTAGTATTTTCGGCATTTTCTTGCTAATTTTGCGTGCTAATTGTATAAGGAGAAATTATCTATGCCCGTCAAACTTCCTAATAACCTTCCTGCCATTGAGCTGTTGAAAAAGGAAAATATATTTGTCATGAGCGATTTAAGAGCAAATGAGCAAGATATTAGACCACTACGTGTTTTAGTACTTAATTTAATGCCTCTTAAAATTACCACTGAGACAGATTTTATCCGTTTGCTGTCCAATAATCCTTTGCAGGTGGAAATGGAGTTTTTACGACTTGAAACACATGTATCTAAGAACACACCGGAAGAGCACTTGGAAATGTTTTACAAGAGTCTGACTGAGGTAAAGGAAAACTTCTACGATGGTATGATCATTACGGGTGCTCCGGTTGAAATGGTTACTTTTGAGGAGGTGACCTATTGGAATGAAATCAAGACGATCTTTGATTGGGCGAGAACGCATGTAACCTCCAGTTTGTATATCTGCTGGGCTTCCCAAGCGGCATTATATCATTTTTATGAGGTAGAGAAGAAGCCGTTAAGAGAGAAGCTTTTTGGTGTATTTAAGCATACAGCTTTAGATAAGAGACACCCTTTGTTCCGGGGGTTTGATGATGAATTCTATATCCCCCATAGCCGCCATACGACTGTTGAAAAGGATGATCTTTTAACGAAGGATGGTTTGGAAATTCTTTCAGAATCTCCGGAAGCGGGCATTGCGATCGCTTCATCCCGTGGGGGGCGAGAGTTTTATTTGACTGGACACTCGGAATATGCACCTTTTACATTGGACGAAGAATATAAACGAGACTTGGAAAAAGGTCAGCAGATTGCAATGCCTGTAAATTATTATGTCGATGATAATCCTGAGAATCGCCCTTTGGTTCGGTGGACAAGCCATGCCAATCTGTTGTTCAATAATTGGTTGAATTACTTCGTTTATCAGGAAACACCTTTTGACCTGAAAGATGTTATCCATTTGGGGGAAATCAAACAGGGGTAATCGCTTTTATCCCGACGAAACCCGTTAGAATAGTATGCTATTTTAAGACAAATCTCCAGTTGTCGCGGATAATCTAAGTTGCTTTTTGAAACTCATTTGTTGCATCGACAATAGAATAAGTTTTCTTAAGTTTGTATATAGCGACAAACAAACTAAATTTTATATGAAGAAAAACATACTCTTAGCAGCCCTGCTGACCTGTGGCTCATTGATAAGCCATGCGCAAAACAATGCAATTAATGTGACTTACATGGATAAAAGCGTGCGCCCTCAAGATGACTTTTACAATTTTGTGAATGGACAATGGATGAAAACAGTCAAGATTCCTTCCGATAAGGCGCGATGGGGATCATTTGATGAGCTTCGTGAAAATACAGATATTGCTACATTAAAGGTCCTGCAAGAGTCACTTTCAGGCGAATTTCAGAAAGGAACAGACAATCAGAAGATCGCAGATTTGTATAAATCGTTCGTTGATATGGAGACGCGTAACAAACTCGGTTTGGAGCCAGTTAAACCATATCTTAATAAAATCGCTGCGATTAAAAATTTCAACGACTTGTATGAGTATCTTGTCGAAGTGGCGCCTATTGGCGGAAATCCTTTTTTCAGTGGTTATGTTTATGCACATCTTAAGAATTCAGATGTCAATACGCTATATTTAGGTGGAGGAAGTCTCGGGTTGGGAAGATCCTATTATCAGGTAAATGACAAGAAGAATGAAGAGACATTAAATGATTATTCCATTTATATCTCTTCACTTTATGCCAAATCAGGTCAACTTACAAGGGATTTAAAGGGGCCGAAAATTGTTGCCTTTGAAAAGCAGTTGGCCTCAAATCTTAAAACTGTTGAGCAATCAAGGGATGCCAATGGCCGGTATAATCCGATCGCTGTTGCGGATCTGAAAAAAATCGTGAAGAATATCGATATTGCAAAATACTTAAATGACGTCGGTTTTAAGGCTGACACGGTTATTATACCGGAAATAAAATACTATGAAAATCTTGACAAAGTTTTCAATCCTCAAAATCTACCGGTGATTAAAGAGTTATTGACATTTCATGTGCTAAATAACGCGGCGTCATACACTACGCAAGAATTAAACGATCTGTCTTTTGATTTTTGGGGGCGTAAGTTAAAAGGACAAAAAGAACAACGTGCGCTAGACAAGCGCGGCGTAGAGTTTGTTAACTCCATCGCGGGAGAGCTATTGGGTAAATTATATGTGAAAGAAAGCTTTCCTCCAAAGGCTAAAGCCGAGGCTGAGGAGCTTGTAAGCTATCTGATTAAAGCATTCAACCAGCATATCAAGGACCTGACCTGGATGTCTGACGACACAAAAGTAAAGGCTTTGGAAAAACTGGATAAGTTTAAAGTTAAAATTGGTTACCCAGATAAGTGGAAAGATTATAGCAAACTTGAAGTGGGCACGTCGTTGTATGAAAACGTATTGGCATCAAGCAAATGGGCATTTTATCAAAATTTGGCTAAACAAGATAAGCCAGTGGACAAGTCTGAATGGGGGATGACCCCGCAAACTGTAAACGCTTATTATAGTCCATTGTTTAACGAAATTGTCTTTCCCGCGGCTATTCTTCAACCTCCGTTCTATGATTACAAGGCCGATGCAGCTGTTAATTTCGGTGGTATTGGTGCGGTAATTGGTCACGAACTTTCACACGGCTTTGACGATCAGGGTGCTAAATATGATGGGAATGGAAATCTGAACAACTGGTGGAGCGATAGTGATAAGGCAAAATTTGAAGCCGCTGCAGATGCATTGGTCCGTCAATTTGAATCTTATGAACCTGTGCCAGGAGTTTTTGTAAACGGTCGTTTCACATTGGGCGAGAACATCGGTGATCTGGGCGGCTCATCTGTCGCTTTTGATGCCTTGCAACTTTATTTGAAAGATAAGGGCAATCCTGGATTGATAGATGGGTTTACACAAGATCAACGCTTCTTCCTTTCTTGGGCAACTATTTGGAGGACCAAAACAACGGATGAGTTTGTGGTCAACCAAGTGAAGACCGACCCCCATTCTCCAGCGCAGTATCGTGCTTTTGCGCCGATTATTAACCTGGACGCTTTTCACAAAGCTTGGGATACCAAGGAGGGAGACAAAATGTTTGTTCCTGTGAATAAGCGGATTAAAATTTGGTAGTTTGTTCATGAGATCAATTAAAAAAGGGCGTATTGCAAAATGTAATACGCCCTTTGTATTGACTCAATTTAAGCTATCTCATCCATTTCAAAACCAGATAGAACCCAATGGCTGTAACGGATAAACTCAATGCAGTTGCCCACCATAGCGTTGTGAAACCAAAGGAATCAACAATACTTGTGCCCAGGATTGGCGAAAAAATATTTGCAGCTGAAAAGGCCAGCGAGTTGAAGCCCATGTAGGCTCCTTGGGTTTTCGGGGAAGACCGATTGACAGAAACGGTTGCCATAAAAGGCAATGTGAGCATTTCTCCCAATCCAAAAATAAAAAATGTGAAATATAACCAAGCAAGTCCACCAGTGAAATTTAGCATGGCATATGAAATGGCACATAAAAATGTTCCAAAGACGAGTGTGCTAATTAATGAAAATCTCTTCTCGGCAATATGAACAATAAACATTTCTAATAACACAATGACGAAGCCGCTCCATCCAAGCAGAAATCCAATTTGGTGATCATTCAAATGGTGAACTTCTCGATAGAATATCGGTAAGGTAGTGATCAGCTGAAAAAAACAAAAAGAGAAGATACAACAAAAGATATTGAATAGGATAAATGGCACATCGGTATAAGGATTTCGTCCTTTTTGAGGCATTTCATTATCAGGTGTAGTCTCTTTTTTTGATCTGATATCGCTTCTTTTTTGTCTTTTATGAAAAAAGACAAAGAAAATTATTGCTGCACAGAGAACGGCAAGGGAATTTCCATAAAATATCCAATTGAAAGAGATGGATGCCAGAAAACCTGCCACCGCTGGACCGATCGAGAAGCCCAGATTGATAGCCAAACGATTCAATGAAAAGGCGCGGGTGATATTTTCGGGTTTAGCGTAACTTGCTACTGAGACGGAGTTTGCAGGTCTAAAAGCATCAAAAATCAAGCTTAACGTAAAAATCATGATGGATAGCGACTGTACCTCTTTAAAGTATGGTATCAGTAGAAATAAAGGAGCGGCCAACACAAGACTTCCGAACTGAACCTTGAAACTACCAATTCGATCGGTCAGCCAGCCTCCTATGTAAGATCCACAGACGGAGCCAACGCCATAACACATCAAAACAATTCCGACTTGTTTTATATCGAAGTGCAAAACTCTGGTCATGTAAAGGCCGAGAAATGGAATCACCATGCTTCCCATTCTATTGATCAGCATGACGATAGCAAGCAGCCATGCAGCTTGTGAGAGTCCTCTAAAGGAGTCTAGGTATATTGATAAAATTCTTTTCATTAAAGGGTAAATCAGCTTATATAAACCTCGTGTTTTAAGTCTATAAGTCTTCTTGTTGTCTTGAAAAAAAATGCCAAATTGATTAGTCAATTTGGCATTTATGAATAGTGAATCAAATTATGCCAACATGGACGCTGGAATTGTAGGATCGATTTGATAGGTGCTCGCCACCATTTGTTTCTTTTTGGAACCCGGCTCCATAATGAAATCAATCCTCCCTAGGTTAATTCCTGCAAAACCGACTTGATTCACAACGGTCTTCATACCTTTTAAATTGGTAACTAATGTGGGTTCATTTAAAAATGTATGCGTATGCCCGCCTATAATTAAGTCGATATCTGATGTTTTGGCTGCAAGCACCAAATCCGACACTTTATCGTTTTCATATTGGTAACCTAAATGCGACAGACAGATGATGAGCTCGCATTTATGTTTTTCCTTGAGTATCTGTACCACCTTTTTGGATACCTCAATTGGATCCAGATATTTCATTCCCTTAAAGTTATTGGGATCTACCAATCCCTCGATATCTACACCGAGCCCGAATACACCGATTTTTATACCAGCCTTATGAAATATGGTGTAATCGCTGGTTTTTCCTTCCAATACTGTTCCTTTAAAGTCGTAATTGGCCGTTAAAAACGGAAATTTAGCATGATCCAGGTATTTCACAAGTCCGTCCAGTCCATTGTCAAATTCGTGATTTCCAAATGTCCCAGCGTCATACCCCAATTTCGTCATGAGATCCAGCTCCAGCTTCCCTCCAAATAGATTAAAATAGGGTGTACCTTGAAACATATCGCCCGCGTCTAATAATAGGAGGTGTTCTTCTTCTTTGCGAATTTTATTGATAAGCGTGCTTCGGCGTGCCACACCACCCAATCCTTGATATTTGCCACCATCCATAGGAAAAGGTTCAATGCGGCTATGCACATCGTTGGTATGTAAGATTGTAAGTTTTACTTTTTTGCTCTTAGCGTTAGCTTGAAAAGGAAGTGACCCCAATGCAACTGCGGCAGAAAATCCACCAACTTGCTTGATAAATGATCTTCGGTTAATTGATTTTAATTCTTCCATCTAATTCTGCATTTACTTTTTTGCCTTCTTTCGTTAATTCACTCACGTATTCAATCAGTCCTTCACGCATCCGCTGCGGATAATTTGCCCGCGATACAGATTGTGTCAACAGTGTCAGGTTGTCGCCACCATTAGCGAGATAATCATAGGTTACCAATTTATACAACTTATTGTCTTCAATTGCTAAACCTTTGATTTTAATGTCCTGGGCTTTGTTGCCTGTAATGGTCAACGTCATCCCAGCGATGGGTTGTCCATGTGTTGAGGCGATATAGTCTGCAAGTTGACGAATTTGACTTCCCTTGAGTTCGAGAATTGTTAAAGTGTTTTCGAAAGGCATCACCTCGAAAATATGTCCAACGGTAATATCGCCTGCTTTCAGATCATTTCGGATTCCACCCTTAGTAGCAAATGCTAAATCCGCAGGGTTATGGGCATTGTGTTCACTCATCCACAACAAGGCTTCACAAAAAAAATTGCCCATTAATGTTTCTGCCGCCTTCTCTTTTGTCAACGCTTTGTCTGCATGTCCTATCACTCGATTCATCTCCACTTCCATTTTATGTTTGAAGGGCTCGTAGATTGATACGATTGTAGGATCAGCTTGCATATCGCTATTGATATGATATTGTTGGAAATCTTTCTGCGTTGGATGGAGCTGCTTGCTACAACTGGCAACCATCAAAAGCGAACCGAATCCAAGGCTACCAATAAAGGCAATTTGCTTTGATATCTTCATTCTTTTTTCGTTTAACCAAATATTGGGCAAAGTTAGCCAATTATATATGAACAAATCTTATCCAATGTTAGCTAATTTTTAAAAACAACAAAAGCTTAACATCGTATGTTAAGCTTTGTCCATATAATTAGGAAAAATAACAACCTAGTGTACTAATTCCGACTCAGCGATAGGGTTGGTATCCAACTTATTCTCTGTTTGGAGAACTTTTCTACTTTTGCTACGCGCGGACAGTTTGGCTCGATACGCTTTCCAGTTCATTAACAAGACTGAAAATAAGATCACAGCTAGTCCGAAAATCTGCAATGAGGTCACTACATGCGAAGTGAAAAAATGACTTAAAATAAGTGCAATGATTGGATTCACATAGGCATACGTACTAACTTCCATTGCGGGGCGAACCTGTAGTAACCAAATATAGGAGCTAAAGGCGAGGATTGAGCCAAAAGTAATTAGGTAGCCCAAATTGAACCAGTCCACCGGTGCCACGCTACTTAGCGTAAATGTTGTATACTCACCGGTGAAAAGGGCGGTGATATTAAAGAGTATACCTGCAGTAACCATTTGCCAAGCGGTCTTCACCATGACATGTAAATCCTCTTCCTCTTGTTTCTCAGATTTTTTGAAATATTTGGAAATTAGAGACCCTACGGTCCAAGCGATAGAACCTAATACTAAAACAGATAGGGCGATCACCTTAAGTGTTCCATCGGTATTATCATTGGTCGACATAATCTGTTCAGCGAATAACATCACCACTCCACAGAAGCCTAACGCGACACCTAAAACCGTGCTAACACTGCTGAAATTTTCTTTCCATTTGGGTTTATCCAATAAAATAAACCAGATCGCTGCTGCTGCAGCAATAATGGCGGCAACACCACCTGAAACATATTGTTCGGCCCAGATAACCCCAGCCATATCGACAAAAAGCAATAGAAATCCTACGATTGCTGCTTCCTGAACGGATCGCTTATTAAACAATTTATAACCTTTCATTGCGCAATATGTCATTAGAATTGCGCTGGCTGTAACAAATCGAAACGAACCTAAAATAAATGGTGGAAAACTATGTAGTGCCTTTTCTATAAAGAAAAAGGTGGATCCCCATACAACATAAATAATGATATAGGCGACAACAACCATCAACGGGTTAGCGGCCTTTTTTTGTCCTTGCAACATGATTAAACTTCCTTTCTATTACTCAGGTATGACGACCTGCTGATCTTCCTTAACAGTTTGAAGTACAATTGTAGTACGGGTGGAGATGATCCCTTCCACTTTACTTAAAGTATTTCGCATCAGATCAACTAATCCGGTCGAATCTGCAGTTCTCACTTTAATCAGGTAACCATCATCACCTGCAATGTCATGTACTTCCTGTACTTCAGGAATTTCGGCAAGTGCCAACCCAACTGTTTGTTCACCAATGATATCATTGGCTTTTATGAAAATAAATGATAAAAGTTTTTGATCGACCGCTGCAGGATTGATCTTTGCACTGTATTTTAAAATTACCTCTTTTTGCTCGAGCTTTTTAACCCGTTCTAGAATCGCAGAAGGCGCCATTCCCAGCTCTCTGGCGATATCGGCGTTGTTAATACGTCCATTGTCCTGCATTAACCGCAAGATTCTGTAGTCGACCTGATCTAAATTATATTCTACTTTTGTCATTTCGACCGCAAAGGTACGTAATAAAGTATAAAATTCAAAATATTATAATGAACAATGAATATAATTCTGTTGTTTGGCTAGTGTTAGTGAATATTGTTCGAATATGGTGGTGCTTTGATTTGATCGAATGTGTGAATGGCCTGAAAATAAATATATGGTCTTTTAGTGAGCAGAGTTTAAGATTAAAAAATGTATCTTTTTCTTAATTTCAAAATAATATTTCTTGTTGAAAGTATGACGCTCAGTCCGATTAAACAACCTAAACAAACACAACCAAAGCGATCTAAGGCAGCGAAGTAGGAGCGGCTTTCCTGTTCATGCAGATAAACTATAATTAGCGCAACCATGGATGTCCTCGCTACAGCTATAATGTTGAGTACTTTACAAGTAATCAACGAGGCCAGGATACCGATTACCATTGCGTAAAGTTGCTGGATCGGAACAAAATATAAGCTCAGTCCAATGGCGGATCCTATGAAATTGGATTTGGCCCGATCGATTGCTATTTTTTTTGATTCATTCTCTTGTGGAGAAATCACCAGTATAATCGAGATAAGGGTCCAAGAAACAGAATATTGGGGAAAGGATACAAATAAAGGATAACCGATAAGGAAGCCAATTAGTACGCGAATCGTATATATAATAAAATCTGAATGGAGCGTATAGCGAAGGAATAGATTACGCATATAAGAATATCAATCGTTAATTTAAATGATGTAGTGCAACAAAAATACAAGCATTGTTTGAAGGAACGAAATAAAATCATCATTTATGGCAAATGTTCCTGTTTGCGTTTTTGTGCGTTTTTTGCTTTTGATTTGGTTATTTCTTGCATTCTTCTCTTTTACCAATGCATAAATTTGACTAGATTTGTTTTATACTTTAAATGCAGATTAAGTGAAAGATCAGAATCAATTAGCCTCATTAGCTTCACAACTCAAAGGGGAGCTCTATTATACCCATGAAACTAAGGACCAAACGATGTTGCTAGCCTATTCGACCGATGCGTCTGTCTATCAGGAAAAACCGTTGGCCGTAGCGATACCCGCAGATATTGATGATATTAAAAAATTAATTGATTTTGCGCGACAGAATAAGGTTACTATCATACCACGTACTGCCGGCACTTCGTTGGCAGGCCAGGTAGTCGGCCATGGTATTATTATGGATATTTCCCGTTATTTTAACCGTATTATTGAGCTTAATGTTGAAGAGCAATGGGTTCGAGTTCAACCGGGGGTGATTCGCGATGACTTAAACAACTATCTTAAGCCTTTTGGGCTGATGTTTGGTCCTGAAACTTCAACCGCGAGTCGGGCCATGATAGGCGGAATGATTGGTAATAACTCTTCGGGCCTGCATTCGATCGTCTGGGGCGATACACGGCACAATTTGATTTCAGCAAATGTAATCTTGGATGATTGCTCGGAGGTGGCATTTGAAACCTTAGATGAAGCGGCTTATTTTAATAAATTATTATTGACTGGCCGCGAGGGGGATATTTATCGTCATATGAATTCATTGTTGACCAATCCTCAGCATTTAAGCGCAATTGAAACCGGCTATCCAAAGCGATCCATCACAAGAAGAAATACAGGTTACGCGCTGGATATTTTAAGTGATCGTTCGGCTCCTTTTAATATGTGTAATTTATTGGCGGGCTCTGAAGGTACGCTGGCTGTCGTTACAGAGGCTAAACTTAAGTTAATGCCCTTGCCACCTCCTGAACTAGGTTTGCTCTGTGTTCATTTCGCCGATATGGTAGAATGTATGCATGGTAATGTTGTGGCTTTAGCGCACAAGCCGGAAGCTTCAGAATTAGTGGATAAATACATCATGGATTTTACGGTTGGGCATCCAACGTACAAGTATAATCGTTTTTTTATAGAGGGCGATCCGCAAGCGCTATTGATTGTGGAGTTTAGAGGGCATACAGCGGCCGAAACAGCAGCGAAAGCGATGGCGCTGAAAGCCGACCTGGTTGCACGTGGCCTAGGTTATGCTTATCCCTATATTACGGGTATAGAGCAGACGAATTTAGTTTGGGATGTACGCAAAGCGGGACTGGGGCTCATTCGTAATTTACCGGGTGATAGTCAGCCCGTAAATTTGATTGAGGATTGTGCGGTGTCGCCTGAAGATCTCCCTGCTTATGTGAGTGATATTCAAAAGCTTTTGGTGGAAGAGGGTGTGCATGCGTCATACTACGCGCACGCTGGCGCAGGCGAATTGCATATTGAACCATTCGTAAATTTGAAAACGCCAGCAGGGAAGCGTACTTTTCGTTCTATCCTTGAAAAAACCAGTGACCTAGTTTTGAAATATAATGGCTCATTGAGTGGCGAGCATGGTGACGGTCGTCTTCGCGGAGAGTTTATTGGCAAGGTGCTGGGCGATAAAGTCTACAAATTACTTGAAGAAGTTAAATTTATCTTTGATCCAAAGGGGGTTTTTAACGCAAATAAAATTGTCAACACACCGCCAATGGATTCTCACCTCCGTTATGATAATGATAGCAACCTTACAGAAATAAAAACCTATTTCGATTTTTCTAAAGAGGAGTCTATTCTTCGTTTGGCAGAGAAGTGTTCAGGCTCGGGAGATTGTCGGAAGACTGAAATTACTGGTGGAACAATGTGTCCTTCGTTTATGGCTACACGTGATGAAAAAGATACGACACGCGCACGAGCGAATATGTTAAGACAGTTTTTAACAAATTCCACCAAGAAAAACCGTTTCGATCATGAAGAGATTAAAGAAGTCATGGATCTGTGTTTGAGCTGCAAAGGTTGTAAAACGGAATGTCCTTCGAGTGTGGACGTGGCTAAAATGAAAGCAGAATTTTTACAGCATTATTATGATGAACATGGGGCTGGATTTAGAACAAAACTAATTGCTAATTTCACACAGTCTCAGAAGTTGGGGGCGTGGGTCGCACCCCTTTATAATTTTGTTGTAAAAAATGATTTTCTGTCTGGCTTGGTCAAGAAAACCGTCGGGTTTGCACCTAAACGTTCGCTGCCTACAGTAAATGGAACAACCTTGAGTCAGTGGGTAAAAACACAAGGTCCTATTAGGGATGCCAAGCGTAGGGTATATCTTTTCTCGGATGAGTTTACCGAATATAATGATGCAGAAATCGGTATTACAGCGTATAAATTACTAATTGCCTTGGGCTATGAAGTGATTATTCCAAAACATGTGCAAAGTGGACGGACTTACCTTTCTAAAGGTTTTGTGAAAGAAGCAAAGAAAATTGCCAATAAAAATATCCATTTTTTAAAAGGATTAATAACCGACGAAACACCGCTTTTAGGGGTTGAACCATCCGGTATCATTACGTTTAGAGATGAATATTTAAGCCTGGTGGATGACGATATTCGTATTGAGGCGCAAAACATAGCTAAAAATGCGCTGATGATTGATGAATTTTTACTGACTGAGATGAAAGCAGGACGTATTCGCCCGGAACAGTTTACAACAACAGCAAGAAAAATCAAGCTTCATGGTCACTGTTACCAAAAGGCTTTCCATCTGGTTACTGTTACGGAACAGGTATTGTCATTTCCGAAGAATTTTAGCGTAGAGACAATTCCTTCTGGATGCTGTGGTATGGCGGGTTCATTTGGTTATGAGGCCGAGCATTATGACGTTTCAATGAAAGTTGCCGAGCTGGTTTTGTTACCAGCTGTACGGAAAACGGAAGCCGACACCTTGATTGCCGCAGCAGGCACCTCTTGTAGACATCAAATCAAAGATGGGGTCGGACGAAAATCTTATCATCCTGTGGAAATTTTATATGATGCTTTATTGAAATAAAATAAAAACATTGATAATAGTTGTTTGTTATCTGTAATAATGGTAATATTATAAGAGCAATAATCATTGATAACTGATAACAAACAATTCATTATGTACAAGATTCAATCTATAGCATTTCTTGCAACCGCTACGATGCTGATGGCTGGTTGCGGAAACTCCAATCAGAAGAAAACTGATGGAAACGATACCACAGCAGCGAACAAAATTGATGGCGTGAAAATCGAGCAGTTTACAAATGGTGCTCCAGGAGCTGAGAAAAAGAATTTTTTCTTACGTATTACTGATGAAGTTAAAACGGATTCAAGTCGTATCTATATTACAAAATCTCTTTACAAGCAGGATACGGTGGGAGCGAAGTTTGAGGTTGTAGATTTTATTCCCGCCGGTATCATAGATGGTCAGCCCAGTGATGATGTTGGTTTCACAAAGGGTAAAATTAGAATTTCGTCGTCAGGTGCGCAGTCTGATAATTTAATTAAAGCTTTAGGTGAATTATTTCAGACACAGACCACTGATTCTTTTACAAAGGATGTGATTCTTCCGAATGTATTTTCATCCAATAAGGTGAATGCGGACCTATCAAAAAAAACGGCCTATAGCTTTAAATTATTCTTGGATAATAAGAAAGCTGAACCGGCAGAACTTTTCTTTAACGTTGATACCTACAAGCATTCTATTGAGTTTTCGGAGAAGGATCCTTCGTTCCGCGTTGGATTATTGTCGGCGCTAACGGGTAAGTAGTGCAAATGTCATATACGGTGTAATGCTGGTGAGCAGGAAGCGATAGTTGTCGCCAACGTATCATTACTCATACAATGAAGAGGCTAGATAAATTTTAGCCTTTTTCGCTTTTTAAAAATAAAAGAGATAGATTTGTGCTAATAAATTTAGTTTAATATGAGGAAATCCGGTACTGCAGACCTTCCATTGCATTTTGGTAAAGTACCTGCGTGGCTTTACGAGCGTATGGCTTCTCTAGGGCGTTCAATCGTGGAAGTTATGCTCATGGATTATGGAAAGGATGAGGTTTTAAGGAGGCTTGCTGATCCCTTTTGGTTTCAAAGCTTTGGAGCTGTTCTTGGCATGGACTGGCATTCCTCGGGGATTACAACGGCTGTTATGGGTGCATTAAAACGCGCCATTAATCCTGACGCCAAGTCATTGGGACTCTACATCTGCGGAGGAAAAGGGAAGTTGTCCATGCAAACCCCACAAGAACTGCTTCAGGTTTCTGATCGGATTGGATTAAATGGTAACGATTTGATTCGCAGTAGTAAGCTCGTTGCGAAGGTGGATAACACAGCCATTCAGGACGGTTACCAATTGTATTTACATAATTTTGTCGTGGCAGATAATGGCAATTGGTCAGTCGTGCAGCAAGGTATGCATGAAAAAGATGGGACTGCCCGTCGTTACCATTGGCATTCTGAAAAGATCAAATCGTTTGTAGAGGAACCGCATTCGGGTATCACCGGTCCTTCACAGGGTATTATCCTCAATTTAACGGCTGCTGAAGCGGCAGCAAATAGAGCGGGTATTATGACGTTGGTGGGAGAGGATTCGTTTAAAGTTATACAAGAATTCGCTAAATTGGTCATGCCATCTCATCACGATGTACGTGCATCGGATGTCAATCTAAAAAGATTGGGCGCGATGTTATACGTTGCTCGCGAAAGTCCACTAATTGATTTTGAAGATCTACTTCTTTTAAAGGGGATTGGCCCCCGTACGTTGCAATCGTTAGCCTTAGTCAGCGAAGTAATTCATGGCGCACCAGCCCGATTTAAAGATCCGGCTCGATTTTCGTTTGCTCATGGGGGAAAGGATGGACATCCATTTCCGGTTCCATTAACTATTTACGATGAAAGTATTCAGATTTTGAAAAAAGGCATTGAAAAATCTAAATTGGGTCATGGAGACAAATTGAAGTCCGTCCACAAATTACATCAGGTGGTGTTGGATAGTGAAAAAAATTTTGAGCCACAGTTTGATATTCAGCAAATTATCGCGGAAGAAAAGCGAGATTCCTGGAAATACGGTGGGAGGACAGTGTACGGGGAAGCAGTGCCTCAGAGAAAGAATCCACCGGGGTTGCAACTCAGTCTTTTCTAGGAAGAATCTTCCAATTGTAATTGTTTTGTTAAAATTTGTTAAAGATCAATAAATTCGTGTATACGCTAGTATATTTGCTCCGCAATGAAAACGGTTATTACCATATTCTTTTTCTTATGCTTCTTAGTTATAAGAAGCAGTAATAGCCATGCTGTGCTCATTGAATCCGATCGGCCGGCCGTTAGTTTTATGCATCAGCACAATCACGCCGATTTACAGCAGTATATTGACGCATCAGCTGATCACATCGACCCGCTTGTGTATGGTAGTATACACGACGATAACCCTGTTATAGCGGAATTTGATTATGAAAATTTTCAATTGACCAAAGATTTGCATGCCACATCCCAACTTGTTTCGCTGCTGCTCTTTGCAATTGTCCTTTTTATTTTTGTTTTTCGGTTTGCAAAGAAAATTCCTTTTTGCAATTTCATCGCCTATCTTTTCCCTCAAAGATATGTTCTTCAACAAAACTGGAGAATTTAATACATAACCTTCGAAATTTCGTATGCTTTGGTGGATATCCTGATGGATATTCCTTTTAGTTGCATCCAATTTGCACACTTATAGGCAAGTTTGAGCGACCATTAGCCCGAGCAGAGGTCATTTCACCATCCGGCACAACAAACAATCAAACTTATTTTTTAATTAGACGCTTACAAATGAAAAGAGTATTTATGCTCGCTAGTTTGGCAATTACCATATGCCAAATCGGGTGTACTTCCAAAAAGGAAGAAAAGGAAGAAAAAGAGAAATTCACTGCTACCTCGCCTGTGCAAATGGATACCACTATCCGTAAGGATTTTGTTTCTCAGATCAGATCTTTCCGTAATATTGAGCTCAGGGCTCAAGAGAAAGGATATCTAGAACAGATATTCGTCGACGAAGGACAATTTGTCCACAAAGGGCAACTACTTTTTCGGATTATGCCGAAGATGTATGAGGCAGAATACCGTAAATCATCGGCAGAAGTTAATGTAGCAGAAATTGAGGTTCAAAACACAAAGACGCTAGCCGATAAAAACGTCGTATCGCCCAATGAATTAGCGATGGCTAAAGCAAAGCTTGAACAGGCTAAGGCTGAGGCAGCGATTGCGAAATTGCATCTTTCCTTTACAGAAATCAGAGCACCTTTTGACGGAACTATCGACCGTATTCCGTTGAAACTGGGGAGTTTGGTGGATGAAGGTGAATTATTAACCAGTCTTTCCGACAATAGCGAGATGTTGGTTTATTTTAATGTTTCCGAACCAGAATATTTGAGCTATCAAACGAATGTAAGTAAACGTGGAGATTCCCACGTTGGTCTACTGCTTGCTAATAACGAGCTATTTTCGCAGAGCGGTATGGTGGAGACGATAGAAAGTGAATTTAATAGTGAAACCGGCAATATTGCTTTTAGAGCGAAGTTTCCAAATCCAAACCGTCTTTTAAAACATGGCGAGAGCGGCAAGGTGGTCATGAATTTCCCGTTGAAACAGGTTTTAATTATTCCGCAGAAAGCAACTTATGAAATGCAGGACCGTAAATATGTGTATGTAATCGATAAGGAGGGCAAATTAAAAGCCCGTCATATTACCATTGGCAACTCTTTACCTGATCTGTATGTGGTAACGAGCGGTCTTAAAAAAGACGATAAATTTTTATTGGATGGTATTCAGAAAGCGAAGGAAGATGAGAAGATCAGTTACAGCTTCGTGCAACCTAAAGATGCCATTTCCAATTTGAAATTAAAAACAGAATAGACCCTTACACTTAAATTCTTATGTTTAGTCGTTTTATAAATAGACCAGTACTTTCGATCGTTATATCACTGATCATTGTATTTTTGGGTGTGCTTTCTATGGTGCAGCTTCCTGTAACGCAATTCCCCTCGATATCGCCACCGAAGGTCAATATTACTGCCGAGTACCCAGGAGCAAATGGTGAATTGATGATTAAATCAGTTATCATTCCGCTGGAACGGGCGATCAATGGGGTTCCTGGAATGAAATACATGGCTTCCGATGCCGGTAATGACGGGGAAGCAAGTATTCAGGTCGTATTCAACCTAGGAACGGATCCGAATCAGGCTTCTTTAAATGTACAGAACCGCGTAGCCTCTGTGGTTAACAAGCTTCCGCCAATTGTGGTCCGTGAAGGGGTGAAGATTACACGTGAAGAATCCAATATGTTAATGTACATCAATCTCTATAGTAAAGACAAGGAGCTTGATGGAAACTTTATGTATAACTATGCGGACATGAATATTGTCTCCGAATTACGTCGGGTAGACGGTGTCGGGGTGGCAAATATTCTTGGAACACGCGAATTAGCGATGCGTATTTGGTTGAAACCTGATCGTATGACAGCCTACAAGATTTCTGCAGAAGAGGTGATGAAAGCCTTATCCGAACAGAGTTTAGAAGCTTCACCGGGTAAAGCTGGTGAATCGTCCGGTATGACCTCCCAATCTTTCGAATATGTATTGAAATACCCAGGACGCTTTACCACAACTGAAGGTTATGGAAATATCGTTTTACGTGCGGGCGAAAATGGCGAAATGCTACGTTTAAAAGACGTTGCGGATATCAAATTTGGCTCGGCGATGTACGATATCTATTCAACACTGAACGGAAAGCCATCTGCGGCGATTGTCTTGAAACAATCTTATGGAAGTAACGCCTCCCAGGTCATTCAAGATGTAAAAAGCAAAATGAAAGAGTTGAAGGCATCTTTTCCGAAGGGACTCGATTATGAAATTAGTTACGACGTTTCCAAGTTTTTGGATGCATCCATGGAAAAAGTAGTTCATACGTTATTGGAAGCATTTGTGCTTGTCGCTATTGTCGTTTTCCTTTTCTTGGGCGACTGGCGCTCCACGTTGATTCCAACCATTGCAGTGCCAGTTTCCTTGGTCGGATCATTTTTATTCATGCAGTTTTTTGGAATTACAATCAACTTGATCACCTTATTTGCCCTGGTGCTTGCCATAGGTGTGGTTGTGGATGATGCGATTGTTGTTATTGAAGCGGTGCATGCTAAAATGGAAGAGCTTCATATTTCGGCCTATAAGGCGACCAAAAAAGCGATGCATGAAATCAGTGGTGCCATTGTTGCGATCACATTCCTTATGGCGGCGGTTTTTATCCCGGTTGCCTTTATGTCTGGCCCCGTAGGAATATTCTATAGGCAGTTTTCCATTACCATGGCTACTTCAATTATTTTGTCCGGTGTTGTTGCATTAACTTTAACGCCTGCGCTGTGTGCGATCATGCTGAAGAATAGTCATGGCAAGCCAAGAAAGAAATCCATAATCGATAAATTTCTGGATTCTTTCAATAGATTGTTCGATAAGATGTCCAACAAATATGTTTACTTGTTGAAGGGCATAGTGGATAAGCGCGTTTTTACATTTTTAGTATTAATTGGTTTTTGTATTGGCGCATATTTTTTGAATAATGCTGTTCCTGCAGGTTTTATCCCCAATGAAGATCAGGGGATGATCTATGCTATTATTCAAACGCCGCCAGGATCGACATTGGAACGGACCAATCTAGCGGCCCAGACATTGCAAAAAGAAGCTGAAGACATTGATGGTGTGCAATCGGTATCTTCGTTGGCTGGTTATGAAATCCTGACTGAAGGAACCGGGGCAAATACAGGTACTTGTTTGATCAACTTGAAAAGCTGGGAAGAACGCAAAGAATCCTCGCAGGAGATCATAGAGCAACTGGAGGCCGCTGCCAAAAATATACCAGGGGCATCCATCGAATTTTTCCAACCTCCTGCTGTACCAGGTTATGGTGCTGCGGGTGGATTTGAGCTTCGTCTTCTGGACAAAGCCGGTTCTGGCGATTACAAAAAAATGGAAACGGTAAGTAAGGATTTTGTACGTGAATTGAACAAAAGGCCTGAATTATCATCCGTATTTACGTTCTATAGTGCGAGTTTTCCACAGTACATGTTGCATATAGACAATGATCTAGCGCAACAAAAGGGTGTTACGATCGATAATGCGCTGAATACACTCTCCACTTTGGTCGGTAGTAACTACGAAACGAATTTTATCAAATACGACCGTCAATACAAAGTTATGGTTCAGGCTTTGCCACAATATAGGGCCTTGCCAGAAGATATCTTAAAGCTGTATGTGAAGAATGAAAAGGATGAAATGGTCCCATTTTCAGCATTTATGCATATGGAAAAGGTATACGGTCTTTCTGAGATCACGCGGCATAATATGTATTTGGCCTCTGAAATTTCAGGCTCTGCCGCGTCCGGCTACAGTAGTGGTGAAGCGATTCAAGTGATTAATGAAGTCGCGGCCAAAACTTTACCCCGCGGCTATGGTATTGACTGGGCTGGTATCTCCAAGGATCAAGTAGGGCGTGGAAATCAGGCGATTTACATCTTCTTGATCTGTCTCGGCTTCGTTTATTTAATTCTTTCTGCTCAATATGAGAGCTTTATAATGCCTTTTGCGGTGTTACTTTCTTTACCAATTGGAATCTTCGGTGCATTTCTACTGTTGAAGCTATTGGGGTTGGAAAATAATATTTATGCACAGGTCGCATTGGTCATGCTTATCGGGCTACTTGGTAAGAATGCAGTTTTGATTGTTGAGTTTGCTGCTCAACGACATTCGCAAGGATTGAGCATTATTGAAGCTGCCTTGGACGGAGCAAAAGTAAGGTTTAGACCAATTTTGATGACATCTTTCGCTTTTATCGCAGGGCTGATTCCATTAGTTATGGCTTCAGGGCCTGGTGCGATAGGAAACCGTACGATTGGTACAGCTGCTGCGGGGGGTATGTTGTTTGGGACCGTTTTCGGTATCTTGGTGATACCAGGCTTATACTATATCTTCGGAACCATTGCCTCCAAACGTAAGCTTATTAAACACGAAGATGAAAATCCATTAACTGAAGAACTTGATAATAATGACTAATCGAAGCAAAATAAAATGGGTCATTGCATTTTCGCTTTCAGCAGCAGTGACGGGATGTAAAGTCCCTAAAGCGACATCAATACAGGAGAATAAGTTCGTTCCTAACCAGTATATAGATGTCGTTAAATCAGATACAACGAACACAGCGTCGGTTAAGTGGCGTGAATTTTTTACGGATCCAAATTTAGTTGTATTGATAGATACAGCGTTGAAAAATAATCAGGAGTTGAATGTTACTTTGCAGGAGTTGGCAATTGCAAAAAATGATATTTTGTTACGGAAAGGAGCATTAAAGCCTACCGTTGGTCTACGTGCAGGTGGTGGTGTTGAAAAAGTTGGACGATATACCAGCCAGGGTGCCGGTGATGCAAGTACAGAAATTGCGCCTGGAAAAGAAATGCCCGATCCGCTAGGAGATTTGACTATTGGCGCGTACGCAAGTTGGGAAATTGACGTTTGGAAAAAACTAAAAGATGGCGAGCAAGCTGCGCTCAATCGTTATCTTGCTACAGTAGAGGGGAAAAATTTTGTATTGAGTAGTCTTATTGCTGAAGTTGCCCGCTCGTATTATGAATTATTGGCATTGGACAATCAATTGACTATTATCAAACAGAATATTGAGTTACAGGACAATGCGCTTGCGGTAATCCGACTGCAGAAACAGGCAGCCCGTGTAACTGAACTTGCGGTGCAAAAGTTTGAGGCTGAGGTTTTGAAAACCAAGGGCATGGAGTTTGAAACTAGACAACAGATCAAGGAAACAGAAAATCGTATTAATTTTCTGCTGGGACGTTTTCCACAGGAGATTAAGCGCGATCAACGTAGTTTTGTAGATTTGATCCCGGCGAAGGTTCAGACAGGTTTACCCAGCCAACTCCTAAGCAATAGACCTGACATCCGAGAAGCAGAGTATGAACTCGCTGCAGCCAAATTGGATGTAAGTATTGCACGGAAAGAGTTTTACCCCTCTCTGGAGATTTCGGCTGCTTTGGGTTTACAGGCATTTAAACCTTCGTACTTGTTCAAGATGCCGGAATCAGTTTTATACAATTTAATCGGGGAGCTTGCGGCACCATTGATCAATAAAAATGGGCTTAAAGCAGAATTTAATACGGCCAACGCAAAACAAATACAGGCTGTTTATAATTACGAAAAAACAATTCTGAATGCTTACTTAGAAGTCTCTACTCAACTTTCAAATATTGAAAACCTTGGTCGCAGCTACGATTTCAAAACAAAGCAAGTTGAGGTCCTTAATAATTCCGTCACCGTGTCCAACGATCTATTTAAATCAGCGAGGGCAGACTATATGGAGGTTTTAATGACACAACGTGATGTACTGGATTCAAAGCTTGAATTGATAGAAGCAAAGAAGCAGCAGCTCAATGCTGTTGTCAATATCTATAAAGATTTGGGAGGAGGCTGGAAATAAGTTGTTTGTTTGAATGGACCCCGCTAGGCGGGGTTCTTTTTTTATGGTGACCGTGTGGTGTTTCTCTATGCTTAAATACATTCTTGGTCTGCTAGGGTAGACAAAAATTTAATTAAAGAGACTTAGTGATTTTTCTTTCACCAGATCCAATATCATACGATATGCTGCAACAGAGTTGCCATTTTGATCCAGTGCTGGACTATACGCACCAATACCCATTTTATTCGGTACACTTACTGCAATACCGCCGCCAACTCCCGATTTGCTAGGAAGACCGACAGTTCTGGCGTACTCTCCGCTGAATTCATACATTCCCGCAATAAGCATCTGTGATAAGATAAGCTGGGACAGGCTTGGATTGTAGTATTTTCTATTTCCATCATAGCGTATGCAATGATTGGCAAAAAAGAATCCTATTTTAGCCAGATCCTCAGCTGTTACCTCAATTGAGCACTGCTTAAAATAATTGTTGAGTTTGTCTTCACCCTCAGTTTCAATAAGTCCGTTGCTGCGCATGATATAAAACATGCCTCTGTTTCGATGACCAGTTTCCCTTTCCGAGTTATATACAGATTTACTGTAATTAATAGCTTCATTGTTGGTTATAAATCGAATCATATCAAGTATTTTAATAAAGGGTTCTTCACCTTTCCCTTTAATAAGTGATGTTGTTAGAATAGCTCCAGCATTCATCATTGGATTGAGGGGCTTGCCCGTAGTTTCCAGATTAGCAAAGTGATTGAAAGGCTTTTCTGTGCCGTAGTAACCCATCTTATTAAAAATATCCTGTTCACTATTATCTAATACGGCAACCATCAATGAAACAATTTTTGAAATGCTCTGCATGGTAAATCTCTGTTTTACATCACCGACATTCACTATTGTTCCATCGCTATTTACAACGGAAAGGGCTGAGGATGCTGCATTGGCTTTACCTAATTCAGGAATGTAATTAGCAACTTTTCCTGCACTGAATGACATTTTATTTGTAGTCCATATTTTTTCCAATAGTGGCTTATCAATTTTTGTACTTTTATTCGTATCCGACTGAATTTTAGTGTTATTTTGAGCAAAGGATACCGGGACTGATCCGCAAGATATCAGACCGATTATGCAGGCTATTAATCTGAAATTTTTTCTCATTTTTAAATTATTTGTCCATTTCAAAGATAGGGAACAGTGCATGAAAAATTAAAAGATGCTGAAATATGTAATTTTAGCATCTTTTAATATATTGGATAATTAGACAGTACTTGGCACGGGGTCTACATTCCAGCCAGAGAGTATTTCTCCATAGAAAAAGAAAGTCACATAAAAGCTCTTTTTACTTATCTTATCCGTTACGAGGTATTTTCTCGTGACATCGTAAGCATCAATTTTCTTATATTTTGATAACACGATCTGGCGTGCTGCGGGGTTTTCAGAACGAACTAAGTCTTGTATCTTTTGATTTACTAACTTCATTATTCCTTCTTTTTTGAACGGATTATTTTCAATTTTTACATTTGTAGAGTGCATTAGTGTTCCATGATTTTGCGCTTTTCTTGCTTTTGCAGCGGCCGTATAAGTGCTAAATTTTCTCTTGATCTCAGGATCTTTTAAGTTGTGGATAGTGAAGATAGAGATTCCTTGCGCACCATTGTTCAACGCCTCATCCATATCGCTCAGTATTTCTGCATCATTTTTGGCCATCAGCCCACAATACAATGTTGTATTGTCGCCCTTATCACGTAAATTTTCTACCGTACAATCGCTAATAAAGCTTGAGTCTTCCGTATAGAAATTGCTATACACCATTGGAAAAACTAGATCTAAATTCCACTTTCCCCAGTCTTGACGTACCATGCGTGCAGCCATTTTTGGTGTTGGGAAAGGGGATGCAGCCATGATTTTACCATGGGAATGGACAATCTTAGCAATCATATTGGCTATCTCGGTGATCTGGTCACAACGAAATTGGCGCCATTTTAAATCATTTGATGGATCTTTTTGTGCTCTAGGGTCATAGCCATACTGTTTTTTAAACTTTTCTATCGCGATCGGGTGATAGCCGTAATCCCAAGCTGGATATTCACGATCCTGTACAATATTGTATTTTGGCCAAAGTGTCGTTGGAAGGACAACATCTACATAGCGATTGTAATCAATGGAGATACCGGCAAGTCCTTCAACTTCACAATAAGATTCAATTTTCTGTCGAATGTATTCCTTCACGCCGGGAACAACAGGCGACAGGAACTTATAATAACTCACATATGCCGTTGTATCGGCCAAACTTTTTCCATTACGATTGACGCTAAACCAATCGGGGTGCTCTTGTAGCACTTTGTCTCTGTCGTGTTCTAAGTTCATTGTCCAAAGCCATGCGATGACTTGGATGCCGTATTTTTTTGCAATTGGAATTGCTACGCGATATTCGTCCGGACTCGCAGCATTTAACATTACACCATCGATTCCTAGATAGTTCATTTCCTGACAAATGGAATCGAAGTTTGTATTTACATTATAATCTAACCACGTCCAAAACATCGCTGGTTTTTCTTTGTCAGCTGCATGAGCTACCTGCAATGATAAACAGGTAATGATAAGAAGTAATGGTGCGATAGTACAATTCCTAATTAATTTTTCCTTCATAATATTTATTTATTCTAAGAGTTTCATCGCATAACGTATGCAGACTATGAAAAGTACGTCAAAAGACTTATAATTAGCTGAATCTGCAGATTTAAAATTATCCTGGTGTGATGCGTGCCGTGAAATTACATAAAAACTTGTAATTTAAGTTTTAATACATGCTGATTCGATTGATTTTCTTACCATTATTAATTCATTAAATAAGAAAACATTTTCTAAAGCTTTGTGTTGTCTCTATAAGACTAACACAAAGAAATAATATTATTAACAGCAAAAGTGGTGCTGACTACTGGTTAAGTTCATTTATTTTGGTATGAAGAGACCCTATATTCCAATCCTTATTGCATGCTTGCTATTATGTAACCTAGTTAAAGGGCAAGTATTGGCGGTACAGCAGAGCAAAGTAGATTCTATTAAGGAAGTGAAAGATAATGTAATTTATCCCAAGCTTCAGATCAAAGGTTTATTTCAGGCGAGATATCTTGTGAGTGGAACAAAAGATGTGGATGTCAATGGACTGCATCACAGTGACGGGACGGGCACCGATAATAACTTTATGGTGAAGTATATGCGCGTGCAAATGCGTGCTCAAATTAGTAAGCGCACTGAGGTTGCTGTTTTGGCTAATCTTGCCGATTTTAAAAGCGATCCAAAAACAAAAGTACTTGAAAATGCTTATTTGAAATATACTTTTAGTCCAAAACTGGCCATTACTGTGGGGCAGTTTCGGCCGTGGTTTGGTATTGAGGAAACCTATCCCATCGACGTTATCAAATCTTTAGACTGGTCAAATCAGTATCTCGAATTCGGCAAACTGGGCTGGGCCAGTTTTCAAATAGGTATCTCTGCAACGGGGGAGACCAATCTCGGTGAGGTTCCTTTTAGTTATTCTTTGTCTGTCGTGAATGGAAATGGAAAGAATCAGGTGGTTGATATGGATAACGGTAAACAGTATGCTACTAGATTGGCCTTTGGACTTTCGAAGAGGTATGGTTTCAACCTGGGGATTAATGGGGGGATTGGTGAAGTCATGAAGCGGCAAGTACATGCATTTGGAGTCGATTTGACTGGTCATGTGAACTTAGCTAAACGCTGGAATCTGGATATGCAATTAGAGGCAAAACAAGCAATTAATCATAATTTGTATTATTCGTTGAATGAAAATACTCGTAGCTCTAAATTGAGTGATTACTTAGTTCGAGGAATTTATTTTCTTCCAAATTTGAGGTACGAAGTGAATTATTTCAATTTAAGTGCTTTCGAGCTATCTTGTCGTTACGAATACATTGATCCTAATTATAAGCTTCACGCAAATGCACACCAAACATACACGCCAATGTTTGGGTTAGAGTTTTTAAAGAATTATGGGGCAAGGATACAGTTGGGGGTGCAATTGGACCGATATAAAAAGCAAACTGTGAATACTTCTGAGTTCAATAAAAACTTATTTATCGTTCAAGTACAGAGTCGATTCTAACCAATTAAACTACATGTAACATGAAAGAAATCAGTATTAAAAATGTTGCCATTACTATTCTGGTAGCACTCATTTTATGGTTTATCCCAATACCGAAAGGCGTCCGTCCAGAAGCTTGGCATTTATTTGCAATTTTTGCCGCCACTATTCTCGGTATCATTCTGAAAGCTGCGCCTATGGGGACTATGTGTATGATGGCTATTGCGTTTACGGCACTCACTCAAGTCTTGGCTCCTGGAGATGCGGGTAAGTCCATTACTAAAGCTTTGACTGGATTTGGCGACAAAGTTATCTGGCTGATAGGAATCTCTTTTTTTATCGCGCGTGGCTTTATCAAAACTGGTCTGGGCAATAGGATTGCTTTTCTTTTCATTCGTGTTTTTGGAAAGAGTTCGCTGGGACTGGCTTATGGATTGGGTTTAGCAGATGTCTGTCTGGCTCCGGCTATCCCGAGCAATACTGCTCGTGGTGGAGGAATTATCTATCCAATTATGAAATCTATGGCGATTAGTTTTGATTCAGTTCCTGACAAGCCAGAGACACATCGAAAATTAGGATCTTATTTAACTTTAAACAGTTATTACATGAATCTGATCGCATCTTCCATGTTTTTGACAGGCACTGCCAGTAATCCAATGTGTCAAAAATTTGCTGCAAATCTCGGAATAGACATTACTTGGATGTCTTGGGCAGTTGCAGGGTTTGTTCCTGGTATCGTTGCTTTTTTTATTGTACCGCTTGTTCTTTATAAGTTATATCCACCTGAATTAAAAAAAACAGGTGACGCTCCTAGAATGGCTGCACAAAAACTGAAGGAGATGGGCCCAATTTCCAAAAACGAATGGTTAATGCTGCTGGCATTCTTTATTTTATTGGCATTCTGGATTTTTGGTGGCTCCTTTTCAATAGACGCTACAACAACTGCTTTCATAGGATTGACGCTTCTATTGCTAACTTCTGTATTGACTTGGGAGGACGTCAAGGCCGAAAAAGGTGCTTGGGATACAATTGTTTGGTTTGCTGTCTTAGTGATGATGGCTAGTTCTTTAAATGAACTTGGTTTCATTGGCTGGTTTAGTGATTTAATTAAAGTACAGATTGGTGATTTAAGTTGGCAAATTGCTTTTCCTGTCATTATTCTTGTTTATTTCTTTAGTCATTACATTTTTGCCAGTGCTACCGCCCATGTAGCGGCGATGTATGCTGCTTTGCTTGGCGTTGGCATTTCACTAGGTATTCCACCGATGTTACTGGCAATGATGCTCGGATTTCTGGGTTCTATCTATGGTGTCTTAACGCATTACGGACATGGCCCCGCACCTGTGTTCTTTGGAAGTGGTTATGTAGATTTAAAATCCTGGTGGCTGCGGGGAATTGAAATAGGCATTGTATTGTTGGTGATTTATATGGTGGTAGGTGGACTTTGGATGAAAGTTATAGGTTATTATTAAAATTAAGATCTTATTATGTTATCTACTTTAGCTAAAAAGATGCTCATGTGTCTGACGGGATTGTTTTTAGTATTCTTTTTACTGATTCACTTTTTGGGAAACTTGCAGCTCTTCTTGCCTCAGGAACAAGCGCATTTACAATTTAATGCTTACTCACATTTTCTTTCAGGCAATATCTTGATTAAATTGATTTCTTATTTACTTTATCTAAGCATTATTTTACATGCTTTGGACGGGTTAATGATCACATTACATAATAAAAGGGCTGGAGCAAATTATGTGTCCGATCGCCGTGGGCGGGCGAGCAAGTGGTATTCGCGCAATATGGGAATTCTTGGAACCCTTATACTGATCTTTTTGGTTATTCATTTTCAAAATTTTTGGTATGTGTACAAATTTGGTGCTCCACCACTTGATGATCGGGGCAATAAAGATTTGTACATACTCGTCGTAGAGGTGTTTAAGCAATGGTGGTATGTGGTTATTTACGTATTCTCCATGGCTGCTCTCTGCTATCATCTTATTCATGGGATTCATAGTGCGATTCGAACCTTAGGTGTATTCCACCCCAAATTTGTTAAATGGTTTAAGATCATCGGTATCAGCTATTCTGTCATCATCAGCATTGGTTTTGCATTGATGCCTATTTATATATTTTTTACAGTAAAATAAGGAAGGGAATTCATGGCATTAAATTCAAAAATTCCGGGTGGACCATTGGATCAGAAATGGACGCTCTATAAAAAAACTGCCAAGCTTGTTAATCCTGCGAATCGTAAAAAGCTGGATGTTATCGTTGTGGGTACTGGACTTGCGGGCAGTTCGATAGCTGCTTCGCTTGGCGAAATGGGCTATCAAGTAAAATCTTTTTGCTTTCAGGATAGTCCAAGGAGGGCGCATTCCGTGGCTGCTCAAGGTGGCGTAAATGCGGCGAAGAATTACAAAAATGATGGGGACAGTGTCTATCGCATGTTTGTTGATACGCTCAAAGGGGGAGATTTTCGGGCCCGTGAGGCCAACGTTTATCGTATGGCCGAGTGTTCGCTCAATTTGATAGACCAGGCGGTAGCCCAGGGCGTTCCCTTTGGCCGTGAATACGGAGGTTATCTGAATAATCGATCTTTTGGAGGTGTTCAGGTAAGCCGCACATTCTATGCAAGAGGTCAAACTGGGCAACAACTTCTTTTGGGCGCTTATCAGGCGCTTATGCGTCAAGTGGGTAAAGGTGCCGTACAGCTTTTCTCTAGGCACGAAATGCTCGATATTGTTGTTATTGATGGGAAGGCCCGCGGTATTATTGTTAGAAATCTTGACACCGGAGAAATACAACGACATGCTGCACACACCGTTATATTGGCCACTGGAGGCTACGGGAAGATTTATTATCTATCTACATTGGCAATGGGCTGTAACGGCTCTGCAATCTGGCGAGCGCATAAAAAAGGAGCGTTAATGGCCTCGCCCAGCTGGATTCAGATTCATCCCACATCGTTGCCACAGTCTGGCGATTATCAATCTAAATTGACACTAATGTCTGAGTCTCTGCGTAACGATGGAAGGATTTGGGTTCCACTACATAGGGGTGAGACACGGGACGCGAACGCTATCCCCGAAGAAGAAAGGGATTACTATTTGGAACGGCGCTATCCTGCATTTGGCAATCTCGCGCCAAGGGATATTTCATCGCGGGCAGCGAAGGAACGCATCGATGCCGGCTTTGGCATTGGTCCACTTAAAAATGCCGTTTATCTTGATTTTGCGAAAGCTATTCGAGAACAAGGAAAACAGAAAATACAAGAGAAGTATGGTAATCTATTTGATATGTATGAAAAGATAACCGGATATGATGCTTATAAAGAACCGATGATGATCTCACCTTCCGCACATTTTTCCATGGGCGGATTATGGGTGGATTATGAATTGATGACAAGTCTAACAGGGTTATTTGCCTTAGGTGAAGCTAATTTTGCAGACCATGGCGCCAATAGACTTGGCGCTAATTCTTTACTTCAAGCTTCTGTGGACGGCTATTTCATTGCACCCTATACGATTGCAAATTATCTGGCAAACGATATCCATACGGGTAAAATTTCTACAGATCATATTGAATTTGTACGTGCAGAGGAACAGGTTAGGAAGCAAATTGATAGATTTTTGAAAATCAAAGGTAGGAAAACTGTTGATTATTTTCATAAAACACTTGGTAAAATACTTTATGATTACTGTGGGCTGTCACGAAATGAAAAGGGCCTTCGCTATGCTATTGGGGAGATTCAAAAGCTCAAACAGGAATTTTATAATGAGGTCATTGTTAGCGGTGTGGCTAGTACATTAAATACTGAATTGGAGAAAGCTGGACGAGTAGCGGATTATTTTGAAATCGGCGAACTGATGTGTTATGATGCGTTGACAAGGAACGAATCCTGTGGGGCACATTTTAGGGAAGAATACCAAACAGCAGATGGTGAAGCATTACGCAATGACGCGGATTACCAATTTATTTCAGCATGGTCTTGGAAGGGAGAAAGTGAACAACCTGAATTAGTCAAAGAGCCCTTGACTTTTGAAGAAATACAGCCGACAGTAAGAAGCTACAAATAAAACGAACAATTATGGATTTATATCTTAAAATATGGCGCCAGAAGGATCGCAATGCCACAGGAAAGTTAGTGACCTACACTTTAAATGACCTTAATCCCCATATGTCATTTTTGGAGATGATGGATACCTTAAATGAGCAGCTCATTACGCAAGGCGATGACCCTATAGAGTTCGATCATGATTGTCGCGAGGGCATCTGTGGTCAGTGTGGATTGATGATCAATGGAATTGCTCATGGACCACTTAAACATACCACCACCTGCCAGCTACATTTACGTTCATTTAACGATAACGATACGATAACTATAGAACCCTTCCGTTCGGCTGCATTTCAGGTAAAAAAAGATCTAAAAGTGGATCGATCAGCATTTGACCGAATTATTTCTTCGGGCGGATTTGTATCCATTAATACTGGGCAAGCTCCAGATGCAACCGTTATTCCTATTGCTCACGAATTAGCGGAATCTGCATTTGACTCTGCTGCCTGTATAGGTTGTGGTGCTTGTGTAGCGACCTGTAAAAATGGTAGTGCTGCTCTTTTTACTGCTGCGAAGATTACGCATATGGCTTTGCTTCCACAGGGTAAAGAAGAGCGTAGCCTGCGGGTTTTAAATATGGTAAGTCAAATGGATATGGAGTCTTTCGGTCAATGCTCAAATACGGAAGCCTGTGAGGTAGAGTGTCCTCAAGGTATATCCGTATTGAATATTGCACGTATGAATTTTGAATATAACAAAGCTTTGATTTTTAAGAAGCGGCAATGATCTTCATGAATGGTATTCTATAAAACTGGCACGATTGTTTCTTCAATCGGACTTTAAGTATAGAATTGACTTCATAAAAAAAAGATGCATAGTTTATTGCATTGTATTATCGACATAGAGATAAAGAATTTAAAATATTTTATGGACGAAAGAAGGGTTTTTTATACTAATTTTGGAAAAAGAAAGTCATTAAAGTTATAGCGATTGATATGAAGTGTAGCAGGTTGTTTGCCTTAATTTTCACATGTAGCGTGATGTTAAGTATGACGTCATGTAAAGATTTTTCAAATAAGGTTTTAGGAAAGGGGGATCTGAAAGATACAATTACAGAGCAGTTAAAGGTTGAGGAAAAGATACCGCATTTGTTGGACAGATGGGATTCTCTTCAAAAAAATCAGATTCTTTTTACGGTTGACAGTCTGCATCCTATTTCCGTAAGACAGCAAAAGCGTGAACTTAAAGATTCCTTGCGTAAAGCTTTTGATAGACACCCTAAACATATTTATTTAACTTTTGATGACGGTCCATTGATTGGTAGTGCTTTTATTGACTCCATTGCGAAGGAGAAAAATATCAAAGTTAGCGTATTCCTTATTGGTAAGCACGCCAATATGAGTAAAGGTAGGAAACGTGATCTTGCGCGATATGAATCAAATCCTCTTGTAGCGTGTTACAATCATAGTTATACACACGCGAATAATCAATATTCTAGATTTTATAATAACCCTCAAAAGGCTTTTGCTGATTTTGAAAAAAATGAAACAGATCTCAACTTGAAGCATAAAATCGTTCGACTTCCAGGAAGGAATATCTGGATCTATGAAAATGTTCGAAAGATCGACCTCAAGAACGGGGCCAGTACGGCGGATTTGCTTCATAAAAATGGATATACGATTTATGGTTGGGATGTGGAGTGGAGACTCAATAGTGTCACTGGAGCACCCATTCAGAGTCAAGAATCGACCTTAAGTCACATTAGGAATTATATGAACAACAAGAGTTCAATGGTACCGAACAATGTCGTTTTCTTGATGCATGATGATATGTTCCAAACGAAAAAGGGACAGCAGGAATTGTCTTTGTTAATTGATGCACTCAAAAGCGAAGGCTACCAATTTGAATTTATGCAAGATTATCCCATTAAGTATTAATTAAGCACGCTGGCATCAAAGGATTACAGCGTGTTTTAATTACCTACCTTTCTATTTGCTCTCCTGGAGTTTTTTTTCTTATCTCTTAATAAGTGCTATTTAATTACTGCGGTATCCTGCAATTTTGGCTATTTTTATTAAATTAATTATAGATGTAATTAGAAGGCATGAAAAGCTGTCTTTTCATTTTATCTGCACTAATATAATTTCGATATTGTAAAGATGTTTTTATTCATGCAATCGATTGTAAAGTTCTATGTTATAGGGCGGTCAAAACAACCTTAAAAAAACTTTTAAAGTCATTTTACGATCTGTGCGAAAAGGTGGCTTACTTATGAAATTTCAAATAGCTTATTTACAAACGTTTGTGTAAAATATGTTAAATAGTGTAAAAATAACACTTGTATTTTATCATAATTTTTGTAAATTCAAAGTGAATATTCAATTATAAACCGCTGTCTTAAGATGCTAAACCGATAAATCTTATCACAGCAAAAAAAATAACTATTATAAATAGAATTTAAACATTAAACAGTTTTTATGATCAACTGCCATTATTTCTCAAATCAATGGAAGAGAGCGTTTTGGACAGGTTCGTTGTGTTCTTTAGTCACATTGAGTCCCCAATTCGTCGACGCTGCAACGTTTGCAAGCTATGGAATTTTCTTTCAACAAGAGTTAAGTGTTACCGGTAAAGTGACCGATGAAGCTGGAATGCCTATTCCAGGAGTGACCATTTCGGTAAGTGGAAGTAACTTAGCGACTAAAACCGACAACGAAGGTAAATACAAATTGGATAAAGTGCCAAGTAGTGGTACCCTCAATTTTCGAATGGTTGGTAAGCTATCTATGGATGAAGCTGTAAAGGGAAGACGTATTGTTGACGTCATTCTACTCAATTCACAATCTAGTTTGGAAGAGGTTATCGTGGTAGGTTACGGAAAGCAAAAAAAGGAGACTGTGACTGGGTCAGTTGCGACGGTTAAAGGGAGTGATCTTGCCAAATCACCAGCATTAAACATCTCAAATGCGTTAACAGGCCGGGTACCTGGTGTCACAGCGACCAATGGGAGTGCTGAACCCGGTTATGATGGATCTAACATCAAGATCCGCGGGACAAATACGTTAGGGAATAGCAGTCCTTTGGTGGTAATTGACGGTGTTCCGGCGCGTGAAGGCGGAATCGAGCGGCTTAATCCCCGTGATATTGAAAATATATCGGTACTTAAAGATGCTTCCGCAGCAATTTATGGGGCCCGTGCAGCTAACGGCGTTATTCTTGTCACTACGAAAAGAGGAAAAACAGGCAAGCCACAATTTTCCTACACTTTTAATCAGGGATATTCCCAACCTACAGTAATCCCCAAATTGACCACTGCTGCTCAATTTGCTGAAATTAGAAATGAACTTGAGATCTATAATCTATCGGTCGACGAATGGTCTGCAGCATATAGCGCAATAACGGATAAAGGGAGTTATATTAAAAAAGATGGTGGAATATTAGATGCACCTTTTAAACCCGAGGATATCCAAAAATACCGCGACGGGTCTGATCCTTGGGGCCATCCAAATACAGATTGGTATAAGTCTACCCTAAAAGATTGGTCGCCGCAACAACGCCACAATCTTCAGATCAATGGCGGTACTGAGGATGTCAAATATTTGATGTCCCTGGGCTATCAAAATCAGGATGCATACTACAAGAACTCCGCCACAGGATATAAACAATATGATTTGCGAATTAATCTCGATGCTAATATAAGTCAATATATAAAAACGCAATTCGGCGTATTAGGGAGACAGGAAAATCGCAATTTTCCAACAAAAACTGCTGGTACAATCTTCAGAATGCTCATGCGCGGAAATCCCACTCAACCTGCAATTTGGCCAAACGGTATGCCAGGGCCAGATATAGAAAACGGTGAAAACCCCGTCGTTATCACTACTAATGCCACAGGATATGATAGGGACAAACGCTATTATTTCCAAACGAATGGACAGGTTGAAATTACTAATCCATGGGTTGATGGTCTGAAGCTAACACTGAATGCATCTGTAGACAAATATGTGAAAAACCAAAAAACGTGGGTGATACCTTGGACATTATATTCGTGGCAAGGTGCATATGAAGCTGATGGGGAAACACCACAACTGGTCCCTGGGCGGCGTGGTCCTGCGGATCCGAATCTGAATCAAAGCAATGAAGATCAATTAAACATCTTGCTTGGTGGTATTTTGAGCTTTGACCGGAAATTTGGAAACCATCAAGTGAATGCCATTGCGGGTATCAATAGAGAAACAATTGATAACGATAAGTTCAGTGCTTATCGCCGCTACTTTCTTTCCAATGCGATTGATTATCTTTTCGCCGGCGGGGAACAGGAAAAAAATAACGACGGTGCGGCATGGAAGCGCGCTCGTCTAAATTATTTTGGTCGGTTTGGTTATAACTATAAAAGTAAATATATCGCCGAACTCTTGTGGCGTTACGACGGTTCTTACATGTTTCCTGAAAAGGAGCGATTCGGGTTCTTCCCTGGGGCAATGGCTGGATGGGTCGTGTCAGAAGAAAATTTCTGGAAGGAAAATGTACCTGTAATTAATTATTTCAAAATCCGTGCTTCGTACGGCCAGATGGGAAATGATAACATCTATTATGATGATAAATTACAAGAATATCAATATTTTTCCACGTATTCTTTTGGAACGTATATCGTAAATGACAAGTTAGCCAAGTCTCTTTACGAAAGTCGTGTACCAAATGAAATGATTACTTGGGAAGTAGCCAATAATTACAATCTCGGATTTGATTTTCAGTTTCTTCAGGGCAAGTTGAACTTGGAATTTGACATCTTCAAAAACCGGCGTAATTCAATTTTATGGCGCAAAAATGCGTCCATACCGCAAAGTACAGGAATGACGCTCCCAGCCGAGAATATCGGTAAGGTCGATAATAAGGGATGGGAGTTTAATCTCGGTTATCATGGTAAAGTCGGGGAACTTGGTTATACTGTAGGTGTTAACGGTGGGTATGCGAAGAATAAAATCATCTTCTGGGATGAGGCACCAGGAGCGCCAGCATGGCAGCAGAGTACAGGAAAGCCAATAAAAACTGATATCTATTATATCTATGATGGCGTATTCAGGGATTTAAATGATATTGCAAACAATCAGTTAGATTATAGCGCCATAACAAAAACTCTGCGTCCTGGTGACATGAAGTATAAAGATTACAACGGTGACGGAAAAATCACACCCGATGATAAAGTTAGACGCGATAAAAATAGTGATCCGACATTTCAAGGCGGTTTCAATTTTAGCCTTACCTATAAAGATTTTGACTTATCGGTATTATTTCAGGGTGCTACAGGCGGAGAGATCCGTGTCGGTACAGATGAGTCTGGATCTATTGGAAATTTTGTGGAGGAATTCTACGAAAACCGCTGGAGTATCAGTAACCCGAGCAGTGTATATCCACGTCTAACAGACCGCGGTAATCAATATTATTCCTATAATAACACGTATTGGATGCGAAGTACAGATTACCTCCGACTTAAGAATGTAGAATTAGGATATAATCTATCCTCTAGTATTTGCAATAAAATTGGTATAGGCTCATTGCGTTTATTTGCGAATGGAATGAACCTCATTACTTGGAGTAAAATCAAAATGTATGATCCGGAAGCTGTGAATGCATTAGGACAATATTATCCGCAAGCAAGATTAATCAATCTGGGCGCGTTGTTATCGTTTTAATCAACCCGAATTTAAAAGAAGAAGAAGATGAAAATGAAAAAGATTACCAATATATCACTCATGCTACTCGTATTATCTGCAACATTACACGCTTGTAATGATGATTTTGTAAGTACAAAGCCACTTAGTGAAGTGCCACAGGAGGTGGTGTGGTCAGACGCGGGCTTATCAGAAGCTTTTGTGATTGAAATTTATAATGGATTTGGAGTAGGTGGATTTTATGAACAGCAAATGGCTTCGATGACAGATGAAGCACTATTCACCCATCCAAACCGGGGAATAAATACAGTTACTGAATCGCGCTCGAATCCTGCCGATCAGGGCTATATTATGGAAACTTATGAATATGGGCGCATGTATACACGCATCCGGGCGACTAATATTGCGATTTCTAATTTAACAGAAGCCAAATTTGATAAAACAAAGGCAGATAAACTTTTAGGGGAGGCCTATTTCTTACGTGCTTATTATTATCAGCAGTTGTTACGTTACTATGGCGGAATACCGATCGATAATAAGATCTATACGCTGAACGATAAAGACTACATGGTTCCTAGAAATACCTATGAGGAATGTGTCGATGCCATAGTTAAAGATCTTGACAACGCGGCTCAGCTTTTGAAAGGGGCATCTCAAGTAAAAGGACGGGCGAGCGAAGCTGCTGTACTGGCATTAAAATCAAGAGTTTTGTTGTATGCCGCTAGTGACCTTCACGATGCAAATAAAGCAAAATCAAAATCTACATTATTAGCAGGATATAAAAACCCAGAATACCTCATGTATACCACAGGTAATCAAACAGATCGTTGGACAAAAGCAAAGGCCGCTGCCAAGGCTGTCATTGATCATAGCGAATTTGCCTATAAACTTGATTTAAATCAGCCTGTTTCGGCTTCCGATGGAGCGATTAATTACATGGCTCTTTCCTTAGGAGGGGGGAGTAAAGCAGTTGACTTTACGGCGGCTAAAGACATTATTTTGGGGCGATTTTTTATCGACGAAAAAGATGAACGCGGTGGTTGGGTAGGTCGCGACAATGGACCGAATGGCTACCACAATTGGGCTGGAAATACGCCAATACAATTGTTGGTAGATGATTACGAGACGATTGCCGGTGAAAAGTTCGATTGGTCAAATCCAACTATGGCAGCCAATCCTTATCAAAATCGTGATCCGCGTTTGAAGGCAACTCTATTGTATGATGGTGCAGACTGGAAACCTCGAACAGCTGATGTTGCCGCCCGGGATAAGGTAAACCAGATTCAGACAGGGCAATATGAGGTTGTTAATGCACAAGGTCAAAAAACCACACATTTTGGTCTCGACACAAGAAAGAGCCCTATTGAAGATTGGAATGGCTCCCGAACGGGCTATTATATCCGTAAATTTACCGATCCAGATCCTACAATGGAAGACCAAAATACAAGACAACGTATTCCATGGCCGATGTTTCGTTATACGGAAGCGGTATTAAACTACGTCGAGGCATGTCTGGAGTTAGGTGAGGAAGGCGAGGCTAAAATATGGATGAATAAAGTTCGGTTTAGAGCTGGAATGCCTGCAATACCTAGTAGTGAGAGTGGAGCGGCGTTAAAAGCACGCTATCGAAACGAACGTCGTGTAGAGTTAGCTTATGAGGAGCATCGCTTCTTTGACGCGAGACGTTGGATGATAGCTGCAGAAACAATCGGCCGCAAGGCAAATATTATCAATATTACTGGAACTCTTAAGGCAGGCAAAAGTGTGACACAATACAAATACGATCCAAGCAGTTACACCTATAAATATGTTGTATCGGATATTGATCCAGGAATTGAAAACCGAAACTGGGATGACAAGATGTATTTTACATCTTTGCATCGGGACGAGATTAATAGAAATACGAAATTAATTCAAAATCCCGGATATTAATTCAGAAAGGCCTTCATTATAAATGGAGGCCTTTTTAACGTTATTTCTTAGGATGATTCATATTGGGTAATAATCCGGTCACAATACCAATCAATGGGAGGTAGGCGCAAATGTTAAATACGTGCTCAATGGAGGTACGGTCTGCTAACCACCCCAATAGAGCAGAACCAATTCCCCCCATTCCAAATGCAAAACCGAAAAATAAGCCAGCGATCATGCCCACTTTCCCCGGGATGAGCTCTGTTGCATAAACTAGGATTGCTGAAAAAGCAGAGGAGATTATAAGGCCAATTGATATTGAAAGGATAATTGTCGCTTCAAGACCTGCATGTGGTAAAAGTAGCGTAAACGGTGCGGCACCGAGAATCGAAACCCAGATAATGAGCTTTCGACCGTAACGATCTCCTAATGGTCCGCCTAATATTGTTCCCGCAGCAACCGAGGCGAGAAATACAAAGAGGTAAATTTGAGATTCCTGAACTGAAACATGAAACTTATTGATCAGATAGAAAGTGAAGTAGCTGGTCATCGAGGCCATGTAAAAATATTTGGAAAAAATCAAAACCAATAGAATCCCCAAGGCAAAAATTATCTTTGATTTTGGTAGTTTCGATGTTGGCTGATTTGCCGGTATAACCTCTGTTTTAGGTTTGAGATGAATTTGATACCACTTCCCAACGTAGGTCAATATCACGACTGCAACGATTGCCAATACGCCGAATAAGCCAATGTAATTTTGACCAAAAGGAATTACAATGAGTGCTACAAGGAGGGGCCCAATGGCACCACCTGCGTTTCCACCAACTTGAAAAATGGATTGTGCAAGACCTTTTTTTCCACCTGAAGCTAAATGTGCTACACGTGAAGCTTCAGGATGGAATATAGAAGATCCCATGCCAATGAGACTTACAGACAATAGTATATACAGGAAGTTTGAAGCAAAAGAAATACAAATTAACCCCATTAATGAGAATAACATGCCAACGGCTAAGGATCTCGGTGTGGGATTTTTATCGGTATACAAGCCAACAAATGGCTGCAAGATAGAAGCCGTCAGTTGAAATACCAATGTTATAATACCAATTTGTGTAAAAGTAAGCGCATAATTCGATTTTAGCATCGGATATACCGCGGGAATGACAGATTGAATTAAATCGTTGAGCAGATGTGATGCACTGATGGCAAATAAGATTGGGTACACAGTGCCGGAACTATTCCAAGAAGCACGTTGGTTTAAGGTTTTAATTTTTAGAGGACTTTTCATCAGGTCATCAGATGTTTGTTGCTAAATTGATAGCGGATTGTTAAATTTGATTTTGAAAATTATTATTAAGTAATTATAGTTGTTTTATAATTCGATTAGCGATGTCGACCGCCCGTTTGACATCCCTATCTTTAATCGCCAGCATTAACTCTTCATGTTGTTTTTGAGATGATAGGAAGGGAGTGGTGTCTTTATATATGGACATAAAGAACTTATTGACATGCACCGATAATGTGGTATACAGTGCTGTTAAAATGCTATTTCCGCAAGATTCTGCAATTGCACTATGAAAAGCTATATCAGCTTCAACACAGGCTATCAGATTATTTAACTCTGCATATTTTAGTCTATTCTTTAGCGCCGAAGCCATATCTTTCAGCCCCTTAGTTGTCCTATTCAGGGCAGATTTTTCAATAATTCTAATCTCCAATACTTGCCTAACTTCAAAGATATCATCAAAATTTCCTTTTTCAATTTTGGCATCCAAGGCGTGATGTCCTATTGAACTCTTCACAAATGTTCCCAACCCCTGTTGTACATTTAGATAGCCAGACTGGCATAAGTATTTAACAGCTTCGCGAATTGTTGATCTACCTACAGCAAATTGCTTCATTAATTCAGGTTCCGTGGGAAGTTTTGACTCTACCGGAAAAGCGCCCATTTTGATTTTTTCTTCAATTGCAGTAGCAACTTCCTCTGCTAGCGATTTCCTTATAATAGCATCATTCTTCATATAATCACATCATCTGATGATTGCAAAGTTAGTAGAATTTGTTTTACAATTAGTTCAGACGTGGAAAAATTTTTGGGACAGGTGAATTGCGCCACTTTTTTCTTAATTTGCATGCATGTCAAATCAAGCGAGTAATTATCAGTTATTTTCTACTGATATTTTGGCACTTTGGAGAAGCCAAAATGTTTCTTATATCAAAGTGGAGGAACTATCTGTTGTTAATGGAGTCACCTTTTTTGAACTTATACCAGATTCGGAACTGTTGGATGAGGGAGGGCTTGACACCCTTTACCCTATAGATTCTGAAGATGTTGAAGATATGATTGTTTTCAACAAGGATATTAAATTTGTCGTTCATGGTATTTACCTGGATGAAGATTAATCAGTTTTTTATTCATGATCGGTCAATATTTTTATTGCCGATCATGAAAAATTAGGTGATCTGATTGTACAAGACCTAGCTCTTCATATTTAATCTTTCTTCCTGAAGATCCAATAAACGAAGGTGCTTCTTAATAATTTCTTCGTCTAGTAAAAGCTCCTCACGATTTTTATTGATAAGCCACATGCGTTGCGTTTCAAGAATGTCAATATATATTTTGCGATATTCTGCATAATTAATGATAATTTCAGAGCTCCGCAATTGATTTTCATACTTATCTAACTGATCCTTTAAGGTCGGAAAATTTTCAATTTTGTCGGCGTAGTCATTTCGAATTTTATCGACAGCAACTTGAGCTAGCCTATTCTGAATTTCATAATCGATTTCCTTCTCGCTTCGGACAAAATCTCTATCTACTAATTTGATTGTTCTTAATATAAAAGGAAGTGTTAATCCTTGAACGACTAAGGTTAAAAGAATGACGACAAATGTGATAAAAAGAATAAGGTTTCTTTGTGGAAAAGGGGTACCATCCGCCAGTGTTAAGGGAATGGACAGAGCTGCCGCCAGAGAAACTACACCACGCATTCCGGTCCAACCAATAATCATTGGAGTTTGCCAACCTGGTGATTGGGCATCGGCGACTGTTATGAAATGTTTCATTACTAAAGTGGTGATTACCGCAGCATATCCAGCGAAAATTCTGACGAGAATAAGGACTATTGTTACGGCTACACCGTAGCCGATCGCGGTAGAAATATTGGTGTCTCCCAATCCCGAAACAATTTCAGGTAAATCTAATCCGATAAGCATAAAGACAATACCATTCAATAAAAAGCAGAAGCTTTCCCATACTGTTACGGTGCGGATTCGGGATGCGCTACTCAAAAAGTCGTGGCTGCGATAGGATAAAAATAATCCGCCACTTACCACTGCCAAAACGCCGGAAGCGTGAAGTTGTTCTGCGATCAAATACATAGAGAAAGGCGCTATGAAAGTTAGCAATAAGTCTGTATTTGAATCGGTGGGCAAAAGTTTGTGCATTTTAAGGAAAACATATGCGATTGCAAGCCCTATTGCTACACCGCCAACGCACATCCAAACAAAGCTTCCGGCAGCTTGGTACCATACAAATTGTCCTGTAGCTGCGGCGATCATTGCGAATCTGAAGATTATTAATGAGGAAGCATCGTTCAATAAACTTTCACCTTCCAGAATGGAAGCCAATCTTTTGGGTACTTTTACGAATTTTAAAATTGCACCAGCACTAACCGCGTCAGGCGGTGAAACTATGCCTCCCAATAAAAATCCAAGTGCTAAGGAGAATCCTGGGATAAAATAGTTAGCAAATACGGCAACCGATAAGGCTGTAAAAAAGACCACAACGAAGGCAAAGCTAAATATAATCCTACGCCATCGCCACAGTTCTTTCCATGACGTTGACCAAGCAGCCTCGTACAAAAGTGGAGGTAAAAAAATAATAAATATTAATTCGGGCTCTATTTTTATAGTAGGAACTCCTGGTATAAAACTAATTACAAGTCCGGCTAATACAAGTAAAACGGGGTAGGCAACCTGAATTTTTCTCGCCAGTAAGATCAGCATCGTGATCAATAGGAGCACAAATAGATAGAATTCAAAATTTTCTAACATATATAAACTTTAGGTATATAAATATAAATCAAATTTCCAAAATTCTTTCAAAAAAGAGGGCTAATCTGCTTATTGAAAATTGGAAGAAATATTTCTTGAAGACTGTCGCATCTTTTCCTATTTTTGTTAGAAACAGAAAAAAGATGGAGAACGAAGTGATCGGTTTGAAACGAGTCGCAACACTATGTATCTTGAGAAATAAAGATAAATTCCTATTATTAAGACGCTTAAAAGAACCCAACAAGGATATGTACGTTCCTGTTGGTGGAAAAATAGACCCCTTTGAAAATCCTGATGTGGCTGTTGAGCGAGAGGTAATCGAAGAAACAGGTATCCATATAACTTCAAAACAGTTTTGTGGTATTTTGACAGAAACTTCTCCAGTTAATTACAATTGGATCAGTTACGTATATGTATCAGACATCGAATTTGTCGATGTACCTTATTGTAATGAAGGAGATTTAGAATGGATTTCAGCAGCGGATTTATCCGCTATTCCGACGCCAATAACCGATCTCTATATCTATGATTATGTGGCAAAGAAAAAGCATTTCGCTCTTAATGCTACCTATGACTCAGCCGTAAACTTGACGGGACTATGGGAGCAGTATAGCAATACTAAGCTTATTTAGGACGCTTTAATTGAATAAGAAAAATGACTATCGATAAAGACGCGATTAAAATCATTGCCTTTGATGCTGATGATACATTATGGGTAAATGAACCCTATTTTCAAAAAGCAGAACATGATTTCTGCGCACTGTTAGAGAACTATCTTCCGCAGCATGCAATTTCGCAGGAACTATTTAAGACGGAAATGAACAACCTGTCGCTTTACGGATATGGCGTAAAAGGTTTTATTCTTTGTATGATAGAAACTGCCAGCCGTATTTCTGCTGGCCAACTGCCTTTGAGCACAGTGAACAAAATTATAGAAATTGGACAATGTTTATTAAAAATGCCGATTGAATTATTGGATGGCATAGAGGATACGTTGGTACAACTTAGTGCACATTACAAATTGATTGTAGCGACAAAGGGCGATCTGTTGGATCAGGAAAGAAAGTTGAAGAATTCGCCTCTTCAAAAATATTTTCATCATGTTGAGATTATGAGTAACAAAAAAAGTGCGGATTATACGAAATTGTTAAGCAAAATTGAATGTCCGTCCAAGAATTTCATGATGATAGGAAATTCAATAAATTCCGATATTCTACCCGTTTTGGAAATTGGCGGACAGGCAATACATATTCCGTATCACGTAACGTGGTCCCATGAACAATCAAGCGATGACATAAAGCCGAGTAGTTTTCTACAGATAGACAGTTTAGATCAATTGCTACCAATCTTGCTTTAGTTAAAGATATAGATCTCGTTAAGCGTTTGTTGTAAAATCACTTTTTTAACTTGAAGGACCCAACTAATATCGCCATTTAATAGTTAAATTTCCGTTTGTAGATTGGTCGTTTTAATAACATTAAAACAATGAAGATACTTCATTGTTATTAGAAAATATTATTAACCGGTCACATGGAAACAGTTAGAAACGTAATCATTTTCCTTTTTTTCTTAATTTTTTTAGGCTGTAAGAGTAATCAGCAAAAAGGAGACGTTGTATATTTCGGCGGAAATATTGTTACGATGGAAGCGGATTTTCCGGAAGTAGAAGCTCTAGTATTAAAGGAAAGTAAAATCATTTTTGTTGGAAGCCAAAAGGAAGCGGATAACTACATAAAAGACAATACAAAGCGGATTGATTTAAAGGGTAAAACCCTACTTCCTGGTTTTATTGATGCTCATGGGCATATCACTTCAAGAGCCGGGATGGAACAAGCAATAGATCTTTCTCCAAGCCCTTATGGAACCGTAAATTCCATACCGGATCTTCAAAAGACATTAAAAATGGTAATAGATCGGATGAAACCCGGATCTGTTGCGCCGATATTGGGAAACGGCTATGACGATGCTATTATGCGTGAACATCGCCATCCTACCCGTCAGGAACTAGATGCGGTTAGCACTACACATCCTATTATTGTCATCCATTCTTCTGGTCATGCGAGTGTTGTTAATAGCGCTATGCTGACCTTGTTAAATATTACAGAAAACGTCAAGGATCCAGAGGGAGGACACTACGGGCGAAGTTCCGATAATCGCTTAAATGGTAAGTTGGAAGAAAATGCCTCCTTTGCGGCATTAATAAAGCTGACAGCTTTGTTGCCTAAGCCCAAAGAGGCTAAAGACGAACTATCTCAATCGCTTAAAGATTTTGTTAAAGCGCAAGACGAGTGGCTTAGTTATGGTCAGACAACGATCTGCGACGGGCGTTCGATGGGAGGGAATATTGAACTCTTAAAAGAAGCCGCTTCAAAAAATCTTCTTAAGGCAGACGTGATCTATTTTCCAGATTTCGAAGCCAACAAGTCAGATTGGAATTCCTTTAAATCTAATTATATGATATACGAAAAGCGTTTGAAATTTGGCGGTTTTAAATTTTCAAACGATGGTTCTCCGCAGGGAAAAACAGCGTGGTTAACAGCACCCTATCTCGTTCCTCCACAAGGCCAGTCGACAGATTATAAAGGCTTTCCAATATTTTCGGACGAAGCTCTATACAATGATCTGAAAACAATATTTTCACACGATATTACGGCGCAACTCCACGTCAATGGTGATGCGGCTATTGATCAGGCGATTCGGGTGATCGAAAAACTGAAAAATGAAGGGGTTTACAAGCCCGAACTCAGAGCGACGTTAATTCACGTGCAAAACAGCAGACCTGATCATATCGCTAAGATAAAAAAAATTGGCGTTATACCGTCTTATTTTTCATCCCATGTATATTTGTGGGGAGACTGGCATTATCAAAGTGTTTTTGGCCCAAAACGTGCCTCTTTTATAAGTCCCGCGCAATCAGCAAAAACTGCTGGAATACTTTTTACTATCCATCATGATAGTCCTGTAACACCACCTGATTTAATGACTGGGGTGTACGCCGCTGTCAACCGTATAACGCGGAGCGGAATGGTATTAGGGCCAGGAGAACGTATTAGCGTATGGGATGCGTTAAAAGCAATTACGATAAATGCGGCGTATCAATACCAAGAGGAAAAAAGTAAAGGGTCTCTGAAGGTAGGGAAGTTAGCCGACCTTGTTATTTTGAATCAGAATCCGTTAACAATAGATCCTCTAAAATTAAGAGATATCATCGTTGTAGAAACGATCAAAGAAGGCAAGTCAGTTTTTAAGCGAGATTTAGAGAACCCTTTTAATTCTCATTAATGTAATCCTCCTAGTGATGCCTTTTCCCTCTTTGGTGGTAGGGCACATGTTTAGCGAGGCTTTGTGCAACCTCATTACTGTTGGAAGATATGGATGAATTAGCATACTGCAACGAAACAATATCTGCAGCATCTATGTCTGGAAGGTTTTTGATTTGATTGTGCCATTTAGGTGGATAGAATAGATTGCTCTTTTCGTGTTGATGGTCTTTCTCCGTATTGATATTTACAAATCGTCTTTTCCAACGGCTGTAAATAAATGCAGCAACACCCGCTGCTGCTGTGATCATTAATCCAATTCGTGTATTCATTGCTCTGATTTTTTTATTAGTTGAACAGTTCCTCAGTTCAAATTGTTCAAAAAACTTTAAATTGATGTTACCAGAGATGACACATCTAGATTGACATGATCTCCTCTTAAACCATACAAATGAGTCAATGTAGGAGGTATACACCTGAAATCGTACAGCAGATTTGCTGGATTTGCTCAATTTTTGTATCATTGGGAAGATCATAACCAATGCAGCAACTTAAGTCTTTTTTATACGCGTATCTCAACCTTTTTCTTCTCCTTTTCATAGGTCATTTTTCGGCTTGGAGCCAGGTCAATACTTATGCGTTTAAAACCTTAACTTCTGACCAAGGCTTGGTTCATAATCACGTCAACTGTGCCATTAGAGATAAGAATAATTACCTGTGGTTTGGTACCGAGTCGGGCTTGAGCCGATTTGATGGGGTACAATTCACAAATTTCCGATATTCTGCCAGTAAGCACACAGGCCTGAGTGGAAATGTGATTTCAGCAATCTTCGAAGGACCGGAAGGCAATGTCTGGATCCGTACCAACAACGGGATGAATGTGTATGATCAGCGCTCAGGCATTATCCGCCAGCACCTGGATTCTATACTCACCAGCTTGAAGCTGCCCGTCAAAGACGTACACACGATAAGGCCGCTTGAAGAGCAGACCTTTGCACTATTGTATAGCGATCGTTCGCTGGTCCTGTACGACGCCCTAACCAAAACGTACCGTACTGTGCCGCAGCTGACCAAAAGCAGCCGAATTGCGGATGTGATAGCGGGGCAAGGGCAAACGATCTGCGTAATCTACGAAAATGGCCTCCTTGGCTATATCGATACAAAGTCGCTGCAAAGTATCAAAACCAGTTTATTGCCGCTCATTAATAAAACGGTAAATTATAATCTATTTGCCGATCAAGAGGGCGTCATATGGATATTCTCAAAGGATATCCCCATTGGGGTATACTGGCTTGACCCGAAAGACGGGGTAATTCGGCATATTCAAAAAGAACTGTCCAACCCCTTTGTAGGCAATATCGTGGAAGACGACAAAGGACTTCTCTGGCTGGGCACAGACCATGGTGGCATCAATGTCTACGATAAGAAAACGAAAAGTGTCGAAATCATCGGCAATGATAAATATGACTTACGGAGTCTGCCTTACAATAGTATAACGTGCTTATATCGGGATAAGTCAGGCATTATATGGACAGGAACCTATAAAGGTGGCATCAGTTATTATCATCCCAACCTGTTGTTATTCTCCTTAATCAAGAACTATCTGGGGCTTCCCAGATCACTTCCCTTTGACGATGTCAATAAGTTTGTACAGGATCGCAGGGGCAATCTCTGGATCGGGACAAACGGTGGGGGATTGCTCTATTATGATATCAGTCAGAAAACATTTAAGCAATATTTGCATGATCCTCGGGATCCCAATAGTTTGAGTTCCAACGTAATTGTTTCCTTATTGCTGGATACAGAAGACAGGCTGTGGATCGGAACTTATCGAGGTGGTATGTGTCGATTCGACGGCAAAAGTTTTAAAGTTTTCCATCGTGACCCGGCACCTGGAAAATTGAACGACGATAGTGTTTGGGAGATCTATGAAGATAGTCAACATCGGTTTTGGATAGGAACCCTAAGTTCCGGCTTGTACCTGTTTGATAGAAAAACAGAACAGTTTTCGAAAACGTATTCTCGGCAGGGCCAAGCCATCAACAGCAATTATATCTCCGTCTTATTTGAGGATTCGAAAAAAAGGCTCTGGATTGGCACAGCTACGGGGTTGGAATTATTGGGTCCCGACGGTAGGATCAGCTATATTAATACCTCCAGTTCGCCTATGAAACTCATGAATGATCTGATTTATGATATCAAGGAGGACAAAACCGGTCGCATCTGGATAGCGACACAAGAGGGGTTGCATGTAATCGACGGGACGAAAATAAGCTGTCTCACACAGCAGGATGGGCTCAGCGACGATGCGATCCTGGCACTATTGGTCGATAACCAAGAGGATATTTGGGCTTCAACAAACAAAGGACTGTCGGCGATCGTCGGCAAGGGGCAGGCCGAGAAATTCATCATTCGCAATTTTACACAGGAATCGGGCCTACAGGGGAATGTATTCAATGAAAATGCGGCTTTAAAAATTAGGGACGGAAGACTTGTCTTTGGTGGACCAAAGGGATTCAATTTTATCGACCCTACAAAAATTAGCAGCGAAAATGAACTGGTCTTGCCCCTTTTGTCCAACCTTTATTTATTTAATAAGCGGGTAGCAGTAGGAGAGGAATTTTCGGGTCGGGTCATTTACGATCAAGCCCTGAATAATCTCAAGGAACTGAGTCTTCCGTACAATCTAAATGCCATTTCGCTGGAATTCTCGACTTTTGATTACCTGCAACAGCATAATGGACTCTACCAATATCAGCTCGCCGGTCTAAGTGATGAATGGTTTGATTTTGAACCGGGGACCATGCGCGCCAATTTCACCAATCTAGACACCCGCAGCTACAGCTTATTTATTCGGCATGCCATCGATACGAATAGCTGGTCGGAGGGTGTACTGCTCTTGAAAATCGATGTACAGCCGCCTTTTTGGCGTTCTACCTGGGCCTTTCTTTTTTATGCCTGTATGATACTAGTCGTCCTATGGGCTTATTTTTATTTGACAAAACTGCGTGTCAAGACGCGTAATCAACTTTACCTTGCCCAGGAGCAGGCAGCCCAGGCAAAGGAGCTGGATGCTTTAAAAACACGTTTCTTTACCAATATAAGCCATGAATTCAGGACTCCGATCAGCTTGATCCTAACTCCAGCACAACAGTTGCTGGAGGAAGAACAGCATCCAGAAAAAAAAGCTGACCTAAATTTGATCAAGAAGAATGCGGACCGCCTCCTCAAACTGGTTAACCAGCTGCTGGACTTTAGGAAATTAGAGAAAAGTGAACTGGAACTGAGCGAGGAATATGGGGATCTCATGGGATTTATCCATGAACAGCTCAATGCCTTTGCCGGAATGGCCCAAAGCAATCAAATCTCCCTACAGGTCAATATTGCCCAAGACACATACCCGGCGTGGTTCGACAAAAACAAACTGGAAAGCATTATTTTCAATCTGATGTCGAATGCGATCAAATTTAGTCCGATATCCGGCATTGTGGCCTTCAATGCCGAAGTAACTGAAGAAGAAGCAGGAAAGGTACTGCTTATTGAAGTTCAAAACCAGGGTACAGCGATTCCAGAAAATCTACAATCCCGTGTTTTTGAACGTTACATACAGCTGGATGTGCCAAATGGAAAACTGAATCAGGGTACGGGCATCGGGCTCTCCATTGTCAAAGACTATGTAGAATTCTTGGGTGGAAATATCAGGCTGAGCAGCAATGGGCAATGGACGATATTTTATGTTCAACTACCTTTAAATAAGGTCGCAGCGAGCACTGACTCTGTCGAAAGCAAAAGGCAGGATAAACCCGCTATTTTATTGGTCGAAGATGATATTGACTTTCTTCATTACCTGGAGCGGACCCTAAGGTCAACCTACGTAATCCACTCTGCAAAAGGTATCAATGAGTCGAAATTGATTTTAAGCAAGCAACAAGTTGATCTTGTCATCACCGATCTCAGCCTGCCCGGGGAGAGTGGGTTGGATTTTTGCCGCTATATAAAAGCCCAGGCTAAGCTGGTCCATATCCCTGTGCTGATTGTAACGGCGATAGTCAATCAGAAAATTGAACTGGAAGCCTTGCAGTCCGGTGCTACAGATTACATCAACAAGCCTTTTAATATTAACCTGCTGCGTTCCAAATTAGCGCAGATACTCCATCAGCAGCAGACGATGGTAAAACGGTATAAAAAACAGATTAATGTCAATCTGGCACAGCCGGATATCGCATCTGCTGATGAACAGTTTATCCGTGCGCTGGTAAAGGAAATTGAACAGGATCTCAGTGACTCTTCGCTTTCTGTCGAACTGCTTGCCAAAAGAATGAACATCACCCGCGTAGGCCTTTATAAAAAGGTGCTTGCCATCACCGGTTATTCGCCGATGGAATACATCCGGCATATCCGGCTCAAACGTGCCATGCATTTAGTTCAGAACTCGAAATTATCGATAGCTGAAATTGCTTATGAAGCGGGATTCGGAAATCCGAAACAGTTCAGCAAATATTTTAAATCTGCATTTGGAAACCTACCGTCTTTTTACCGAAAAAGCCTGTAATTCATAGGTTTGAAGTTTATTGTACCTTCAAATGATCCCTTACATGTTAACAAAGGAGCCCCTAAAAGTTAACAAAATATACCCCTTATACAACCGGTTACATTCTATATTTGATCAGTTCTTTCAATAGGAAAGGACGTGTAATAACCAAGGGAATATAATAACCAATAAATCTTATTTAAATGCGCAACTTAACGTACGCTTTAAGTGGTCTGATGCTCTTCGCGATCGTGCAGCAGGGATTCAGCCAGACGAATAAAGCTCATTATGAAAAAACACCTACTGGTATTAAAGTTAGCTTCAAAAATTCGGAAACCTCCATTGATCAGGATGTCTATTTGGATGTCGTGACCGATAAGATCGTGCGTGTCACGGCTGTTCCGGCTGGTGCAGCCTTACCAGGACAAACAAGCTTAGTGATCGTCGATTCACTGCGCCGGCAAGTAAAATCACTCGCGGTAAGTTCGACCGACTCGACGGTACATGTACAAACTGCCAATATGCAGGCAGTAGTTTCCTTGATGAATGGTAAAGTGGAATTTTTTGACCTTAAGGGGCAATCCATCCTTAAAGAAGCAAAGCGGAATTCAAGTTCTTTCTTAGCCAATAGTTATCAGGGAGATGTCTTTTATCAACTTAACCAAGACTTTATTGTCGATCCTGAGGAAGGGATCTATGGATTCGGCCAGCATCAGAATGCCGTGATGAACTATAATCGCGGAAAACAGGTTTCGCTGCTGCAGTACAATACAGAAATCGGAATACCCTTTTTACTGTCCACCAACAACTACGGTATCTTATGGCACAATTATTCCATTACAAAAGCGGGCGATGTGAGACCATTATTGCCCTTAAATGCTTTTAAGTTGCAGTCCAAGGAAGGTGAGCCGGGCTGGCTCACTGCAACCTATGTAAATCGAAACAAAGTCAACGAGGTCTATTTATCCCGGCCGGAATCGATTATCGATTATGGCTATCTAACGGATCAGCACAAGTTTCCAAAGGGAGTAAATCTGGCCGACAGTAAGGTTATCTATGAGGGAAATTTCTCGTCGCCCTACACGGGCAGGCATGTGCTGCATTTTAAATATTCGGGTTATATGAAAGTCTGGATTGATGGTGAAGAGGTCGCCGACCGCTGGCGGCAATCCTGGAATGCTGGTACCTTTGAAATAGAAAAGGACCTGCAGAAAGATAAGACGCACCAGATCCGAATGGAATGGATACCGGATGGGNNACGCAAGCGGAAATTGAAGAGGTGGCAACCGAATTTCGCAAGCGCAAGATCCCGATCGACAATATTGTGCAGGATTGGTCTTACTGGTCTGAAAACGACTGGGGGAGTCAGAAATTTGATGGAAAGCGTTTTCCAGATCCTCAGGCCATGGTGAAGAAGCTGCATGATCAGCACTTTAAGATCATGATTTCGGCCTGGCCCAAAATCAATGAAGAATCTTCGGTATACCAAGAATTTAAAGCGAACAAATGGATCTATCCACGCAATATCTATGATGGTCGTAAAGATTGGATTGGAAAGGGTTATACCTCAACTTTTTATGACCCTTTCAACAAAGAAGCACGCGATGGGTTCTGGAAATTGTTGGACAACAACCTTTTCAAAATCGGGATCGATGCCTGGTGGATGGATGCCAGCGAACCCGATATTCATTCCAATATTGATCTGGATGAACGAAAGTCGGTTTTTCAGCCAAGTATAGGATCATCGGTGCGCTATTATAATGCGTTCCCTTTACAAAATGCTAAGGGCATCTACGAGGGACAGCGTGAAACAGACCCCAATAAACGGGTATTTATTTTGACACGCTCCTTTTTTGCAGGCCAACAGCGCTATGCCGCGGCGGCCTGGAGTGGCGATATTGCTTCTAGATGGCATGATATGAAAGATCAGATTGCAGGGGGCATCAATTTCTCGATGTCCGGTACTCCGTACTGGACAATGGATGCCGGTGGTTTTTTGGTTGAAAATAGATTTCACAAACCTAATGCGGTGGACTTGGAGGAGTGGCGCGAGCTGAATAGCCGCTGGTACCAATACGGGGCATTCTTGCCTTTGTTCAGGGCGCATGGACAATATCCCTACCGCGAGCCGTACAATATCGCTCCGGCAGATCATCCAGCCTATAAAAGCATGACTTATGCGATCGGCCTAAGGTATAAATTACTCGCCTACAACTACAGTCTTGCCGCAAAGACTTTTTTTGAAGACTATACGATGATACGTGGGCTTGCCATGGATTTTCCACAAGACAAAGATGGATTCGATAGCAATGACCAATACCTCTGGGGGCCATCTTTATTGATCAATCCAGTTACAGAAAAAGGGGCGACTTCACGCAAGATACATTTTCCGAAAGGAACCAGCTGGTATGATCTATACAATGGCAAGATGATAGCAGGTGGGCAGGATCTGCTTGTTGCGGCACCCTACGAACGTATCCCTGTCTATGTCCGGGCCGGATCTATATTACCTATTGGACCCGTTATGCAGTATACGACAGAGAAAAAGGCGGATGTGCTGGATCTTTATATTTATGCAGGGGCAAACGGTCAGTTTTCACTCTATGAAGACGAAGGCTGCAACTATAATTATGAAAAAGGAAGGTACAGCCGTATTGATTTCAGCTACGACAATTCGACACAGACACTTTCTTTGGCTAACCGTCGGGGAGATTTCGAGGGCATGTTGACCAAAAGAAAGTTCAATATCATTTTTGTCAGCGATAGCAACGCCGTCGGACTGGATGTTTCATCAAAAAAATCAACAGCAGTAACCTTTACAGGGAAAGCCGTACAGATCAAATTAAAATAATAGAAAACCAATTTATAAATCAAGACATATGATAAGCAAACAATTGTTGAGCAGGGGCGTGGCCGTCGTGGTCATGACCAGCGTGACCTCTTTGGTCTGGGCACAATCCTTCACCGGATCGGTTGTTTCGGCTGATTCAGGCTTGCCAATCGTGGGAGCGAGTATTAGCATAAAGAATCAGAAGATTTCAACCAGCAGTGATGAATCGGGCAGGTTTTCACTGAAGGCCAGCACAGGGACAGTATTGACCATTACCTACGTGGGGTATAGAACAGAGGAAGTTAAAGTTACCGGCCCCAATATGGTAATCCGCCTGCAGCCGCAAGCTTCTGATCTTGAAGAAGTGGTGGTCATTGGCTACGGTGTACAGAAGAAAAAATTGAATACAGGAGCCAATTTGAAAGTTGAGGGTGAAGAACTGCAGAAACGCAATCAGCTGAACCCGCTGCAGTCGCTTCAGGGGCAAGCACCGGGTGTATCCATTACATCAACTTCGGGTCAGCCGGGAGCAGATATGAAAGTCGTCGTCCGCGGACTGGGGACAATCGGTAACTCAGGTCCTTTGTATGTCATTGATGGTGTCCCAGGAGGAGATATTTCGGTCTTGAATGCGGCCGATATCCAATCTATCGACGTACTTAAAGACGCTGCTTCGGCTGCCATCTATGGGTCGCAAGCGGCAAACGGAGTGGTCCTGGTCACTACCAAAATGGGGGCAGCGGGTAAAAATGTGCTATCGTTTGATGGCTATACAGGCATTCAGAATGTTTCGCGTAAAGCGAAATTACTGGATGCAGATCAGTACAAGCTAATCATGAATGAGCAATCACTGAATTCGGGAGCCGCGCTGATTGATTTTAACAGCATGGAAGGTTTGGCCAATACCAATTGGATGGATTACATGTTCAAGGATAATGCAAAAACGGACAATTACAATTTTGGCCTGACCGGTGGGAATGAGAAATCCACCTACGCTTTATCCATGAACTATATTGGTCAGGAGGGAATTGTGGGTGGTAAGGACGTTTCCAACTATCAGCGTTATGGTTTCCGGACGAACTCGGAGCATAAACTTTTTGATAACTTTGTGAAAATAGGTCAACACCTCAACTTTAACTACATTAAGAATCGAGGCATCAGTGTCGGCAATCAGTACAGTAATACGCTGCGTGGTGCTTTTGCTACTTCGCCCTTGTCACCGGTGTATTCGGACAATGGCTTGTACGGAAGTCCTTTCAATGATACCTCCAATTCGCCCTGGTACAATGGGGACAGCAATCCATATGGGGTGATGATGACCAATTCGAACAACGCCAATGATGGTCAAAAATTACTGGCCGATGTATTTGCAGAGATCGAACCGATTAAAGGCTTAAAGGTCCGCTCACTGCTGGGGTTCAACTATTATGCTTCAGAATACAGAAGTTTTACGCCCTTATATCGCTTCTCCATCTACACCTACAACCAAGATCATACAACCACCTCGCAGAACATGAGCAAAGGTCATACGCTGACCTGGACAAATACCGCTTCCTATGACTTTGATATTCACACGGATCACCGTTTTTCGGCCATGGTCGGTATGGAGTCGCTACGTTACCAGGGAACTTACCTTTCGGGGGCCAACTGGAATCTGCTTTCGCAGTTCAACGATTTTGCACATGCCTATTTGGACAATACCACAGGCCAGGCACACCTGGATGAAAAAGGTAATGTCGTCGAAACGCGTACGGTGTCTGGAAAACCAGAGAACATCACCCGCAGGGTCTCGTATTTTGGACGCCTGGGCTATAACTATAAGGAAAAGTACCTCTTGAATGCTACATTGCGTGCCGATGGATCCTCTAAATTTTCGCGTAGCAACCGCTGGGGATATTTCCCTTCGGTATCGGCGGGCTGGGTAATTTCTTCTGAAGAGTTTTTTAAAGAGCATTTAGCGGCTGTAAACTTCTTTAAACTCCGTGCTTCATGGGGACAAGTTGGTAACCAGGATATTGCTGATTTTCAATATGCGGCACCCATCAGTACCTCAACTGGCATTACATCGTCCAACCCCGGCGCACATTATGTTTTTGGAACGAGCAACAATAATATCGCTGGGGCCTATCCGAGCCGCTTATCCAATCCGAATCTGACCTGGGAAACTTCCGAACAGACCAATATCGGATTTGATGCCAAATTTGCGAACAGCCGTCTGGATGTTGTTGCCGACTTTTATGTCAAAAAGACGAAAAACTGGCTGGTTACAGCGCCTGTTTTGGCGACAACTGGAACGTTGCCCCCTTTTATCAATGGCGGTGACGTGAAGAATACAGGGGTGGAACTGGGACTAAATTGGGCGGATAAGATCAATGAAGTCAAGTATCGTCTTGGGGTAAATGGTGCCTATAACAAAAATAAGGTGGGACAGATACCAACTGAAGATGGTATTATCCACGGACAGACAGCCATGTTATACGATAACTCGGAAGAATTTTACCGCGCCGCAAACGGCCTACCCATTGGCTACTTCTGGGGGTATAAAACAGACGGTCTATTCCAGAACCAAGCCGAGATCGACGCCTGGAAAACAGCCGGAAAAGGTATCCTTCAAGCGGATGTAAAACCGGGCGATGTGAAATATGTAGATCAGAATAACGATGGTATTATCAATGCCTCGGATAAGACAAATCTAGGTGTTGGCATGCCTAATTTTACCTATGGATTTAATATTGGACTGGATTATAAAGGATTTGATTTCTCGGTGAATGCCTACGGTTCCCTTGGAAACAAAATTGTACAGTCTTACCGCAATCATGCCAATAAACAAGCAAACTATACCACACGAATATTAGACCGATGGACCGGAGAAGGTACTTCCAGTAAGATCCCCCGTGTTACGGAAACTAATGTCAATTGGCAGTTTTCAGACCTTTATATTCAGGATGGAGACTTTCTTCGGATCAGCAATGTGACCTTTGGTTATGATCTGTCGAAGCTGATCAAATGGAAGTATGCTAATCAGATCCGGTTCTACGTACAAGGTCAAAATCTGTTCACGTTCACCAAATATGATGGGATGGATCCCGAGATCGGCTATGGAACAGATGGTTGGGTATCGGGTATCGACCTCGGCTACTATCCAAGACCAAGAACGGTATTATTTGGCCTAAATGTTAAATTCTAAACACAAGAAATCATGAAAAAAACGAGCTATATCTATCATTCCATGTTATTTGGGTCCTTAATTTTAGGATCGTGTTCATCTAGTTTTTTGGATGTCGAACCGATGACAAGCGTTTTGGAAAGCAATTTTTATAAAACCGTCGCCGATGCTGACATGGCGCTGGTTGGTTGTTACGATGGTTATCAACGGACGACCTCCAATGGGAGCCAGTCTTTCTATCTGACAGCAGAGGTGGCTGCAGACAATTGTTTTGGCGGAACAGGTACAACAGACGGTCGCTCATTTCAGGCAATAGACCGTTTTGATATTGCGCAGTCCCAATCGGACAACAATATCTTTGACGGCACCTGGTCGGATTACTATGCTGGAATTTTTAGGTGTAATACGCTGTTGGGAAAATTGGACGGTACTGATTTTTCGGGCAATACAACTGCACGGGCACGTATTGAAGGAGAAACGAAATTCCTGCGGGCCACCATGTATTTTGATCTCGTCCGCCTATTCGAAAACATACCTCTGCTTACAAGCCCAACCAATGAGAATATCCCGCAGTCGGACCCCAAAGCGATTTATCAGCTGATTGTTTCCGACCTTAAGTTTGCGGCAACCAATATCCCAGCCACAGCTTACCCCAAATCAGCTGCGGCAACCAATGATGGCCGGGCAACTCCCTTTGCTGCAAAAGCACTATTGGCCCGTGTCTATCTATTTTATTCCGGTTATTATGGAAAGGAAGATATCGGTATCTCCAAAGCCGAAGCCCTTGCAGGCTTAGAAGAGATCATTAGCAGTGGTCAGTATGCGCTGGTGGCCGATTTCAAAAATCTGTGGCCGGCAGCCAGTTATATTCCGAATGCAAGCAATAATACTCTAGACATCTCCAAATATGCCGGTAAGGGGAATGTTGAGGTGGTATTTGCACAGAAATTCAACAATACATCGAATTACAACGGTTATGTTGATGGCAATCGCTGGGTCGTCTTTCTGGGCCTACGTGGTAAAAATTGGTCGCCTTATGGCCAGGGATGGGGTGCATGTACGGTAAGCAAAAAATTCTTCAATGAGTTTGACAACACGGATACGCGCAAGACTGCTTCAATTATTGATATTGATGGCGAGAAGATTACGGGATTTGACCTGAAAGATCAGCGTGAGTATACAGGGTACACTATAAAAAAATACGCCCCCACAGCATTGCCGGACGGTACCAGCAATACAGGTGGCGATAAGGATATGCAATTGTCCCAAGACCAGGATTACTTTGTTATCCGCTACGCTGATGTCTTGTTGATGGCGGCAGAACTCGGTTCCGCAAATGCGCAGAAATACTTTGATGAGGTACGAAAAAGAGCCTATAAGACCAATTTTGTCTCCTTATCAGTTTCAAAAAATAATATTCTGAAGGAAAGAAAGTTTGAATTTGCGTTTGAAGGTGTCCGCTATTGGGATGTATTGCGGCAGGGGCTAAACAATGCTGCTGCTACACTGGAAACAACAGAAGATGTCCTCAGCGGTTCAGTACCGGAGAAGGTCACCGTAACTAAAGAGCGTTTTCTGACAACGAAAGGATTTATGCAGATTCCAAACAAGCAGATTACTCTTTCCAATGGCGTACTGAAACAAAATGCCGGCTGGAACTAGACAAAATCTTAGTAGAATTTGGTACCCGTTGAATTATAACTAGACAAACATGAAAAAGATATTCACATATGCCATCTGCTTCTTTGTAGCGATGGTACTTTTTGGAGCCTGTTCTCCGGAGAATTATACACTGGGGGACATCGATGTCACATCGGCACAGTTGGAGAAGGGAAAAGCCTTTACTGTTGAACATGATGCCAATAATCCCAATATAGTGTATTTGACAAGCTTGATGGATGCCAGATACACCCCATTGTGGGAACATCCACAAGGGCGGAGTCAAGAGAAAAAGGTAACCCTGAAAATGCCTTTTCCCGGTGAATACACCCTTAAATTTGGTGTCGAGACGCGTGGCGGGATTGTCTACGGTGAACCTGTAACATTTAAAATCGATCAGATGTATGCCGAATTTATCAGTGACGAGACCTGGACCTTATTGACGGGCGGGGCCGGGGAAGAGAAAACCTGGTACCTCGATCTAGATGCTGACGGTATCTCTCGTTACTTTAAAGGTCCGCTGTACTTTTACGGCACCGGTGACTGGTGGGGTAGCATCAACGAAACAGCTGCGCCTCTTAACAGCGATAGTTGGAGCTGGGAACCCGACTGGAAAGGCAATAGTTGGCTGATGCCTGCAGGCGATTATGGGAGTATGACCTTTGACCTGAAAGGTGGAGCAAACATCAATGTGAATCATGCCATGTTGGGTAAAGTACAGAAGGGGACTTTTAATATCGATACTGAAAAGAAAACCATCCGTATGACGGGGGCTTCGCCTTTACATGGAAAACCACAAGATGGGATCGTAGTCGACTGGGGTGATGTCCGTATTATGTCGTTGACCGAGAATACCATGCAATTAGCGGTATTGCGAGATCCGGTGCTTTCGAATGATGGAGCGGCCATGCTGACCTTTAATTTTATTAGCAAGGCCTTCAAGGAGAGTCTGACCGAAAATAGGTCGAATACCAAAATGAACAAATAAATGTATGTTGAAGCAATTATTTGACATGGGGTATAGCAGATTAATAGGTATATTGTTGCTATTATTGACGCTCACGGGCTCCGTGATTGGACAGTCCAGAAAGGTTATTGATTTTAATGGGGGCTGGTGGTTTAAACTGGATAGCAACCAGCAATATAGCGATGGACGAAAAGGAGAAAGCTGGCGAAAGCTCGATCTGCCGCACGACTGGAGCATCGAAATGCCTTTTAGAGAAAACAGTCCCGCAGGCAGCGGGGCTGCTTACCTCGATGGTGGCGTAGGCTGGTATCAAAAATCTTTTAAGCTGCCTAGCGCGGAGCGGGGCCAGCGGATATTTGTCGCATTTGAAGGTATATACGAAAACAGCGAAGTCTGGATCAACGGGCATTTCTTAGGGAAACGGCCCAATGGTTATATCGGATTCGAATACGAGCTTTCCCCTTATTTATACTGGGATGGTAGGGACAACCTGCTTTCAGTAAAAGTAAACAATAAGAATCAGCCCAATTCGCGTTTCTATTCGGGTTCGGGTATCTATCGGGATGTCAAATTAATCAGCCGGAATCCAGTCAGTATAGGAACGAACAGCACCTTCATAAGGGCTGAGCAGCTCAGCGAGAAACGTGCTGTCGTGGATCTTTCCCTGGAAATTGAGCACAGCCGTAAAGAATCAAAAAAGATGACGCTGCTGACGGAGGTCCTTTCCGCTCAAGGTGCTGTTATCGCAAGCAAACGTACATCTTTGAACGCCGTCAAAGCAGGTCTACATCCCATCGCTCAGCAGATTGTTCTCGAAAATCCCGTCTTATGGGATATTGAAAAGCCCTATCAATATACAGCAAAAATGCAGCTCATTGTGGATGGTGAGGTGCTGGATGAACAGCATACCAAATTTGGCTTACGCCATTTTAGATTCGATCAGCAGCAGGGCTTTATACTGAATGGAAGACAGCTTAAAATCCGAGGGGTCTGTTTACATAGTGACCTCGGCGCACTAGGCATGGCATTTAATCGGTCTGCAGCATTACGTCAGCTCCGCATGATGAAAGCAATGGGGGTGAATGGGATACGAACATCACACAATCCCTCGGCCCCAGCATTTTTGGACCTTTGCGATAGCTTGGGTTTCGTCGTGATGAGTGAAACATTCGATGTTTGGAAAGGTCGTAAAAATGCCTATGACTATCATTTATACTGGGACCAATGGTACAAGCGAGACTTCTCGGATCATGTCAAACGGGACCGGAATCATCCGTCGCTGTTTATCTGGTGTCTGGGCAATGAAGCACAGGAGCAGTGGCATTCCAAAGCTGATGGTACAGCTATTCCAATATCGTTAGCCGCAATCGTCGATAGCCTGGATGGCACACGCCCGACCGCCATTGCCAATAATGAGCTCTCCAAAGCCAATCCCGTACTCATGAGTACGGCGGTGGATTTAGTTGGCTATAATTACAACCATCACAAATGGGCAAGCTTCCCACAGGATCATCCGGGAAAGAAGTTTATTGTAACAGAAAGTACTTCGGCATTGGAAAGCAGCGGGAAATATGATTTGGTTCCTTACGATTCCATTCGTATGTGGCCTGAAAGATGGGATATTCCTTTTGATGGGGGCAACAGTGACAGGAGCATATCAGCTTACGACAATGTATTCACGCCTTGGGGATCAAGCCATCAGACGAGTTTGCGGCTAATGGAGAAGTACAGCCATATTGCAGGCATGTATGTGTGGACGGGTTTTGATTATCTCGGTGAACCCACACCATACACTTGGCCAGCGCGAAGTTCGTACTTTGGTATTGTGGATCTAGCTGGATTTCCGAAGGATGTTTACTACCTGTATCAAAGTGTGTGGACAGAAAAACCGGTTTTACATGTATTACCACATTGGAACTGGAAAAAAGGCGACCGAGTTGACGTGGTGGTCTATTTTAATCAGGCTGATCGGGTAGAGCTTTATCTAAACGACAGAAAAATACGAGAACAGTCCAAAGATCCAGATCGGTACGACCTTGTATTTAAAGGAGTGGAATTTGAGCCTGGTAAGCTCGAAGCGGTATCGTACCTTGGAAACAAGAAGGTACTCAGCAAGGCAGTACATACTGCGGAGAGCGCATATCGAATCAAACTAATGGCAGAAAATTCGATCGCAAAAAACGGCAGCGATGAACTATTCTTTGTGCAGGCCTTCATTGTTGATCAATATGATACTATTGTTCCGGATGCAGCTGATGAAATAGAATTTATGACAGATTCTGCCAACACAACGGTTATTGTCACTGATAATGGTAATACAGCCGACTTAACTAGTTTTCAATCAACAGCCCGAAGGGCATTCAACGGCAAAGCTTTGGTGATGATAAAAAGCAAAGAAAAAGGTAAAATCATCCTTCGAGCCAAAAGCAAGGGGCTTTTGGCTGATGAAGTAGTGTTGATGAGTGAGTGAATTATAATTCAACTTAACAGCAACAACTATTAACGCACTGTCTGCATAAATCATACTTTCAGTGCGTTAAATTACGTCCATAAAGGTCCTGGAGCGACAGCATTTACGCGAATACTTTTAATCTGCTCTAGAAGCATTTGTGGGAGATTCGGAACAGTATGTGGTGTACAGGAGATGCTGTACGCAAAAAGAATTGAGGATATATTTTGTCTATTCCCTGTTAATCATTCTATCAATATTCGCTTTAATGTCATCTAGATCAAAAGGTTTTGCTATAAAGCCATTTGCTCCATTTTCATTGGCTATGGTGGCGCCATCAACACTAGCGGAAAGTACTATAATAGGCAAATCCATTATTTTACCGTTTTTGCGAATCAGGCTTATCACCTGATCGCCAGACAACAAAGGCATCCAAAGGTCAAGCAGGAGCAGATCAGGTGAATGCATTTCTATCTGCTCAATTAACAGGGTACTATTGGCGACAGTGAAGACAACATAACCTTCCAATTCTAAATATAGCTCGAGAACTTCAAGTATTCCCTCGTCATCGTCACAAATCATTATTCGTTTAGCTTCCATGTATTTTTTGTTTTTGCATAATAGGTAATGTAAAATTAAAAGTAGCACCCTCATCAACCGACCTTTCCATCCATAATGTACCTTAATGATTCATAATGATTTCTTTGGATGTATAGAACCCAATACCTAAGCCTGGGAATTTCTTTTGTGTAAGTTGAAGGTGTTGCTTTAATTGCTTTACATTCGCGTTGTCTTTTATAATATTAGGGCGATAAACGACCTTATAGCAGGCTATAATAGCATAGTATCTACAAGGCAATTATACTTATCAGAAGAATTACAAATCATATGCCTTTAATACCGCTGACCGTATAAATCACGGGTAATTCAAGTAGTTTAACTCTTAAGAACCGCGGTAGGAAACTTTTTTAAATGGATTTAATTCAACAGAATCTGAGCGACATGGATACATGTTTAATTAAGGATACTGGAGATATTTCATTTAACTCCTTTTGTGCGCATTGGAATACAATATATTGCTGTAGATGCGGTAATAAATAAATCAGTCCTATCTTTTCCTCCAAAACACACGTTCGATGTCCAAGGTTCATTTATCTCAATATGTCCGATCAATTCACCTTTCGGGCTATAGATAGAAACACCTCTTCCAGTAAGGTAAATATTTCCTTGGCTGTCTAGGGTAAGTCCGTCAGAACCTTGCTCAATGACCGCTGTCTGACTACTTAATTTACCTTTAGACTCAATGACATATCTATACGTTTTATTCCGTTCAATGTCTGCTACATACAAATATCTTCCATCAGGCGAACCTACTATTCCGTTGGGCTTAGTGAGATCATCAGCCACCACAATTGGCTTCTTTCCTTTTCCGAAAGGAAGGTAGTATACTTTTTGCCCCGCTATCTCGGGTTTCTTTCTATCCCAATAATCACGCTGATAATAGGGGTCTGTAAAGTAAATGCCTCCTTTTTCATCCACCCATAGGTCATTTGGACCATTCAATTTTCTTCCATCTACAGCTGATAGCAGGACCGTAACCTTACCATCCATGTTGATTGACCAAATTTCGTTTTTCTCATCCGAACATGAAAGCAGTTGATTCAGATGATTAAAGTAAAGTCCATTTGCACGGCCTGAAGAATCTTTAAACAACGAAAGATCACCATTTGTGCTGTATTTCCAGATTTTGTTATTTGGCTGGTCAGTAAAATAAATATTCCCCTCCCGATCCACGGCAGGACCTTCTGTAAATGTAAACTCCCGAGATATTAATTTCAAGCTGTCTTGATTAAATAACTGCGCTCTTGTGTTTATTCCCCCTACCATGAAAAGGATGAATAAGAACGTATGAGAGTACCTGCAATAACTAACTGAATGTCCCATAGTAAAGTTTATAATTTCAAATTATTATCATCAATTAGCGTTCTACCATTAACGTGAAATGTCCTATTAATATACTTGCTAAAGAATCCATATCTTGATGTGGTCGAATGATCAGATACAATATAGCTTTTATTCTTTAAATTTATTGGTAAAAGTGTCTCTTTAGCAGCGATATGAAAAACCTTTTTGAATAAAGTAACGATTTTTATTTATATGGTTAAATATAACCATTGACTGAAGTATAACATCGCTGGTAACTTTGGGAGTTGTATAGATGTTCTATTTACTATTTAAAGTGTTAAGATCCAAATTAGCAGTGCCAAATATGACTATTCCATTTAGTATTGTTTTGTTAAGTCTTTTTATGATGATTTATCATACGCCTATTACAAACGTAGGAGAGCGGCAAGTTACTTATACTGATCATTCTCGAGAGCGACCTTTGAAATCCCAAATTTGGTATCCAACAACGGGTACGAATTTTAAAAATACGCAACAACCATTCGTTTTACCACCGACAGTAAAAGATGCAGAATTTATACAAAAAAAATATCCATTGGTTGTCCTTTCTCATGGGACAGGAGGCAATCGATATAGCTTATCATGGTTGGCGATTGAATTAGCTAAAGACGGATATGTTGTGATAGCTCCGGATCATTGGGGAAATACTCTCGATAATAAAATTCCTGAAAACTTTGTACGTTATTGGGATAGGCCGCTGGATATGAGTTTTCTAATTTCATCATTGCTTGATGATCCTGTTTATAATAGTTACATAGACAGTAGTAAAATAGCGGGAATCGGATTTTCGTTAGGTGGATACACCACTTTAGCACTTGCTGGAGTTAAAATAGATTGTGATAAACTCAAGATAAATGCATCGATAGCCAAAAATCGCAACCAATTTGTTGTTCCTGAACTGGGTGATCTTCAAGAACTCATACAAAAAATCCCATGCAACCAAGTGCCAGAAAATTTAAAAGATAGTCGATTTAAAGTCAACATAGCTTTATCTCCGGCTTTGGGACTGGGACTTTCGGAAGAAAAACAAAGCACAAAATCTTCGGTTTTGATCATCGGTGCCGCAGATGATTCCATTGCTCCGCTGGCATCGAATGCGCTTAAATATAGTGAAGTAATAAAAGGCTCAAAATATAGCGTACTTCCAGTTAAAACGGGGCATTATGTTTTTTTAAATGAAGGAAAATCATTTTTAGTTAATGAAGAACCGACTTTTTACAACGATCATGAAACTATTGACAGAAAATCGGTACATCGTCAAGTGGCTTCAGAAATAAAAAATTTCCTTAGAGAGCATCTGAAGTAATTGACCACTGATTTGTTAATATTAAGCTCAAATGCTTATCAGAGAATTTATTAAGGGTAGAATTTATGTTGAATTTTAAAATATATCAATTGCTTGCAACCTTTTTAATGAGGCGAATTATTTTTTAAATGTAATTTCATCGCATATCATCGGGTTAGCATACCACGGTCTAAAGTATTTGAAAAGTAACATGGTCGTAATTCAATTAGTCAAAAAATAAATTTATTAGTTTCTGTATTAATAAGTTAATTGATACAGGATTGTTACAAATAAAGTTTTTTCTTAATTTTGGCATTTTAGTATTTATAATTTATTCAATTTATGCTTTTCATTTATACGCGTTACGAGTACGTTCTAGGGAGTAAAAATATCTTGGCAACATTAAAAAATGAGGCCGTACCCCAGAACTTTAATCTTAGTATCATCACACCTGCAACCAAATTTTTAGGATTCCCAGTTGGTGGAGGTTTAGTAAAAATGTCTCGTTTAGTGAATCAAAACGGACAGGTCATCCACGCTAGAAATTATTCACCTGAAATAAAAGAAGAGGTTAAAAAATTTAAAAAGACGCTTAAAATTCCCTATTTCAAACTATGGAAAGGGTACTTGATGATAGCCTCAATAGCAATTGTCGGCTCTATTATTTACGGTATAAAACTAAATTTGGATGGCAAAAAATATCGTAATGAAAAGGATAATCTTGTGAAATCGGCTCGACAATTACACGCGGGTCAACTTTATGGAGCAAGTTTTTTTACTGACGCTGAAGGAAATAATATCGAAGGTTTGCCTGTCGGTTGGGTTAAAATTCTAAAGATAGAAGGAGATACAATTTTCGTCCAACGGTCAAAAAAAATGACAGATCGCGCGATGTTTGAAATGAAAGATTTGCAATCAATCAAGCCAACAACAGATGAAGACTGGAATAACCATATCGAAAAGATGAATTATCCACTATTTAAAGAAGCTTCCCTCAATAAAGATTTATCAAGAATAGATCTGTCATATATTGGTGCAGACCATGATAAATATTCTGGCGTCATCATGTCTTTCAAGGGTGTTGAGTAGTTACTTTTCTTAAACTAATCATATGGAAAATGGGAGAGAAGTTTACCAAATTCGACGGGGTGGAAAACGAAAATAAGCAGGAAACACAACACAGTATAATATTTCAAAAAAGTGGTCGATTTTTAATTGTGTTGCCTTTTTTAATCCCCTTATTTTTTATCGGAAAAACTTTTGGTTGGTGGCAAAAGGAATTTGTTGCCAGAGGTTATATTATTGGGATTTCATCAAATGGTAAAATCTATGAGCTCGGCAATGGAGGTGTTTTTGCGTTCAGTAAACGTTTCGTTAGGGATAAGAAAGTGTTTTTGAAGGCAGGATCAGGCACGGTATGTTTTATTTCTGCACTAGCGGAGCAACACTATCAACTCAATTCTGAAAAACCGAGCAATCCATTTTTCCAGGGGAGCGTCACCTTTATCAATTACGACAAATCGAAGATTTACTGTCGGGAGGAGAGAAAATACATTGACGCTAGTTCATACTATACCGTAAATAGTGCGTTTGATCGCAATGGCCAACTTTTGTTAGCTTACAGTACTGACGACGAAGCTCCAAAATCCTTAAGGCAGCCCCAATTTATAAAAACAATCATTAATCAAGGCATGTCTCGGCGCTCGGGAGGAAGTGTAAGTGATGTTGAAGATCCTTATATTGATGTATCAGCGATCTTTGAGCAATTTTTTCATAGAAAATTGAATTATTCGGTTGACGAGGAAAAGAAAATCATACGTTTAATCTTATAATTATCAATGGAGATCTTGTACGTGCACTATGCAAAAAACTAAACTTAGATTTTTTTATAGCCTTTGTAGTTATGGATGATCGCCCACCTTTTTTGGATGTCAAGTTCATGTGCAACACAAGCTTTTTAGCCAACTAGGGTAGGCGCTTTTCCAAATTTTTTCTTAAAGGCAGTGGAAAAATGAGACAGGCTCTCGAAGCCAAGATCTAAATAGATAGTTGTGGGCTTTTTTTTCTTTTTTTCAATTAAATACCATGCTTCGTTTAATCTTTTATCCTGTAGCCACTTTCGTGGCGGCATACCAAAAGCCCTCTGAAAGTCTCTTTTATACCCTGAAAGGCTTCTTCCTGTAAGTTGTGCAAATTTCTCGATGGGAACGTTAAAATGAAAATTGTGGAGCATAAATTTTTCAAGGTCTATTTTATAATTTTCCGAAAAATCAAAGAAAAAGTTACGTAGTGCTGGCACTGCAATCAGTATCAATTTGAGTCCCTCTTTGACTTTTAAAAGTCCCATTTCATCAGTCATTTCACGTCCAGCGCTTCGAGCATAGGGTATAATCGATTGAAAATAGCCTGTGAGATATATATTATTGGGGAGACATAGATTCAGCGGTCCGCTGTATTTACCGCTAACTTCCAATTTTTCCTCAAACGCAATCTGACGCATTAGATTTTCTTGCAGGGATATAACAATTGTTTCATAATGGCCATTTGTTTCAGGTGTTTTAGTTAACGTTCCAAGTTGATTTTTATGAATTAGCAATACTTCTCCAGCAGTTATGCTTATATTCTGTTGAGTAGTTTCGAGATGCATGTGACCTGATACCTGCAATATTAGGGTATGGTGATTCCAAACGCATGCTTTCTCTTTTCGCTTCGAAGAAAGGTAAGAATAGAATATAACGCCGGGAAGTATTTCTGCTGGACTCTCCATTTATCTTTGTAAGTATGTACTGCCTTTGATTGCACCTATTGCAAATGTACTGTTTAAAAGGCTCATCTCCTGCGGTGTAAATACGATTTTCATAGCAGCAATATTTTCAGGTAGCCTTGATCTGCGGCTCATACTCACCAATGGCATGATATTGTCGCTTTGTTCTTTAACCCATGCGATTGCAAGCTGCGCAGGTGTGACATTTTTAAGATGCGCAATTTCTTTTAATATGTCAACTTTTTCAAGATTATGGATTAGGTTATTGCTCTGAAAACGGGAAAAATGGTTTCGATAGTCATCCATAGGAACTGGCGCTTTTAGCTGACCACTTAGCAGACCTTCGGCAGTATTAGCAAAAGCCACTACACTAATTCCTAACGCTTCAGCCACCGGCAAAAGATCCTTTTCGATCTGACGGTCGGTCAAAGAATAGGCGATTTCAAGTGCACTGATGGGGTAAACATTATTTGCTCTACGAAGTTGATCAGCGGTAATTTCTGATACGCCGATATGGTGTACTTTACCTTCTTTAACCAAGTCGGCTATTGTACCGATAATGTCTTCTATCGGCACGCTGCCATCCATTCTACTGGGCTGGTATAGGTCGATGGCTTCAATGCCTAGACGTGTCAAGGAGTAATTGATAAAGTTCTTAATGGCTACAGGGCGGAGATCCAAGCCGATCCATTGTCCATTATGGAAGATCGCGCCAAATTTGACACTGATGAAAGCATCATTCCTTCTTTCTCTAATTGCTTTCCCAATAAGCATCTCGTTGTGCCCTGCGCCATAAAAATCTCCGGTATTCAGGAAGTTGATCCCCATGTCCAACGCCTGATGGATGGTCGCGATGCTCTCCTTTTCATCGGGCGTAGCACCGCCCCATATTGATGACATCCGCATACAACCCAAGCCGAGTTTTGAAACCGCAGGTCCATTTTTGCCCAGTTGAATTCTTGTAATTTCTGACATTTGATTGATTTTAATGTAATAAGACAAAAGTCTTTATTTTGTAACATAATCACTTTCTTACACGGTTCAATTTGCTTGTCTGTATGGTTCTGATATGATTTTAAAATTATTAAGTAATAATTACTCAACATTTATATATTTTTTGAGTACTTCAAAAAGGTCAGCCTGTCGTATAGGTTTGGCAAGAAGGTCATTCATTCCGCATTCAAGGCAATTTTCTCTTTCTCCATGTACATTTCCAGCAGTTAGGCCTATGATAGGTACATCTTGATAACCTGGCAACATTCTAATATATCGGGTTGCATCAATACCACTCATTATTGGCATCTGTACCTCAATAATAATAACAGAGAACTGCTTCTTCTTACATTCTTCCAATGCCTGCAAACCATTGACAGCTTCTGTTAGTTGCACAGTAGGGGCAAAGGATCTGATTATCTTATTATTCAGGGCCATATTCACAGGATTGTCATCAACCAATAGTACGTCCGATGATAGAACAAATAACGGTGAATGTCCTCCAACTTGGTCAAGGATGTTTTCTGTTGCATTACTTTTGTCAATGTTTTTAAGTATTTGGTATAATTCATCGGATTTTATAGGCTTCATCAATAGATACATATTTTCAGTATTTTTACGGGATGTATACGTATCCATTTCCTCTGAAGAAGCAGAGAGTAGTATAAATGGGGTAGTCTCTTTGCGCTGATTTAACAATCCTTTTATTTTATCGATTGTTTCCAATCCTGACATAATAGGCATATGATAATCCATCAGGATCACGTCGAACCGTTCACCTCTCAACATGATATCTAACGCTTCCATTCCATTAGAAGCCAAGGTAACCTTGATATCTTTATAGGCAAGCATGTGTTCTAAAATGATTCTGTTGGACTCATTATCATCGACGATTAGAGCCGTTTTGATAGATATCTCATCCTCATCTCGCCATTCGGTGATTTCATAGGGGACCTTGATATCGAAGAAAAATACGGAACCGTTTCCCATTTGGCTAATTAGGGATAAATGACTTCCCATATATCCCAAAATATTGTTCGAGATGGTTAGCCCGAGCCCCGTGCCTCCATATCTTTTGCTAATAGAACTGTTTTCCTGGGTAAAAGCATCAAAAATATATTTCTGTTTCTCAGCAGGAATTCCAATTCCGGTATCTCTTACTGAAAAGCGTAGAGTGATGGTATTATTGTCTATACGTAATTTCTCTACCTTTAATTCAATCTCTCCCTGTTCTGTAAATTTAACGGAATTACCCAAAAGGTTGATTAAGATTTGCTTTAACCTTGCTTCATCAATGGATAGCATTTTCGGCAATTCCGGTTCTACATTCAGCAAGAGTTCGATATTTTTTTTCCGGCATTGATAAAGAATAACATTTATAACTTGGCTTAGTATATCATAAATATTGCTTTTTTCGATTGAGAGCTCCATTTTTCCGGATTCTATTTTAGAAAAATCCAATATATCATTGATAATTCCAAGCAAGTTTTCACCGGACTCGTTGATATAATTCAGATATTGCATCTGTGTTTCATTCAGTGGTGTTCTCAAGAGAAGGTCAGAAAAACCAATAACCCCATTCAAAGGGGTACGAATTTCATGACTCATGTTGGCTAGAAATTCAGATTTTGCCTTGCTGGCAAGATCTGCGGCTTCTTTCGCATTTTTTAGCTCTTCATTAATTTTCACGGCATTAGTAATATTCTGTATGGAAATAATTACGCCGCCTACCTCGTCTTTTGTAAGATACCAAGGCCCCACTTTAAGGTCGTAATGCTGCATTTCTTCCTTTCCCTTCACCTTTAATTTAAAATCTCCATCGGTGTAAGTTTGTCCTAACAATGCATCCCTGTAGATTTCCTTTCTTTCTCCAGGAATATCCGGAGATGTGCTGAAGAGATTTTTACCGATAAGATCCACATCATGAATATCAAATTCCTCTTTCCATTTGCTACTTACAGCAACATAGTTAAGGACTTTGTCGAACATCGCTAAAGGAATAGGGACATCAGTGGCAAAAGATTGCATCATCGCCTCTTTCCGCGTGATTTCCAGAAACATTTTTTTAAAGGTATCGATGTCCTGGATAATTCCATAAACTCTGTTGCAGATTTCATCTTCAAATTCAGGAATACCCTTTACTCTTACCCAGATTGTAATGCCGTCATTACGCAAAAGCTGAAGCTCTTCATCAAAAGAAATTCCTTGTTGTACAGCCCTGTCAAAGAGATATCTTATTCGTTTTTCATTTTCTCCTTCATAAAATCCAAGAGCATTTTCAAAAGTTGGTTGAAAATTGCTTTTGATTTTGTGAATTTCCCTCGTGCTTTGAGACCAGAAGAGCTTACCAGTTTTCATATTAGCCTCCCAGCCGCCAACTTGTGCAACCGCACTTGTTTCCTCAAGCATTTCCTTGGTACGAAAAAGATCCTTTTCGAGCTTATCTCTGCGTAAGATGTCGGATTTTAATTGTATATAAACGAAGATAGTAACACCAATGGCTGCAACTGCAGAAAAGAGGATAAATAGAATAGTCCATCTAGAAGACGTATTTAGATCTTCATTTTTTATAGCGAGCTGAATTTCCTCATATTTGACAAATTGGTTAACGAGCATACGACATTTATCCATTGTCCTCTTATTTTGGATCAGTTCTTCTGAGGTCATTAATACCCCCTTTTTACGATTTTCAATCAGTAAGACATAACCTTTCATCATTGCTTCTGAAGTCTGTAGCAGATCACTTAAGGTATTCATTTGTTGTTTATCTTTGAGATGAAATGTGCCTTTTTGAGCAACTAGCAGCGGATACTCTTTCCTGCTTTTGTTAAAAGGTTCCAGAAAATTATCCCTACCGGTAAGCTGATATCCCCGATTGCCTGTCTCAGCATCTAAGAGTGTGTTTAGAAGATCTTTTATCAAACTGATAGATTCCTTACTTTTTAGGAAGCTTTCTCTATTCTCCATCTGGTTTCGTATGCTGATATAGGATGCTACGGAGCTCGCAATCAGCAGTATCAAGGAGAGCACTACACCTATCTGAAGATTTCTAATAATTTTTTTAGGCATTGTATGTTTGTTTACAGTTAAGATACTAAAAAAGTGGAACATTATATACTCAGGTACAAACGTACTTTAAACTATCAAATATGCACAGCGATTTATAATAATCTCTAATAAAAAAAACTGTAAACTAAGTTGCGGGTGTTATATTCATATCATTAAAAGCCATCGAGGCTGTATATTCCAAATATTTTGCCCTATCAAATCTATCCATATTGTGTAATGGGCCTATAAATGCACTTTGAATGGAAGACACGCCACAATATCCCAATATGCCTTTTTCCAATTGAACGAGCCCACAAGAATGATAAATTTCTTGATAAGTATCCAGAGATAAATCGCCTGATGTGGTAATAATTCTTGCTGTTTTTGAACGTAGCAGACCCGTACTAATCCCATTTTTATCAGTTTTAAAAGCTAATCCTGGTAGAAATAAACGATCGATAAAGCCTTTCATAATTGCAGGCATACCCACCCACCACAGCGGATGTATCCAAACCTGGTGTTGGCTCCATTGTATATCTTCCAATGCTTTTACCAAATCTGGTTCAAGATCCATCCTTTGTCGATAACCAAACTGGAGATTGGGGTTAAAATTTAATGCTCCTATGGCTACGTAACGTATATCAGCGCCATTTGCTAAGGAAGATTTAATATATGACTGTGCTAATGCTTCGTTGAAACTTTCGTTATCGGGATGTCCGTTGATGACTACTATTTTTTTCATTTCTTTTGACTTAAAATGCTGCTGGATAACTTGACTGGGTGGTTGTAAAATGGCTGAACGTTTTATAAAGTGACTACTATTTTTCCGACTGTACGGCCGGTTTCGATGTGTAGATGTGCCTTTGCCATCTCGTCGAAATTGTACACATGAGAAATATGAGGTTTCAGAATACCTCTTTCTAATAGTGATGCAATTCGCTGCATATCAACACCGCTAGAATAAACGGACATGAAATAGCAGGCATGTAACTGCTTTTGTTGCGCTTTAAGCTCATCGTCTTTAGTATGGCCAGACGGTAATGCCACTATAGTTCCAAACGGTTTTAATACACTTACGGACTTTTGGAAATTATCGCCTCCAATGGATTCTAGTACAAAATCTATGTCATGAAGTACATCTTCAAAATGTGTCGTTTTATAATTAATGTGTTTATCTGCACCCAAGCTGAGGACGAAATCTCGATTGGAATTAGATGATGTTGCAACCACATAAGCACCAATATGTTTTGCAATCTGTATAGCAAAATGTCCTACGCCTCCCGACGCTCCGTGAATAAGAACCTGATCGTGCGGTCTCAATTTTCCATAACTGTCAAACGCCTGCCATGCTGTTAAGGCCGATAGGGTACTGGCCGCCGCTTCGATATGGCTAATGCTATGCGGTTTCAAAGCAAGATGTTCCGCTGGTGCGGAGACGTATTCGGCGTACGCTTTGCCGTGACCAACAAAATTGATCATCCCGAAAACTTCATCACCAATTTTGAATTGCTGAACCTGCTCCCCGGTTTCTATCACTTCTCCAGATACATCCCACCCCAAAATCAATGGATCATGATGTGCTAAATCTTCTGCTAAAGGTGCTTGCCTGCTACGGACTTTAGCATCAACAGGATTAACACTTATGGCTCTCACCTTTATCAACACTTCATGTGCTTTAACACTTGGTCTTTCCATATTCTTGTAAACAAGACCAGTTGTATTTCCGAACTTTTCTAATATTATTGCTTTCATTTTCTTACGATTTATTAGGCAAATATAGACCGATAAAAGTCCCTAAAACAGGTACTTTTACAGTATTTATTGGTATTTTTGCAGTATGCCGAAGGAAAATATTTATCAATCAATAGAAGTTTTTTATGAAAAGGTGGACCACTGCCCATTGCGTGACAGAGAATTTAATTTTTTTGAATTGGTTTATGTTATTTCGGGATGTGGAGTTCACGTTGTCAATGGGAACAAGGTCGCTTACCATACGGGTGATATGTTTCTTCTTGCACCGCATGATCGTCACGAGTTTGATTTAGAAAGCGTATGTGAGTTTATGGTTGTGCGTTTTGGGGAAAGCTATATAAAGGAATACCAATGGAAAAGTATTGACCATTTGGAATGTATATTATATTATGCTTCCCATATAGCTGGCTCCGTCCTTGTAAATAGAGAAGATCAGCAAATGGTTTCTTTACTTATGCAGAATTTAAGACAGGCCATAGCCCATCAATCTATGTACAACGAGGATCTTATCCGTCATTTGGTCAATGCTGTAATTGTCATTGCAGGAAGAAATATTGCTGTGATGAAGCCTAATGGCATCTCCTCTAAATCAGACGGTCGAATATTGCAGATACTGGATTATATACAGGAAAATATTCGAGAGCCAGAATTACTGAAAATTTCAGCAATTGCTAATCAGTTCGGTATATCTCCAACTTACCTCGGTACTTATTTTCGAAGACAGTGCAACGAAACCATCCAAAGTTATATATCCTCCTATCGTATTCGTTTGATAGAACATAGATTACGGTTTAGTGACAAAAGGGTTCATGAATTAGCCGATGAATTTGGGTTTGCAGATGAAAGCCATATCAATAAGTTCTTCAAAAGGCATAAAGGGTTGAGTTTAAAAGGTTATCGCAATACTGTACACTTAAATATGGGAGAAGACTCCTAAAACAAATGCAGGCGCAGCTATGCCATTTTTTTTCAGATGATAGAGTATACCGTTATTGTCACAAATAAGTGTATGCATGTAGGAAAGAAAGGCTGACGCATTAATTTAACTCATGGCATCTACTACAATTTTACTATCCACAAATTGTTCAAAGCGTACAATTTTGCCTTCTTCCAATTCCCACACATGGACAACTCTTGCGGCCATTGCTTTTAATGTAATCTTATAAGTACCTGTGTATGTGCCAATAACGGCGATATGACTATCACTTACGATATATTTCTCGGGCGTAAATTTATAATCTATCCATTCTGTTGCTAATCGATAGAAAACATTTTTCGAAATTTCCGCTATTCCAATATAAGTTCCGGCGTAAGGAAAACCCGCAGCTTCTGTCCATTTTTTCGCCTTCCAATTCAATTGTATTACCTTTTAAAACTTGAGGCAGCACCACGTTAGATGTAATTTCATTACCTAAACGTTCGCCCCAAACATCTAATTTTTTCTGTGAGGTTTGCATAATCTTTTCAACGACAGCGGGCACTGCATAAGCTGTTACTTTTGGGAAATGCTTTTTAAAAACTTCCAACCCGAAATAAAAATCCGGATCATTATGTGATACGTAGACTGTGGTCAGATTTTTTCCAGATGCTGCAATTTTTTGGGCGACCGTTTCTGCGTCAGCCAATGTGAATTGCGCGTCAATTAATATCGCATCAGTTTTTCCTGAAACGATTATAGATGCCACACCAAAGTTGTTTTCCGATGCACTGAATACATCAAGGTTATAATTGTTTGCTTTAATCCTATACCTAATTTTAGGAACTAAATTATAATGATCGACCTAAATTAATGATTATAATCTAATTCCTAAGGGTAGTTTGTATTGAATTTGCTCAGCCGTCTGATAGATCATTTTATATCATGAATCGGTAGATTTATTAATGGCAAAAAAGAATATTTCATTTTTTAAAACTTTAAAATACAGGCGACCCCCAACTTATTTGATTGATAGTAGGGTAAAACAAGTGGATTTTTTTCCCTTTTGCTCGAAAATAATTCAGACAGTTTTGGAAATGACCAATAGGCAAGCTCTGTTGACAAAATTCCAATGCCTGCTCCTGCAACCACATCGCCTACCCAATGCTTATCATTGAACGTTCTATATGTTCCAGTGAATATGGCAAAAGGATAACCGAGTAAACTGAGCCACAAATTATGCGCACGATATTCACGGAACATAAAATGAGCTGTTGCAAAAGCTGTAGCTGTATGGCCCGATGGAAAAGATAAATTATTTGAACCATCGGGTCGCTGTTCGCTGACTAGGTGTTTTGTAGGCGTCACGATCGCTGTGGAAATTAGCAAAGCGGTGGCCAAAATTAGATTACGATCTCTAAAGCCATGTATTCCTTTTATACCAATGGCATTTAAGCCATAAACTAAAGTTCCAGGCACAAATTGCGTGTAATTATCAAAATTAATATGCGATGGGCTGTGCTCTCCAATTTCAAAACGCGTTGAACTGTTGATTTCTTTTATGCTTGGGTTAGTAAGACTGAGAATACCGTATCCAATGCATAGGGATGGTATGATCATCGTTTTATAATTTGGCTTATACATTTTATCCAAAGAATCCAAGTTATTCGACTCGTTCCCAAACAGTGTATCACGACTTGAACAATGATGCATTCCAGACGCTAAATTAGCGAAGAGCAAACATACCATCGTGGTTAAGATTATGGTCTTCATTTATTTAAATCTTAGATTTAATGAAATAATATCGGACTTCATGCCCACTGACTTGGTGTAATGTCCGTACCGTAGTTCCAACAGATCCAATTTACGGATACCGAACAGTCCATTTGGAAGATTGAAACGGACACCGGCACCATAGAAATTGCTGGTGAATTGCGATAAATCATAGTTACTGGTGTAGTAATCGTCCAATCCGGTGTGTTGCTGATAAGCTGCAAAATATTTAGCGGCAGTCTGACGGTAATACCGATAAAAAGGACTTAGCGAAACAAATGGTGAAAGCTTTATCGGCATTTCTAGACTTGCTGTGCTGGACTTTATTCCCCAGTCGTCTGTGTAATAACGATAATAGGCGCGCATGATGAATTTGTCGCCGAGGAAATAATTTGCCCGTACACCCAATGGAATTTTAAATCTTCTATCGGGTAGGGCTTCTTGATGCACCGTGCCATCTGTAAAATAGACCCTGTGAAAGGGCAAACTCAAAAAACCTGATTGCTGTACGGCATCAGCCAAAAATTCCACCTGAAAATTGCTGTTGATAATCTGTGAATAGCTCAGTGAAAGCGCATAGGTATTTCTGCCGCTTGAACCATAGTTATTATCATGCTCATTTCCATTCGACCCAAGGTTGGTGTTTAAGCGTAGCTCGATTGGGGTGACCAGCTTTACTTGGTCGAGGTAGGTTTGGAATCGTGCTGTGAATTCGCCCATTCTGTTTTTGGTTTTCTGCGCAAAACCAATATTGGCACCATAGGATTGATAGTCAAATTCTGAAGAAAGGGATATTCCACCCATCAATGTCGATCCCTTTTTTTCATTTTCCCGAGACCAGGAAATTGACGGGTAGATTCGATTGTCGGCATGTGAAGCAGAGGAATTGGCCTTGAGATCGATCATATCTGAAGATGCCGAAGTGTAATGGTCCAATCCGATATTGAATGTGAATTTGTTTTTCCGGTCTTTCTTGTCATATTTTAAGAGGACCACCTCGATATTATTGGAGATATCTGTTAATCTTTCTGAACCGATACCGCCTGTTACTGCCGAATTGTTGCCGTCCTGATGATAATAACTTGAGACAAGATTTGCCTCTTCAAAAGTAAGCTTCCTCGATTTTTCCGTGGGTTTGCTTTCCTGTGCTTTTGTGTGCAGCAGGCCCAGAAGGGCAGCAACGCTAAGAAATACTTTTTTCATTTAGTAGTGTGTTAAAAAACAGGAATCATTTTAATTGCAGCCACAGCCGCCGCCAACCTTTCCGGCGTTTGCGCCAGAAGAACCTTCTCTATAAGACTGAAAGCTGAGTTCAGTCTTTTCGACATGGCGGTTTCCCAACCTCATTTCAGCATCGTTGAGTTTATTTTTTTCGTATTCTTTTACTGTACTGCAGGAGGAGGCCAGTACCGATAGTACAATCATAGCGAGGCTCCAGTATATCTTATTGCTTTTGTTTTTCATTTGAAGTTGATTTTATGAGATGAATAAATATGGTTGTCATCGTCAATGATGATACATTCTACCTGTTGAATCTGATTGATGAGCTCAATACCATTTTGAACACCCATGATGCTGATCGGCGTTGCAAGGGCATCTGCTATTTCAGCATTCGGGCAGATGATCGTAACACTCTTTATACCGCTTATGGGCATTCCTGTTTTTGGGTTAATGGTATGAGAATACTTTTTACCGTCTATCAGGACGAATTTTTCATAGTTGCCCGATGTTGCAATAGCAGTATCAGTGATGTTCATATAGGAAAAGGGAAGGCCTGCCTGCTCCGGATTGGCAATTCCAATGGTCCATGGCTTTCCATTAGCCTGATTTCCCCAGACGGTAAGGTCACCCGAAGCGTTTACCACACCCGCATCTACGCCCCGCTGCTGTAATATTCGTTTCCCCATTTCGGCCGCATATCCTTTTCCGATGCCTCCAAAACCGATACGCATGCCCTGCTTTGTTAAAAATACCGTACTTGCCTTATCATCGAGTACTATATTGTTGTAGTTCACTAAACTCAAATTGCGTTCAACAGTTTCTGCATCAGGAAGACATGGCATACTGCGATCAAAATTCCAAAGGGCCTTATCAATGCTCCCGTAGGAAATATCAAAATAGCCATCCGTCAAGCGGCTAATCCGCAGGCTTCTTTTGATAAGTTGGTAGATTTCCCGGTCAACTTTGACCGGACGGATGCCCGCATGACGGTTGATCAGGTTCGTTTGACTGTTTTCATTGAAGGTGGTCAATAATCGCTCTATATGTTGTATTTCTGCAATAGCCGCATCAATATGGGCGTTAGCTTTTACCTCATTTTCATCGACTACTGTTAGCTCAAAATGATTACCCATGAGTTTGAGTCCACGTCGAAATTCTTTTTTCATGGCCGTGTTATTTGTTGGTAAACTGTCCTGATTTCATCGCAAAAAGCAGAGCGATCTTCCCGAGGTAAGCCGGCCCAGCTCTTTAAAATTTTCCCATTGGCATCCAGTAACAGCGTATAAGGAAATATGCCCGTAGGATTATATTGATCTGCAAGATTCGCATTCTCTTTTTTCAGTTCTGCCGGCAGTTGATTTTTTCTGCTTCTTGGAAAGTCAGCATTAAGAAAGACAATGATCTGTTCGTTTAGAAGTTGTTTGAACTGCTCGGTATCAATGATCTCTTTATGCAGCTTTATACAGGGAATGCACCAGTCCGAACCGGAAAAATTGAGCAGTATAAGTTCATGTTGCGCTAGTGCCTGTTGTTTAGCAACATCCAGTCGATTCTGCGCGTGAGCGGTATAACACAACAGTGTTAGTACCAACGTATTTAATAATGTTTTCATAGTGATTTTATTAATCTTCTCCTTCGGTTGTGTTTTTTAACTGCATTAATAGGGTATAAGCATTTTTACTAACGATTTTTTTACCTTCGAAATCTCGACCGTTTAACACCTTAGCTAGGCCTTTTTGGGGCTCCTCAACGGATATTGCTGTCAGACGATAGTTCCTGTTTCCTTCTGAGACGAATACGTAACTTTTTCCTTCGAAATCTACAATACATTCTTCCGGCAGAGCCTGTCCCAAGCTCGTTGTCGTTTGGATTTCAGCATTCATATATACACCTGGTACCAGCTCCTGATCATAGTTATCCAAATGGCAATGGACATCTGTCATGCCTATAGGATCGACATCTTTGCCGATCAAATGGATTTTTCCAGCATACTTCTTACTGGGACTAGCATTGGTGTAAGCCAATAGTGATTGGCCTGGACGTAATTGTTCAAGATCCTTTTCATAGACTTTCAGATTTAGATGAATGTCCGTCGGATTGATCAATTCAAAGAGGATATCGGAAGGATTTACATATTTTCCGATATTGACATTCACTTTACTTACATAGCCATCGATCGTGCTATAGACTGGAGCGCTTTTACGGATATTTCCTGCAGTAATAGTACTTGGTTGTATATGAATAAGTTCTAGCTGTCTGGCGATTGCATTCATAATTATCTGCTGGCTGTTCATTTCGGCCTGTGCTTGCTGCATTACTTTGTCACTGCTTGCCTGGCTCTGGTTGAGTTCTTTTTGACGTCTGTAGTCGATCTGGGCAAATTGTAATTTCGACTGGGCGGCAAGATAGTCTTGCTGCAGTTGAATAAACTGAGGGTTTTCGACGATAGCAATAATATCGCCTTTTGATACTTTCATACCGGGCAGCAGGTTGGTACTTTTTAAATATCCCCCCAAAGGAATACTTACCGATACCAGGTTCTGAGGCGGGACATCAATTTTTCCATTCAGTTTTAAGATGATGGCTATCGGCTGGTCTGAGAGCGTTACAGTTTCTATTTGGGTATTGTGCAGTTGCGCTTCCGTTAAGGAGACAAGAGTTTCGTCCTTCGACTTGGGTGATGACGGTGAGACATCTCCTTTATTACCCTGGCAAGAGATGACAGTTGTTGTCAACATAAGGACGATGTATTGGACTATCATATTTTTTGTTTTCATTTCTATTGATTTATCATGATGTAATGAAGTTGAATGGCATTTTCATTGAGCTGCCACAATGCATCTGTATAGCTACTTTTCAGCGAGATCGCCTGATTGATTAAAGTGACAAATTCGAGATAGTCAATTGCTCCATTGGAAAACTGCTTCTGTGCTGTTTCAAAAACTATTGTTGCATTTTTGAGTCCCTCGGATTCATATTGATTGACAATAGCAAGACTGGTCTGATAGCGTTGAGAAAATTCTTGGGCTCGTCTTTCAAGCGCAGATTGTGCATTTTGCAATTCATCGCTGGCAATGGCTTCAGCCAGGCGCATCGTTTCGATCCGGGCACGCTGTCCGCTCGAAAATACCGGTATGGAGAGCCCTAACTGCACCGAATGAAATCTTGGACTCGCTTCGTAAATTCTGTTATCAGGCCCTGCACCTTTAAAACTATTCAGATTGTAGCCTAGCAGTAATTGGGGAAGCAGCCTGGATTTTTCCACTGCAGTCGCCTGAGCTGCGATTATCTTTTCTTGTTCCAGTACTTTGAGTAAAGGATGATCGACTACCGATGACTGAACGAAAATAGTCTTTTCCACTTGGATAGGGCTGTAGGCTTCTGGTGTATTTAGCAACCATTGAAATTGGAGGTGAAAGACTTTTAGTTCATCAGCCACCTGTCTCAATTGGATTGTGATTGCTGCCTTTTGATTTGCCGCTGTTGCGCTTTCTAAGGCATTACTTTCTCCTGCTTTTTTACGTAGTATAGTTTTGTCAAGGAAGCCGCTATAAAGGGACAATGCCTCGTTTAAAAGTATTTCCTTTTGCTGCCAATACAAGATGTTATAGTAGGTTAGACTGACAGCCTTTTTCAGCTCAAACTCTTTGAGAGTGACATTGAGCTGGCTTTTTTTCCATTCTTCGGTATAGCGTGCGCGTTGCCTTCTGTAGACAGCAGGAAATCCAAAACGTTGACTGACACTGATTTTTGTATCTTGATAGGCGCTATTGATCTGCCCGTAATCCAAGCTTAGGTCCGTTTGAGGAACATCAGCAGTGGATGTCGCTATCATTGCCTTTGCATAGGCTACACGCAGTTTTTCAATTTTTATGTTTCGGTTGTTTTGGAGCGCAAGTTCAATAGACTGATCTAAAGTGATCTTGGTCTGTGCTGTGGATTTTTCTGTTGCAAAAACAACAAAGGCTATCACAAGCGGTACAATTTGCTTTCCTTTTAATTTACGCGTTTTAAATCCGCTTTCCATCGTTACGAAAAGCAGTGGAAGCACAAATAAAGTTAATAGTGTCGCAATAAGGAGACCACCGATAACCACAGTTGCTAAAGGGCGTTGTACTTCAGCTCCAGCTCCGTTGCTCAGCGCCATTGGAATAAATCCCAGTGAGGCCACCGATGCGGTCATTAAAACAGGACGTAACCGATTTTCTCCACCATCAACGACAATACGCACAATATTACGGATGCCGCTTTTTCGAAGTCGGTTAAATTCAGATATCAATACGATTCCATTGAGCACAGCGACCCCGAAAAGCGCAATAAATCCAACTCCGGCACTAATGCTAAAAGGCATTCCCCGCAGCGCCAGTAAGAACACGCCACCGATAATTGATAATGGTATAGCTGTATAGATCAATAAGCTTTCTCTAACAGATTTAAATGCAAGGAATAAGAGTATAAAAATTAGCGCTAACGCAATAGGTACAGCAATCAACAGGCGCTGTTTGGCGTTATTGAGGTTTTCAAAAGAGCCGCCATATTTGATGGAGTATCCAGTTGGAAGTTTGATTTCTTTTTCAATCTTAGCTTGTAGGTCATGAACGATACTTTGTACATCTCGACCGTTGATATTAAATCCGACAACAATCCGCCGTTGCGCATTTTCCCGTTGGATCTGGTTAGGGCCCTGTACAATCTCTACACGGGCCAATTGGGACAATGGAATTTGGTTTCCCATGGGAGTAGGTATTAAAAGGTTACGGATATCAGTAATGTTATTTCGGTCTCTGGCGGCAAGCCGTACGACCATGTCGAATCGTTTCTCACCCTCGAATACCAGACCTGTTCGCTGTCCAGCAAAGGCAGCATTGATGGTTCTGTTCACTTCAGCAATCGAGAGGTGATACTGCGCTATGATGGGGCGATTATAGGATATGACAACTTGCGGAAGCCCAGCAATCGGTTCGATGTAAAGATTCTGGGTTCCCTGGACTGTTTCGATAATTTTACCTATTTTTTGAGCATGTAAAGTTAGGGAATCCAGGTTGTCTCCAAATATTTTGAGGACAACATCCTGACGTGCCCCCGTCATCAACTCATTGAACCGCATTTGGACGGGGTACTGAAAACCCGCGGTAATACCGGGGACATCTTTCAATGCTTCGCTCATTTTTGTAGCAAGTTCAGGAAACGTATGTGCCGAAGTCCATTGCTTCTTGTCTTTTAAAATAACCATCATATCCGATGCCTCCATGGGCATAGGATCGGTTGGCACCTCGCCACTGCCAATTTTGGTGACTACTTTTTCTACTTCCGGAAATCTGCTCTTTAAGACATGGGCAGCTTTCTGGGTGCTTTCAATGGTCGTCGTCAGGTTGCTTCCCGGGAGTACGCGGGTATCCACCGCAAAATCACCTTCCTCCAGTGAAGGGATAAATTCACCACCTAGCTGACTGAGTACCACTACAGCTCCTATAAAAAGTAAAATCACCAGTGTAAAAATTGTCTTTGGAATTCGCAGTACTTTGAGTAGTGTGTGTAGATAAAACTTTTCCAGTCTTTTCATCAGCTTATCCGAAATCGAAGGTCTGTTACTTTTTGACCGAAGTAGGAATGAGCTCATCATCGGAATATAGGTGAGCGATAGAAGGAATGCACCCAATAGCGCAAAAGCAACCGTTTCGGCCATAGGCTTGAACATTTTGCCTTCGATTCCTTGCAACGTTAAGATTGGAAGGTAAACGATCAGAATAATGATCTGTCCAAAGACAGCACTGTTCATCATGCGACCGGCTGATGCTGTTACCAAATCGTCCATTTCAGAAGCGGGCACTTTGAATAGGGCTTTGAATCGTTGCTGTTGCATAAGCTGATGCATGACGGATTCAACAATAATGACTGCCCCATCAATGATTAATCCGAAATCCAGTGCACCAAGACTCATTAGGTTACCACTCACCCCAAAAAGGTTCATCATACAGATTGCAAAAAGCATGGCTAGCGGAATGACGGAAGCTACGAGCAATCCGGCGCGTATGTTGCCCAAAAAGAGGACCAGCACTAAGACCACAATAAGTGCGCCTTCCAAAAGATTTATCTGCACGGTGCTGATGGCATTATTGACCATTTTGGTACGGTCTAGAAATGGCTCTATGACGACTCCTTTGGGTAGGGTTTTTCGGATTTCCTCTACCTTGGCCTTTACATCCGCAATCACTTGGCTGCTGTTGGCTCCTTTAAGCATCATGACGACGGCTCCAGCCACCTCACCATTGTCATTGTAGGTCATGGCACCATATCGCGTTGCAAAGCCCGTGCGGACATCGGCTACATCCCGAATGAAAATTGGTAAGTTATTTTGCTTCCCTGTGATCGCAATATTCTGAATGTCTTCAATCGTGCCAACCAATCCTTCACTTCGGATGTAAAGCACTGTCGGTCCTTTTTCGATGTAAGCACCGCCGGTATTCTGATTGTTGGTGTTGAGGGCATCAAAGACGTCGTTAATGGTAATCCCATAAGCATTTAGCCTGTCGGGGTTTACAGCGATCTCATACTGTTTAAGTTTACCGCCAAAACTGCTGACTTCGGCTACACCTTTAACACCCAGCAGCTGCCTTCTGACAATCCAGTCCTGGATTGTACGGAGCTCAGTCACATTATATTTACCCTCATATCCATGCCCCGGGCGAATAACATATTGGTATATTTCGCCAAGACCTGTTGAAATCGGACCTAACTGCGGAGAACCTATACCAGGTGGGATTTCCTGTTGCGCCTGTTGGAGACGCTCAGCTACCTGTTGCCTCGCCCAATAGATATCGATATTGTCATCAAAAACAAGGGTTACCAAGGATAAGCCAAATCGCGAAAAACTCCGGATTTCCTGTAATCCACCAATATTACTGTTGGCCTGTTCGATTGGAAAAGTAACGAGCCTTTCAATATCTGTTGCTCCAAAGGATGGAGCTATTGTAATGACCTGCACTTGATTGTTGGTAATATCGGGCACGGCATCAATAGGCAATTTCGTCACCTGATAAGCACCTACACCGATCAAAGCCAACATCAACAGCACGACAATGAGTTTGTTCTTTACAGAGAACTCAATAATTTTCGTAAGCATATCAATTTGATTCTGTTAAATCGTAAGTTTTGACAAAGACATGAATGAACAGCAATATATTGACATTGAAAAATGCTTCCGTATTTCCAATACAGAAATTATAGGCATTTACTGTCAAGAAAGATGCTGAACTGCGGACGTCTTTATCCTAATAAAAAGAGGAATATATTAACAGAATTTTGGCGGTTGCCAGATGGAACTAAGAAATGTATCGTCTATAAACCGATCGTTATGGATTGGAGTAGTGGTATGCTGCTTCGGTTGGGAGCTATTGTGCATTTCCACTTCTATAGTGGGAGGGCAAACAAAAACAGCATAGTATGAAGCTGTATGCATTATGAATGGGAGCTTCTGATCTTCTTCAAAGTCGTCATCATGTGGATGGTTTTCCAGGTGATCCCCATTATAGTGAATCTTTAGAAATTCGAAGACAGATAGCTGTGGATTTTTCGCCTTATGCTCAAAATAATGCTCAATCAACAATGGAAACCGCAACAACTGCGCAATTTCTGTTGCAGAGGCGATATAGATCGTCAAAAAGCATATAGCAAGCATTTTTTTCATCCTATACAAAGTTATTAAAAAATAGTATTGAATTTGTTTTGCCATCAAATATTTTCTTGAATTTTATTTTCTACTCAAGCTTTATTACTCAGTAACTAGTTTAATTAGGAGGGCACCAGTAAGCTATAATTCAACTTAAATCTTTTTTATTAAAAAACCATTTGATTAACACGGTTGTTTTGTTCATATATTTTAAATTTCTCTAGCATATTATGGCCTTATGCACAACCAAAGATATCCTAAAAACGAAAACACTTTTCACTTCGTAGCTGATCAAAATTATAGGCTGATAGCTGATATGATTAAGGATGATTTCTTTCGGGTGCTCCTTAAGGCTAAATTGATCAGTTATGCGGAGATGGCCATATTAACTTTATTTGATAATAATCGAAATTTTGTCGGTACATACTTCCACGATGCTAAAGGAAATGTCAGTGTAGACAAAGTGTTCCTGGATTATATGTTTGATGATGGTATTCATTCAGAGCTTTCAGATCTGAAGAATGAGCGATGTTTGTTGCGTAATTCCGTGGTTTTCCAAGAATATAACATTATGTACTACTTGGAAATACCACTAAAAAATCCAGATGGAAAGACGGTTGGTTTTTTAAGCGTTATGGATAGCAATGTTAGAGACATTGATGATAATCAACATACGCTCTTATCATTATTATGCCTCGAAGTGCTTGAACTGCTCTACGATAGGAATAGCCGTTTTAATCTAAGCAGTGAATTGGCATATGTAAAATCCACAATAGACATGACGAGTAAAGTGGCTAGGGTAGGTGGCTGGGAGTATGATTTAATAGAACACTCAATCAATTGGTCTGAAATGACTAGAACTATCCATGGCGTTTCTATGGATTATAATCCTACTGTCGAAACAGCAATTGATTTTTACAAGGATCCGCAACATAGAATGAAAATTGTTAGGGCTATGAATGACGCTATTTTTACTGGAACACCTTGGGATCTGGAATTGGAGATTGAAACATATCAAGGCCAAAGACTATGGGTTAGAGTCCTTGGAAATGCAGCGTTTGATAATGGGAAATGCGTTCGACTATATGGGACTTTTCAGGATGTTGATAAGCGAAAGCGTTCTGAGGAGGATTCGATGCAGTCAAAAAAACTGCTTGAAGATGTATTAAACGCTACAACTCCAGTAGGCATTATTGCAACTGATTCAGAAGGGTTGATAACACTTTTTAATCGGGGAGCTGAAAACCTTTTAGGATATCGCAGTGAGGAAGTTATCGGAAAAATTAGCCCAACATTATTTCATAGTAGCAATGAAATAAAAGGACGCGCCAATGAATTGGAAATTGAACTGGGCTATCCTGTTAGTGAATTTAGGGTATTTGTTGAGAATGCGGAACGTTATGGATCAGAGCAGCGAGAATGGATATATGTAAAAAAGGATTTGACCCAACTTTATGTATCTGTAGCTGTTACGGCAATTCGGGATATTTCGGACCAGATTATAGGTTATCTTTGCATAGCCACCGATATCACGAAGAGTGTTTTGCAGCGTGAAGAATTAAAAAAAGCTAAAAAACTTGCTGACCAGGGAAGTGAAGCAAAATCTGAATTTTTGGCTAATATGAGTCATGAAATTCGCACACCTCTTAATGGAATTATTGGTTTTACGGATTTAATGAGTCGTACAAAACTTGATGTTACACAAAAAGAGTATCTATCTATCATCGATCAGTCCGCTAATCTTCTCTTGGGAGTTATCAATGATATACTTGACTTTTCTAAAATTGAAGCAGGGAAATTAGAACTTTTAGTTGAGAAAAGTGATTTATACGAAATGCTTGCTCAGTTAACGAGTTTGATCGATCCTCAATTAAAAATCAAAAAGTTAGATTTTAAGTTGAGCTTATCTGAATCGTTACCGCATTATATTTGGGTTGATACTCTTCGATTAAAACAAGTGCTCATGAATCTACTAAGCAACGCGTTAAAATTTACTGAGAAGGGAAAGATTGAGCTTCTTGCTGATGTACTTTCTACCGACAGCAGCACCACAACGCTACGCTTTAGTGTTACTGATACCGGGATGGGTATTAAACCAGACAGACAGGAAAAAATATTTGAAGCATTTTCGCAGGAAGACGCTTCAATAAGCAAAACGTTTGGAGGAACTGGACTTGGACTTAGTATTTCAAATCAGTTGCTAAAAATGATGAGTAGTCAACTAAAATTAGAAAGTGAATATGGGGAAGGGAGCAAATTTTATTTCGAAATAACCATAAGATCCTTAAAAGGTGAGGTATATGAGTGGAAACTTTTGGAGTCCTTACATATGCTGATTGTGGCTCGGGAAGATACCGACAGAGCTAATACTGCATTAATGTTAAATATGAAGAAAGTTAATGTGTCTTTAGCTGATAACGGATTTGAAGTTCTCCAATTATTAGCCAAAGGACATCGGTATGATATGATTATTATTGATCATGATCTGCCTGTAATGAACGGTATGGATACAATAAAAAAAATTAGAGAAAAACTAATCTACAATGATACTGAACAGCCGATTGTTTTAATGTTATCTACCGTAGAAAGCCATGCCGCTGATAGTATTAACAGTGAATTCACTCCTTCTATTAATAAACCCTTTAAGATCGATCAGTTATATTCTGTGTTGGTTGGCGTATTAAAACAGCATGTTAAATCAGTCAGATCCAAAGATGAAGAAACCATTTTCTTGGAGTCAAAACACAAAATATTAATTATAGAAGACAATAAATTCAATATGTTACTCACCCATACTATTGTGCAGAATCTTCTTCCTAATGCTGAGATCATAGAGGCTTCCGATGGTGTGAAGGGGTATGAATTATTTAAGGAACATGCGCCAGATTTGGTATTCATGGACATTCAAATGCCTAAGATGAATGGTTATGAATTAAGCAAATTAATCAGAGAAAATGAGGACCAAGAAAATCGTACACCGATTATAGCATTGACTGCGAGTAATATTAAAGGTGAGAAAGAAAGGTGTATTGCGTCTGGCATGGACGATTTTGCGGTGACACCCTTTGTTAAGAAAACGTTGACGGAGCTATTGTACAAATGGTTGCCACGATACTAAAAAAGTTTATCCATAATACGCATATTCATATATTTGCTAGACATGAGCCAACTTCTGATCAACGATATAAAGCAAACAATCGATGTTTCCGAAAAGGAAATAGAACACATTATGACATTCTTCGTTAGCGATACGTTTAAAAAGAAAGATTTCATTATACGAGAGAACGATAAAGTGGAACATATGTACTTTATTTTATCGGGACTTGTAAAACTTTCGGTTATGGATAATCACGCTAATGAGCACATTATATCATTTGCTATGGATGCCTGGTGGGAAACTGATTACCATGCATTCTATACCCAAACTAGAGCTTCGCAATCGTTAAGATGTATTGAAAATACCAGAGTTTTAAAACTTTCGTACGGGGGATACCATCGATTGCTGCAAGAAGTTCCCAAAATGACTCATTTTTTTCTAAACAAGGCTGTAAGAGGCCATATTTCCAGCCAGCACCGGATTCTTTCTCTCATGACCTTATCTGCACAAGGAAAATACGAGCATTTCCTTAAATATTATCCTCTACTGCTACAGCGGATTCCCAAGACTACGCTGGCACTTTATCTTGGAGTTTCAAGGGAAACGTTAAGCCGATTTTTTCGGAGCCCAAGTTATTGTGATTAATGTCACACAAAACATGCATTCATTTCGACGAACTTTGAACTTTCTTTAACTAAAATAAATAACATGGAAAAGAGAGTTATCAACCCTTGGCAGTGGCAGGATGCTAGAGACTATGTGCAAGCTGTAGAAGTTAAAAATGCACGGAGCACGCTGTATGTTTCAGGACAGACAGCAATCGACGATGATGGAATTTCTAGCGACGCCGATATGAGAACCCAGATATTGATGGCGCTAGAAAATCTTGAAAAAGTCATTTTTCAGTCTCAATTTGAAATAAAGAATATTGTTCGACTTAATGTTTACACAACCGAACAGGAAGAGTTATTTAAAAATTTCGATGTTCTTCAGCTCTGGATTAAAAAGCACCAATTACAGCAGGCAACCACCGTTATGGAAGTTAACAAACTTTTTGAGACACTCAAGATTGAATTCGAAGCAACAGTTGTCAAATAAAATTATTTCGCCCAGCAATTAGCGCTAATTCTGGGCGGAAAGGATTTATAAGGGATCATTAATGGATGATTTTTCCGTGTTTCATTGATATTGTAATTTTTAACATTCCTTTTTAACTCACTGTAATACGGCTATAAAAATTATTCATAAAATAACCTTTATACGTACCAAAACATTTTAGATCGTTTGATGTTATTTGGAAGATTACAAACGACCCTATTATGAAAATAGTCCTTTCATCGATTTCTCTGATTTTTTTTTCATTAGCGCTGTTGACAAGTTGTTCATCCTTAATCAATACTGTTCAGGTACAGACCTTGACTAAGAATTATTGCATGCCAAATGTTACCTATCAATCCATTCCAGTGCAACAAATTTCTAATTCTGATAGTCTACAACTTGTAAAGCATTTCTCTCCACATAATTTTGTTCTGATTAAATACCTCAACCTATCACGCTCAAGTACTAGATTATGTAAATAGTGATGATGATTCTGCAAGAAAACTTGTTGCCAAACAGATGATGACTGAAAAATATATCTTGTTTGAGTCCGAATTGAATGCCATTGCAGCGGAACTTGATTGTAATGGCGAACGTATTGATAAGCTCGCGAACTACATAGATGGTCTTAATGCAAAGAGTCAGACTCGACTTACCGTAGCTTCCATCCTTTTAGGTGCAGTTACGCCTGTAACCGCAACGACAGTAAACAACAAGGAGCTCAATAATGGACTTAGCATTGCAGGAGGTCTGGGTACAGCTGCCTTAGGATTTATGACATTAAATCCTAAAGGGAAAAAGATCCGGATGACCCTGCAGCGTAATATGCTCGAAAGTATATGGTATCAAAATAATAACGCACAGATTTATCCAAGTTCCATTTGGGGCATTATATCTGAGAAGAATTTTAGTAATTCTAAAAATCTCTCTTTAATCGAGACAACTCGCCAACGTTGGTTGCAGTATGGCCTGGATGATCAGCAGGAAAGTTCATTGGAGGAACTCTACTTTAGAGATGGCGGGGTGTTTGCAGCTGAGGAGCTTCATGATCTGGCGAATATGCACAATGAACTGCAGGCGACCATTCGATCAATTCAACAGGATATACGAAGTCTTATGCTAAGCATAACGTCGCTAAATTAATTTTTATTAATTTTATATCGAAATATTCATTCAACACGATTATAGATGTGCTCATCTACTATATTTATTTTTTTAAATTTTTAAAATTTCGGTTCTTTGCTCAGCCTCGTCCTAATCGTGACGCAGTGAAATTAAGCAGCCGTTAGACAATAGTATATGATCTTATTTTGAGGAAAGCCTAATGAAAATATTCTGGAAAATCGTTCAATGGTTGGTGCTTGCGGGATTTGTTGCTGTTGTCGTTTTTATAATGAATAGCTATCGCTATCTAATCTATGCCTTTATAATTACTTCGTTGTTCTATTTTCTATTAAGAGATATAATTGCCCGCAAATTAAGCAATTCAGACATTAATAGGAAGGTGCGGTATGAGATCAACGGAAAGCCCGTTAGCATGTCAATAAGCAAGCTCAGTGCCTTTGTCACTTTGTTATTCATTATTTATGCCCTAATCGTAACGGTCTTTGCAGTAAGTCCGTATTTGGATCGGAAAGAATTTAGGATGACTCATCCAAGTTGGACTGCAGTAACCCCAGTCATTCGAGATCTAACAAGTAATATACAACGTGGGAGGACCAAATACGTTTATATCGATTTGGAATACCAATTTACTGCAAACGGTAGCTCGTATGAACAAAAAGTTAAAAAGGCTGAAAAGCGATTTTCATATTTTCCAATTTGGGGTGATCGGAGTTTTGAAAATATGCGTGTGGAATTGTTAAATAGGGCGAATCAGAAAGATAAAGCAAAAGAAACTTTATTGTTTTATGACCCACACAACCCCAATCAGCAGCGTTTTTTTTTAGCAAACGATGCCTTTTACCCACAGGGCGCATGGCTGTACGATCTGTTGTTTGTATTCTCGATTATACTGTTAATTATTATATGTATTTCGATGGCTTTTAGCTTAAAAAAATAATTTCGGCATGAAAAAGACCACCAGGGGAAATGTAGTTCTCTAATTTATATTAAATATTAACACCGAAAAGATAACCTACACCGGCAGAAAGGGCCATAGCTATTGTTCCCCAGACTGTTATGCGTATTATCGCTTTCTTTATACTTGACCCGCCCGTTTTAGCAGCTATAGCACCCAAAAGGATCAAAAAGAAGATTGTAAATCCATAAAGCCAATATTCCATTCCAGTAACGGGGGCAAAAAGAATAACCAATAAAGGCAAAATACCTCCAACTGTAAACGAAGCTCCTGATGCAAGTGCAGCCTGTATGGGCTTTGCCTGACTAATTTCATTTATGCCAAGTTCGTCTCGGATATGCGTAGCCAATGCATCTTTTTCTGTAAGTTCAATCGCAACCTGCATGGCAGTTTCTTTTTTTAATCCGCGCCGCTCGTAGATCTGGGCAAGAATCTGCAACTCCTCTTCAGGCATTTCCTGCAACTCTTTTTTTTCTCGCTCGATGTCGGCCATCTCGGTATCTGTCTGCGAGCTTACCGACACATATTCACCTGCGGCCATTGATAAAGCACCCGCAACAAGCCCAGCAACTGTTGCCAGTACAATCGGATCTCGCGCAACACTGGCGGTAGCTACACCAATGGCCAAACTGGAAATAGAAATAATACCATCATTAGCACCTAGAACAGCAGCCCTGAGCCAGTTACTACGGTGGATGTAATGATTGTCGAGATAATTATCAATTGTTATCATACATTATTATATTGGATGCCCAGCTCCATTTTAGCTTTCCGGTTCAATAATTGGATCTATTTCTTATAAATATACTGAATTAAAAACACTCAATTGTATTTTCGGTCAACATTTAAAACAGTAATGAGCCAACCATTTTATAGTATTCGATGTTATTAGACAGGCATACGTGTTAGAATTATTTTCTCAAACAGGTATTCGTAAAGTAAGGTAAAAATAAAGTCACGATATATGTATTTCAATATTATATTTCGCACAACATAATTTTATTTGTAAATTTGATTTACAAATCGAGGTTTTAAACAAAGTAAAAATCACTAAATATAAAAAACATGAAAGTACTATTTGTAGTTACCTCCCATGATGATTTGGGAAATACAGGACATAAAACAGGATTTTGGGTGGAAGAATTTGCTGCACCTTATTATTCTTTTAAGGATGCTGGGTTTGAAATAACTGTGGCCACTCCAAAGGGCGGACAAGCTCCAGTCGATCCAAATAGTGAGGTTCCGGATGCGCAGACAGCGGCTACCGAGCGATACTATAAAGATAAGGAAGTACAGGGCATTATTGCGAATACACAAAAATTGAGTGACCAAAAAGCTGGCGATTTTGATGCTGTATTTTATCCTGGAGGTCATGGACCGCTTTGGGATTTGGCAAATGATAGCGATTCTCAACAGTTGATACTTGATTTTTACAATAGCAAAAAACCTGTAGGAGCAGTTTGTCACGCTCCTGGAGTATTTAAAAATGTAAAATTCGAGAATGGTGAACCATTTGTTAAAGGTAAAAACGTAACTGGGTTTTCTAATAGCGAAGAAGCTGCTGTTAAACTGACAGAGGTTGTGCCGTTTCTTGTAGAAGATGAGTTGAAAAAATCGGGCGGTCATTATACCAAAACAGATGACTGGGGTGTGCATGTAGTGGAAGATGGTCTTCTTATCACTGGACAGAATCCAGCATCGTCAGAAGCTGTGGCGGAGAAATTAATTACACTCCTTAAAAGATAATTTATAGACTATGTAAAAGGCAGTTTGTACTGCCTTTTATAATTTAACGGCAGCGCGCAACTGCTTACTATTCGTAAGGAGAATATGCACGCACTACACCTATGCCGGACAAAGATTTTGAAGCTGCAAAAATAATAATAAAATGAAAACTGAAATTCAAAAGAAGATAAAAGACGTATTTGAAAAACAAAAAGACTTTTTCAGAACGCAGACTACGAAAGAAATTACGTTTCGCAAAATGCAATTGCAAAATTTCCGTAAGGTATTTACGAGTTATACTGACGCAATCTGTGAGGCTTTGAATATCGATCTTGGGAAAAGCAGGGTAGAAGCGGAATATGCCGAAATTCAGATAGTACTCAATGAGCTTGACGATATGATCCAAAATATGGAAGAATGGGTAAAACCGACCTTTGTCAAATCAAAACCGCATACCTCAGGAGCTGAAGTCATTAGCAAGTATATTTACGAGCCCTACGGTGTGAATTACATCATCGGTCCGTTCAACTATCCGGTTCAGTTGACTTTCAGTCCGCTCATTGGCGCCCTTATGGCGGGAAACACAGCTATTATAAAACCATCTGAAAACACACCACATGTTGCAAAGGTAATTGAAGAGATTGTGAAAGAAGCGTTTGATGAAAAATATGTTGCCGTATTTCAAGGCTCCATCGAAGAAAATAGCTTCTTATTGACTCTACCTTTTGATTATATCTTTTTTACGGGAAGTCCAAAGGTCGGTAAAATCATCATGAAAGCTGCCGCTGAGCAGCTCATACCGCTTACATTAGAGTTAGGTGGGAAATCTCCAACGATCGTTCATCACGATGCTAATCTAGAGAAAGCTGTTCAGCGTATTTCTTCAGGAAAATGGATCAATTGCGGGCAGACCTGTGTAGCGCCCGATTACATCTATGTACATGAATCCGTCAAAGATGCGTTTATAGACCATTTTAAGTCTTATTTAAAAACAACTTACGAAGATAAATCATTAGGGAAAATTGGAAAGATCGTAAGTCAGCATCAAATCAAAAATCTAGCTTCTTATCTTGATGCGGCACCTGAAAAAGTAATCTATGGAGGGAAATACGATCTTGATACACGTCATTTCGAAGCTACACTAATGACGGATATAAATTGGGATGATGCTGTGATGCAACAGGAAATATTTGGGCCAATACTGCCTATCCTGACTTACATTGATATTGACGAATCAATAAATGAAATTAACTCCAGACCAAAGCCTTTGGCACTCTATGTATTTTCGGAAGACCAAAAATTTGCGGAGGATGTGATCGCTAGAACAACAAGCGGTGATGCCGAAATTAACAGTACATTGATCCACGTCGGTTCGCATTATCTTCCTTTCGGTGGAGTCGGCACCTCGGGAATGGGTAAATACCATGGTAGATTCAGCCTGGAGAATTTCAGTCATCAGCGATCAATTCTCCAAGTTAAGTAAGTTATAAATATGGAATTTTACATGAACAACTTATCCATGAATAATGTTGATTGCATGCTTGAATAACATCGACTGCAAAATTCTTTAAAAAAATCCCTCACGCAGTATAACAGTTGCACAATTTTTGTTTAACTAAATTGAACTATTTGATCATATCTTAGGTTAGTTACTTAAGGCATTTTGCTCAGTCAATTTATTGGGTTCCTTAAAAGAAAATATGAAAACTGTTTTTATTCTAGAAGATGAGGTTGGTATACAGGAAGTGCTTGAACTTCTTTTATCATCACAAAATTATAACGTAGTAACCTTTTCAACCGTAAAGGAGTTTAACTGTAGGGAGATGGATATTCAGCCGGATTTATTTATGCTTGACGTGATGTTGCCTGATGGGCTCGGAACCGAGGTGTGCCGAGAACTTAAATGCGACCCAATAACATCCAATGTACCGGTATTATTGATGAGCGCCCACGCTAAAATTATGAAAACGGACGATCCACATAGCGCTGATGATTTTATGAGCAAACCATTTGACATCAACGATGTTATTTCAAAGGTTGATAAGTTGACCGCACTCCAGGCATAAGACTGACTGAAGATTATAATGCTATTGCGCTTAATAGGGGAGTGGAAGGCTGAAGGAAAAGACGGTACCTTCATTCTGAACACTCTCTACGCGTATAGTTCCATCATGAAGTTCTACTATTTCTTTACATAGATAGAGTCCGATACCCAGGCCCGCAGTTCCACCAGTGCTAATTTCCTTCACCCGATAATAACGTTCAAATATTCGTTCCTGATCATCCAATGGAATGCCTTTTCCATGATCCCGAATACTGATATTGATATTTTTACCATCCACAACATAATCTGTAATTATCGTCGACCCCACAGCAGAATATTTTATGGCATTGCCAATCAGGTTATGGATCACCTGTGCTATCTTTTCTCGGTCCGCATATATATCCACAGCCCCAGAAGATTTAAAAATAAAATTATGGGTTTTGGCTGTAACGCGAATCTCTTCTTCAATTTCTGAAAACAACAATTTAAAATCAAAAGCTCTTTTATCCATATACATCATACCCGATTCTAATCGCGACACGTTGAGAAAGCCATTAATCATACTGGTCATATAGTCAACTTGCTTTATAGATTTCCCAAGCATATTTTGCGGCGCAGCCTCTTTTGTATGAAAGTCCATCTGCTGTAACATTTGAAGATAGGCCTTAAGCGATGTTAGAGGTGTCTTTAGCTCATGACTGACCATGCCCATGAAATCGTCCTTCCGCTGTTCCTCTTTTTTTTGCTCTGTAATATCTCTAAGCGTACCGTTGAGACTCAATGGAATACCATTTTGATCATAGAACACTCTTCCATTTGCTTGAAGAAGCCTTATTTTTTTATCAACCTTATTTTTAATCTTATATTCTACAAAATAATAGCCATCCGAATCTGTACTAACGGCGTATTGAATTGCAGCAATCACGCGATCTCTATCCTCTGGTAAAATCACCGATAAAGCCTGGTTGAGGTCCACATTTTCATTTGTTGAGAGGCCAAACCACGTCTTGAGCATTGAATTTCCAGAAAAATGGTTTGTGGCGATCTGATAGTAGAAAGTCGCGAGCTCACCCGCTTCTATCGCCAGCGCGAGCATCTGCTGATTATTCTCATTCCGTCTTCTTTCCAAAACCTGTTGAGTAATTTCTTCGAGGATAATAAGCACACCTGAAATATCGCCATCTTCTGAAAATATAGGCTGATAAACGGAATTTACGATCGCTTCTCTCAAGCCGTCTTTGTGGCGCAGTTTCACCGTGAATTCCGTATTAATTTTAGGCTGTCCGGTTTTGTAAACCTGCTTAATCCAATCGTTTACGGGTTGCCCCTGAAGCTCCGGAAGCGCACTTTCATGCGGAAGTCCGATTATTTCTGACTCTTTGCGCCCCCAAATCTTGAGAATAGCGGGATTGGCAATTTCAATGAGATGTTCGGGACCATTTAACATGGCAATACCCACAGGCGCCTGCTCTATGATTGCTCGGATATACTCCCGACTATCTGCAAGCTGCTTTATATAGCTATTGAGTTCTTCATTAGTAGCAGTAAGTTCCTCAAGTGTAGCAGCCATCTCCTCATTGAGTGCCTGCTCTATTTCTTCTTTCTGCTTTATCTGCCGCAAAAACTCCCGGCGTGAGGTTACTTCGAGTGCGGTATTTAAGATACACCATGTTTTCTGATCTTGGTCAACGAGCGCTCTATATTCGTAATCAAAATAATCCAGTGTTTCCTTTCCGTTTTTGATCAATACGGCAGGCGCCTCAGATACAGCATACGTTTTTCCGGTATGCCACACTTCTTGTAGAAGTTTTAGAAACGGCTGTCCTTCGAGTTCGGGAATAGCTTCCATTAAAGGTTTGCCGATAACAGAAGATTCTTTGCCCCAGAGTGCCAACATACCGGCATTCGCAAAGCGGATAATCATATTTTCGCCGGAATATATAGCGGTAGGTGCAGGGGAGGAAGCTAAAGCCTGAATAATTAATTCAGCACTAAAGGAATTATCAAATGGGCCTTCGGTTGGGGAGTTCATACACCAGCAAAAGTATGGAAAAGATAATTTATATCCATGTATAATCGTACTAAAATGCGCTCTATATTTTGTCAAGAAACTTAATAATAGCTATCGTCCGAATTTTCTGATTTTATCGTATCGGTCTATCTAGATTGCGCATTTTTGATCGATAACATTTAATGCGATATTTCCGATTTCTTCAAAATGAGACTAAGTTCCTTTATTTTCTTTGATAGAGTTTGCCTTTCAGTATTGGATTTGATTAGGTTAATGGCCTGTTTGTAATGTTCAATAGCTCTTTCAATGTTCACGTTGGAATACAGGTAACCTAACAATTCATGATAATAATTGCTTTCAACTAAATTTAACCTTTTGGCTACAGCAATGGCCTCTTCGTTGCCATAAACTTTGGCAAAAGCAAACGTTCGGTTTAGTGCTGTGATTGGTGAATATTCAATTAAAATAAGTTGGTTATAAAGCTTTAAAATGTAATGCCATTTGTTTTTATCGGTCGTTGTAGTATGCCAATAAGCAATTCCCGCTTCGAGATGATATTTTGAAAGTTCGTTACCTGTTGTTGCATTTATCAGATAATAATTTCCTCTTTCAATAAGTGATTTATCCCACAGACTTTTATCTTGCTCGTCAAATAAAACAGCCTCGTTTTTATCATTTGTGCGCGCCATAAGCCGTGAACTTTGAAAACACATAAGAGCCAATAAAGCATTGCATTCAGGTGTGTTTGTCAATGGATTCTCCGTCAATAACAATGTGAGTCGCGTTGCTTCCGAACAGAGATCTATTTTGATTTGCTGTTTGTCTGATTTAGAAAAATAGCCTTCGCTAAACAACAAATACAATGTTCTTAAAACCATGTCCAATCGTAAGCAAATATCGGTTTTTGTTAAACTTTTAATTTGAAAATTATCTTTTCGAAGATTTGCCCTTCCTCTTTGTAGTCTCTTCTTAATGGTTTCTGATTTTGTCAAAAACGCATTTGCAATTTCTTCAATGCTAAAACCGCAAAGAATCTGAAGTGCCAGGCAAATTTGGCTTTCATCTGAGTTTACAGGATTACACACCGCAAAAATCATCGCTAATTGACTATCGGAAACCATCTGTGAATCAAATTCGAAATTGGGTTCAACTTGAAAGTCAGGCTGTATTTCGTTTTTAATTTTTATTTCAAAAACCAATAATTTCTTGAAGTAGTCTTTGGTTTTATTCTTCGCAACCACATAGAGCCAGGCCCTTGGATTTTCGGGTATTCCGTTGACGGCCCAATGTTGCGAAGCTTTTAAAAATGTATCGCTGACAATATCTTCTGCAATTTCAATATGCTTTAAACCAAAACTACGACATAAAACCGCCGTCATTTTTGTATACTCCAGGCGAAATAAATGAGGTAGAAGCTCCATGGTATAGAATTTTGTTACACACTCCATTAAAATATACAAAACTTTCCAACAAAAATGCTGTTGGAAAGTTTGCTTGGATTTCTCTAATCACGTTTTACAACTTCTCGAACTTCAATGCTTCCACCCACTTGGGTAAAAATTGGATTGTCTTTCGCTATTTCTACCGCTTCGTCAATGTTATCTGCTTTCACAACAATATAACCGCTGATAAATTCTTTAATTTCTGTATAAGCCCCATCTGTTATCACATTGTTGGGCTTCACCGTTTTCGCACTTCCCTCAAATGGTAAAAGTGTGTTGCCCTTATCCACCAATTTGTTTTGTGATGCAATTCCAGCTAACCAATTCATACGTTCCTGCATTTGTTCAGGAGAAGGTTTGAAGTCTGAAATGTCCTTTAATCTAAAAATTAATGCAAATTCTTTCATATATTTAAAGTTTTTATTATTTGCAGTTAAGACGATCGATTGACTAAAATAGGGACAATCTTGTGCTGATTTTAATACTAGAATATCAAAAAAAGCGCTTATAGCCAAGTTTACTTATCTCTTTGTAACCGCATTGTCAAATACAGTGCTATTCACAATAAGGACTTAAAAATTCCGGTGAAAGATTGATTTGATCATGAAACCGTGCTATAAAATAGGCAAAAAAAAGCAGATAACATACCTGCTACCTGCTGAACTTAATTTAACGAAGTGTTTAAGCTTCTACTTAATTATGCGATGCGCACATTAACTGCGTTAATGCCTTTTTTTCCATTTTCGAGATCAAATGTTACGGCGTCATTTTGACGTACATCATTCAGTAGACCTGATGAGTGGACGAAAATATCCTGACCTCCATTTGATGGTGTAATAAAACCAAAACCTTTAGTTTCATTGAAAAATTTTACTGTTCCTTGTTGCATTATATTTATTATTAAATTATATTTTACCCAAATTCTCCCTGCGTCTGCGAGTACTTAATATATAGCGCTAGGCATAAAGCAGTTAAATCAAATTGTAAACAAAAAATGAGGATGGTATTTTAATCGTATTGAAAATATCAATTTGAAGAAAGGAACTTTACCTGATCTGCTGATAACAAAAACTAGCGGCTGAAAAAGCGAAGACTGATAAGATGGAGTAAACTCAAAAGTTCAGAAGAAGCGATGGCAGAAGCCTGATTATTTCACTAAGGTACACAATGGTTTTAATAAAAACAAGTTATTTGTCTAAAAATATTTTCCTTGAACTATGGTCGTAACACTACTTCCCTAATATCTTTTTCCGATGATTCACACCCCAGTTGTGTAGCTCTTCAATGACTTTTTGTAACGTAAAGACATAATCAGTGGCCGTATATTCTACCAGCACTGGCGACTCATCATAAACGGTACGTTTGACGAGCTGGTGTTCTTCCAGATCTTTTAGTTCTTTAGCAAGTACCTTTGAAGAAATTTTCGGAATACTTCTTTCTATTTCTCTAAAACGTTTGTGGCCACTCATAATGGAAATAATGATGAGGATTTTCCATTTCCCGCTGATAACGTCAAGGGTGTCACGAACGGTTAGCATTCTCGCCATACAGTCGGATTCGGTGCTTTTTGGAAATTGATCTTTCATTTTACTTACTTTAAGGTAACTGCTTACTTTAGGGTAACTGCTTACAAAATGTAAGCAAATGTACGTATTTTTGATTTATAAAAATCTATTTCAACAATTAAAGTAAATTAAAAATGACAAAACAGAATGATTTTTCCCAGAATCCAGATGCAAGAACAAAACGTAGCTATTGGATCATCACCGGTATTACCATGGCGTTAATCATCCTGCCATCCTACTTCGCGCCACGAGAATACCTCATCCAGACGACGAAAAACTTGCAGTTTCCAGATTATTTCCCACTTGAACTGGATATCTTAAAAATCGTGGGAGCCATCTTCATTCTCATTCCAGCTATCCCGACGATGCTCAAAGAATGGGCTTATGTAGGTTTCGGGATTCTATTGCTTTCCGCAAGTCTAGCACATGGTATTGTCGATGGGCTGGCGAAAGGTATTGCCCCGCTTATTCCGTTTGCATTGTTGGCTGTATCTTATTATTATTTCCGTAAACTGAACTATGAAAAATAGTACACTAGCGGTACTATTATCCCTGCTCTTCATTATGACGTTTGGTCAGGAAAAGAATCAAATGCAATTAAAACAAATAAAAAATAGGACGATGGAAAAAAAATGAAAATAGAAATATGGTCGGATATTATGTGCCCTTTCTGTTACATCGGAAAGCGTAATTTCGAGAAAGCTTTAGCTCAGTTTCCCCATAGGGACCTGGTAGAAGTAGAATGGAAAAGCTTCCAGCTTGACCCAGCCATACCCGAAACACCTAAATATCAAAACGATATGTATATGTTTGTGGCCGACCGGAAGGGATTAAGTTATGAGCAGTCAAAAAAGGGGCATCAGGATCTGATCGAGTATGCTAAAACTGTAGGTCTTCAATTCAACTTGGATAAAGCATTGGTCACCAATTCAATGAAGGGTCACCGAATCATACAGTTTGCTAAAACCAAAGGTTTCGGTGAGAAAGCTGAAGAGATTTTATTTAATGCCTATTTCACAAAAGGCAAGAATCTTAATGATCAGAAAACACTGGTCGAACTTGGACAAGAAATCGGTTTAACGGAAGGCGAGATCAATACTGCACTGACAGACCCTATCTATATGCGAAAAGTAGCACATGAGGGCCAAGAAGCACAGAAATTAGGCGCTAAAGGTGTTCCTTTTTTCGTAATCAACAGCAAATATGCCATCGCTGGTGCACAACAGCCCAATGATATTTTACAAACCCTTGAAAATTCTTTCTTTGAGTGGCGGAAAGAGAATCCGCAGGCAACATTAGAAGTAATACAAGGAAAAAACTGTTCAATTGACGGCGAGTGCAATTAAAAACCATAAAATACATTCATTAAATCAGTACAAGTGAAAACAATAGCAATAGTTGGAGCAGGCGCTGGACTGGGCCTCTCCATCGCAAAGAAATTTGGTGAAAATGGTTTTCTGATAGCCCTTATTGCAAGAAATCAGCAAAAGCTGAATGACCTAGTCAGCCGATTGAATATATCAGGAATCGAAGCAGCGGCTTTCACGGCAGATATCTTGGATAAAGCTCAGATCGCATCTGCCTTTGATGCTATCAAAGAAAAATACGGTTTCATAGATGTTCTTGAATACAGCCCAATACCAAGTGTCCATAATTTGGCAGCAACTTTAGATGTTAATGAAGAAAATGCACTTTATCAATTTCAATTCAATGTGCTTGGTGCAATTTCATCCATCCGTGAAGTGCTTCCGGATATGTTGGCTAAAAATACAGGAGCGTTATTATTCACAAACGGAGGTGCTTCATTTTCGCCTGTACCCATGATGGGTAACGTAGGAATAGCGATGGCTGGTCTTCGCAATTATGTTCTTAATCTGAATACCGAGTTATCTGGAAAAGGTATTTACGCAGGTCATATCGGTATTGGTATTTGGATGCAGGAAGACTCCGCTGTACAGGACAAGATCGCATATATATGGTATGATATGTACATGAAGCGAGACAGAGCTGAAGAGTATATTTCCGAAGATAAGGTGAAATGATTCGAATTACCTAATAAAGCAATTGAGTAGGCTGATTTTTCTTGATCTAGATCAAGAAAAAAAATCTTGTAATGTGATAAATTTAATCTAACAAAAAGATAATACAATGGAAATAACAGCCGCATTAGTAAAAGAAAAAGGTGGAAAATTCGAATTGGAAAAAATAACGCTACAAGAACCTCGGCAAGATGAGGTACTAGTACGAATTGTAGCAACCGGAACTTGCCATACTGATATGGCTGCAAGAGATCAACAAACGGGCGCTACTCCTTTTCCCATCGTATTAGGACATGAGGGTGCTGGAATTATCGAGAAAGTAGGAGATGGTGTGAAAAACCTTAAAGTGGGTGATCATGTTGTTTTAACTTTCGGTTTCTGTGGAGAGTGCTACACATGTCAGCGTGGTAAACCCACTTACTGCGAAAATTTCCCGGCTTTGAATTTTGGGGGAGCACGTATGGATGGCTCTCATAGTCACCAACACAACCAACAAGATATTTTCGATAATTTCTTTTCTCAATCCTCGTTTGCAACATACGCAATAGCAAATAAAAGAAACGCTATAAAAGTTTCTGAAAAAGCGCCGTTAGAATTATTGGGACCGTTAGGTTGTGGTATTCAGACTGGGGCAGGAGCAATCATCAACTCGTTGAAAGTATCTCCGGGAAAATCAATTGTTATCTCTGGTGCCGGCGCTGTCGGATTGGCTGCTTTGCTGGCGGCAAAAGCATGCTCGACTGCGGAGATCGTATTAGTCGATATCAATCAAGAACGTCTAGATTTTGCGTTGAAACTCGGTGCAACCCATACCATTAACAGCCGTAATGAGAATGTGGTAGAATCTTTACAAAAGATTTCCCCGAAAGGATTTGATTTTGGGTTTGACACCACCGGTCGTAATGATGTTATTAATAATACCTTATCGAGTTTGAAGTCCTTGGGACAAATGGGTATTGTTGGTGTGGCTACAAAGCCCCTTGAAGTTGAAATGAATACATATGTACTTAAAGGAATTAAGTTGATCGGGATTGTAGAAGGGGACAGTGTACCGACCGAATTTATCCCAGAGATGGTAGAGATGTATCTGAATGGACAGTTCCCATTTGATAAATTAATTAAGAAATATAAATTCGAAGATATCAATCAAGCTATAGAAGATTCAGAATCAGGAAAGACCATTAAACCAGTAATTCTTATTGGTGAGTATAAAGGGTAATCAGCAAAGGGATAAGTCAGTAGCATTAAATGTTACTGACTTATCTATTAAAAATATTTATGTCCGTAGCATCATTTATTTATGGGTCAAAATCGTTAGGGTGAGAACTATTTAAAGCATTATCGGTTTATAGCAAATAAATTGATTACATTTGTTTTATTGATCTTATCGTATGAATTCTCCCAAAAATATTGATTCTGAGTCATTGCTCAGTGTACTTTTTCACTCACCCAATGCCACTGCAGTCTATCAGGGAGAAGACATAAAAATAATGACTGCCAACCTAGCAATGCTCAATTTTTGGGGAAAGGATAGATCGGTTGTGGGTAAAAACCTACAAGATGCCGTTCCCGAACTTAAAGGACAGCCTTTTGTTGATATTCTCAAAGGAGTTTGGTATTCTGGTAAGACTTACATTGCAAAAAACTGTTCCGCATTTCTTCAAAAAGATGGTGTACTCCAGGAATTTTTCTTCGATTTTGAATATAAAGCGATTTTAGATCAAAACGGTAAAACTGCATATATTCTTCATACTGCTTCGGAAGTATCAGAACGTATGAATGCCTTAAAACTTGCAGGTGAAAAGTCCCTTGCGGAAAAAAATCTCAACGAAAAGCTTTTGGCCATAAATGAGGAGTTTAAAGTAGTAAATGCCGATCTGCTATCTAAAAACGAGGAACTCATCACTTCAGAAGACAATCTTCATAAACTATTTTCGCTGTTGCATGAACAGCAACAGCTTTTCCGCATCATGATCGAGCAGTCCCCCGTAGCTATGGCTACTTTGAAAGGCCCTGACTTTATTGTGGATGTTGTAAATCAGCATATTCTTGATATCTGGGGCAAAGATCGCTCTGTATTAGGGAGGCGACTCGCTGAGGCATTACCAGAACTGAAAGATCAGCAATTCCTTGATATTCTGAAAAATGTTTATGAAACTGACGAACCTTTTTACGGAAAAGAACTCAAGGCCCTGCTTACTGTCGACGGAGAAACGCTGGAACGCTATCTTAATTTCGTTTACCAGCCTACGAATGGTCTCTCAAAGGAGGAGAAGCTTATTCTTATTGTTGCTACGGATGTGACAGAACAGGTCAATAGCAGAAGAGCAATCAATGAAATAAATACCCGACTGGAAATTGCGATGGACGCCAGCAGATTAGGATCTACCGAGGTGCAGCTAGCTACGGGGAAGATGCAGAGCACGGATCGGTTTAAGATGAATTATGGATTTATGCCGGAGGAGGATTTTTGTTATTCGGATCTTTTTGAGGCAATGTATCCGGAATATCGTGACAGGGTAAAAGAACTGGTGCAGGAGGCGATTCGCACCAATGGAATCTATAGCACAGAATATCCTGTCAAATGGCGCGATGGCTCTACGCATTGGATTCAGGCCCATGGACGTCCTCGTTACAATGATTTGGGAGTCGCAGACCGCATGGTAGGCATGACATTGGATATCACAGATCGAAAGCTTTTTGAACAGCAGAAAGATGACTTTTTAAGTATTGTGAGCCACGAGTTAAGGACTCCAATTACAGTTTTAAAAGCTTCCCTGCAGTATCTTGAACTTTTAAAGGATAAACCTTATAGTAATATCCATTCGAAAATGATCAACCAGTCCTTAAGAAGCGTGGAGAAGATGAACGATTTGGTTGCTGAACTATTGCAAATTCGCCGCCTTACCGAGGGACAGCTTGAAATCAAAAAAGATTGGTTTAATATGTTTGATCTTCTTCTGCGTACTTGTGACCATGTCTGCTTTGAGGATGAATATCAATTGGTTGTTTCGGGAAATCAAACTGCGAGGGTATATGCCGATGAGCATAGGATCGATCAGGTTGTTATCAATTTTGTCAATAATGCAATTAAGTATGCGCCGATGTCGAAAGAAGTCCATCTAAATGTCGAGGTATTGGAAAATCAATCCGTAAAAGTCTCTGTCCGTGATTTTGGCATAGGCATCGAGCAAGAAGCTCTGCCTAAATTATTTGACCGATATTACAGAGTAAGTCATTCTGGCAAAGAATATTCTGGACTGGGGCTTGGGCTATACATCTGTTCGGAAATCATCAGAAAACACGATGGAAAGATAGGAGCCGAGAGTGTCCTCAATGAGGGCAGTACATTTTGGTTTATCCTACCAGACCGCAAGTCATCGGAATAGGTTGGAGTGTCAGATCTCTCTGCGACCAATATAATCTACAGAAAACAAATTAAAACACCTCGCTTTTGAAATTATTGTTTATACAATATCGCTCTTACTTTTTGTAAAAATGAATTTATTTTAGCTTCTGAATGATTTTGCAGAATTACAATTGTTTTGTCGCTGTCCAAATGCCTTTCTATATAAGTGGAATACCCTGGCCAACCTCCAGTGTGATAAACTATTCGACCATATTTTTTCGAATTGACTACGAACCAACCAAAGCCATAATTTGTTTCTTTTCCATCGTTGGTTTTTAAAGAATTAAATATCAGATCCTTATCTTTTGGATCAATTAATTTATTGCCATATAGTGCTCTGTCCCATTTTAATAGATCCTCTGTAGTAGAATTAACTGTTCCGTCCCCCACGATTCCATCTAAATAATAGGTATAAAATCCTTTGCCGAAGCTATCTGGAAGCACTTTGTTACCAACACTATCTGTAACATATCCAAGAGCATAATTTTCTATTTTTTTAGGTTTAAATCTACTCCTATAGATAAAGGTGTTTCTCATGTTCAAAGGTTGAAATATATTTTCACTCAAAAACTTCTCGAAAGTTTGATGAGATACTCTTTCTATTATCAGAGCCAATAGCGTATAACCTGTATCACTATACTGGAATTTTGCGCCTGGTTGAAAGATCAATTTCGGTCTGTACTTAGCGAAGACGTTAACAATATCCTGGTTGACAGCAATTTTTGCCTTATCCCATTTTTCTTCGAAAATCTCCATATAGTCAGGAAGTCCACTCGTGTGATTTAGTAAATTTCGGATGCTGATATTATCATAGAAACCCAATTCAGGAATATATTTTGACATTGTGTCATCATAGTTTAGTTTTCCTTTTTTCTCTAACAAAACGATCCCCATGGCAGTGAATTGTTTGGAAACAGATGCCAGCTCAAATATGGTGTGGTTATTAAGTTTTTGGCCGTTTTTCTCATTCGCAAAACCGTAACTTTCTTCAAATAAGATTTTTCCTTTCTCTGCAATCAACACATTTCCGTTGAACTCTTTCTGCTTAAAAAGAGTATTGAATAAACTGTCAAGCTGCTTATGTTGCCGTGACTGAGCAAAGGTATGATTGAATATTATCAATACAATTGGTATCAATAAAAATGATTTTCTCATCATGTATTATTTGTAATTGCCTACAACTTGGTCTTTATTCCCAAAAGACTGGATTAGATGGCCTATGCTACGTAAATATACTAATTGTTGACAACAACATTATCAACAATTAGTTGGCATTGATTATTCGTTTTTTTCGGTGGCTTTATTGCGAAGAGAATTGCATCTACTTTTAAGATTCACTTTTTTAATAAAAATCTTCTGAGCCAAACAGACCTGAAAATATTCTGAAAAGAAAGTTACTCCCAAATACCGATATTACAATTTGACGGCTAAATTAGCGGAAAGACGCCTGGGCATCATCTGGTTCACGTAATTACCCCAGTATAGCTTATTTGTGAGGTTATCCACTTTAAAGCTTATCCGAAATCTCTTGGTCTCATAACCCGCCACAGCATTCATGACCACATATTCCGGAATATAAAATTCACCAAACTGACGCGATTGACTGATGTAGGCTTTGCTATTATAATTACCACCTGCACCAATAGAAAATCCCTGCAAGGCCTTAGCCTGAAATGCATAGTTGACCCATAAATTGGCCGTTTGTGCCGGTCCCGTCCACTGACGCAATCCATCGATATCGGTGTTTGTATTTATGGAGTAAGCTTTATTGTAAGAATATCCAGCGATAACATTGAAACCTTTGACCATGTTAACTATTAATTCTGTTTCAAGTCCTCTACTGATTTGGCCGCCGTCCTGTATGGTGAAACCATTACGGGCAGGATCAGGTCGGAGGATATCGTTCACTTTAATATCATAATAACTTATTGTCGAATTTAATTTGCCATCAAGCACATTAAGTTTAAGACCGGTTTCCCATTGATTAGCATTACTTGGTTTAAAAACCGTTCGTGCGCCATCGGGCTGTATAGCAGGGCCATTGTTTGCGAATCCGTTCATGTAGTTTCCAAATAAAGATATCTTATCTGGTATAAGCTGATACACGAGTCCAAATTTCGGCGAAAGGTTTGTTTGGCTATACTTTCCGGTAACAGTATCAGCCGCCAGATCGTGTGATCCCCCAGATGCAAAGTGGTCAATGCGAAGGCTGGCCATGGCTAAAAAATTATGAGAAATATTAAAAACATCAGAAAAGTAGGCGCTATAAGTACTTTGTTCACTGATTGTACGTATGGGACTTAGTGTGGCTAAAAAAGCATCTACAGTAGCTTTCGAAATATGAGTATAAGCTGGATCTTTTCCTTTTAGTGCAATACGGTCGAACGGGTAGGCAATAATGAAGTTTTCATTCGATCGGGCGTTATAATAATCCAGCCCCACTACTAAACGGTTGCGATGGCCAGCAAGTTCAAAGTCACCCGTGAAATTTTGTTGAATTTCAATACTATTATAATTTGAGTTACTATATCGGATATTTCTATTCACACTGTCCTGCATAATTTCATTCCATACGCGGTAGCCGACACTGGAGTGTTTTGTCTGCGAGATCAGCGTTTGTGATTTCCATTTATCTGACAATTGATAAGCGGCTTCAGCGTAAATGCTAACGGATGGTTTAGACTCCGTTAAGTCGTTCCCATGATAATATCTCTTCCAATTGATACCCAAGCTCTCTGTACTTGTTTTTGTAAATGACATTTCGGGAAATAGACGATGGAAATCATTTGCTTTCTGTTGATAAATCTCCGCATCGATCGAAATTGTTAAACGATCATTTACCTTATACAAGAGAGATGGTGCAATAAAAAGACGTTTGGTAAAGCCTGCATCCATGTAGTTGCCTTCATCGTGGTAAGCAATATTTGTGCGCATCAGAAGTCCGGCATCTTTTGCCAGGGGGCTGTTAATATCGGCCGTAATTCTATTCAGGTCAAATCCGCCCAATGTATATGAAATCTCACCCTTAGCTATGTCAAAAGGTTTCTTTGTTACCCGGTTGATCAATCCGCCAAAGGAGGTCAAACTATTTCCAAATAAGGTGGCGGACGGGCCTTTCAATACTTCGATGTGTTCAATATTAGCGACTTCCAAACTATTATCTTTTCTATCCTGAATACCGTTCCTGATAAAACTGTTGTTCTCAAAACCGCGCATATAAAAAGAGTTGCTTCCATTGACCAAACCCTGGCTCACACCAGTTACATTTTTTAGCACATCATTATAGGTAACGATGACCTGTTCTTGCAAAATTTCCTTGGGCACAACATTGTATACCTGAGGGTTCTCTAAATTTTTCAAAGGCAACTTCGCTACCTGTTCGGATTCTTTCTTTCCAAACCTGCGGTATCCCGATATTTCGATGCCGTCCAGTACCCTTTCTTTTAAACTTAATACAAAGTCTAATACCATTTCCTGGCCGTTAAGTAATGTGATTTGTTTTGACTCCATATCTGTGCCCAAATATTTTGCAGAGACTATATAGGTTCCAGCTTGTAGCTTAGTAAAGCTGTAATTTCCATTATTGTCCGTTTGGACAGATTTTTTGATTTCGGAAAGCGACACCGTTACAAATGGCATTTGTTCCCCAGTTTGCGATTTTATTGTACCACGCACTGCTGCTGTTTGGCAGACAGCTTTGTGTGACGAAAAAATCATAAGTAGAATAAAAAAGATCCCTATGGGATTATTAAAGTTAAAATTGATTTTCTGTTGCATGTCAATGAAATAGATAATTATGACTAAAAGGTTGTGTTTAATATTTATTTAGAACAAATATAAATAATATACCTATACTCCAAAATACTATTTGAATTTTGTGAATTCAACAATGGATGCATACGATTAGGAATGCTGCAAATATGCTTTGAGTGTAGTTTAATAAGAGTTTAGAATCTACTGGAAGATTGTTATGACCGCGACTTTTTATCAAAGTAGCGGCTAATAGCAAAGAAAAACAGTTGCTGAATAAAGAAAAGATCTGTATTTTGAACAATAATACTAAAAGCCTTTAATGGCCAAATATGCAGTATTAATCGGAGTAAACGAGGTCCATAACTTGGATTAAATATAGGTGTTCGTGTTGATAAGCAATTCAAACGCAACAAAGGAGAGGTTCCAAGATTGTACTAATGAGGGACGAATGTATATTCACCGTAAAAAACATGGAAGACAAAGAATTTAGATTTCAAGGACTGGATGCTAAAACTGAACTACACATTTCATTGGTGCTTGTTATTCCCGCATTAATTATGATGATCGGAACCCTGTATCTTTCCCATCTGTTTGTTTCTAATACATTTTTTCTTTTCCCAATTATTATTGCTGCACTGATTACAATTTTAGGAAGTATAACACTACTGAAGATCATGACCAATAGGATAAAAGAGAAGGAGTGGATCATCAGGATCATCAGAATCAACGATCAAGAAACTATCACCGCAAGATTTAGAAATTATGTATATAATTTTAATATGACTGATATCGTGATGATTAAAAATATGGGTAATGAAGGGGTCCGCTATTTAACTATTAAAACTAGCGATAAATTTCTTAAAATAAGGGTCGGCCACACCGGATTCGCTCCCTTTTCCAGCGACGAAGATATTAATAAGCTGGATGCATTTATAGATTACCTAAGGCCTTATATCGATCAGAATTTTAATACAAAGGTGCTCAAGAATGCAATAAACCCCAACGTTATTCCAAATTTTGGAGTATTTGTAAGAAAAGGTGAAAAAATAAAATACAGCATCATCAACAAGATGCAACCCTGGCAGGTTATTGCAATGATCTTATCCATAGGCATCATCATCATGATTCTTTTTTTCAATATAATGGAATATTACTTTTTTAAATAAAGTAAAAATAGCCGTATTAAAACTATTTAGAAAAATAGAAACTGGACCAAATTTATGGCGAAATAATAAGTTATTCATCGTCGTGACAAGACGGTGAAAGATATATATTTAAATTTAGACATGAGTAAAATTCTACGAGAACAGTTCCGAAAATATATCGAGATAACAGATGTCGAGTTTGATTATATCTTGAGTCATTTCATCTTTAAGAAATTCAAAAAGCATCAATTCCTCATACAGGAAGGTCAGTCCGTATTAAATGATTATTTTTTGCTTTCTGGCTGCGTGAAATCATATTATACTGACGAAATTGGGAAAATACATATTCTTCTTTTCGCTATTCAGGATTGGTGGATAACAGATTACGAAGCCTATTATGATAAAAAGAAAGCAAAAGTAAATATTGACTGTCTGGAAGATACCGAAGTGCTATGCCTTAGTAATGAAAACAGAGAAAAGCTCTGCCGGGAATACCATCAAGTCGAACATTTTTTCAGAAAGAAAACAAACCGCAGGAACGTGGCGTTGCAAAACAGAATCCTATCGTTATTAAGTAGCTCTGCAAAGGAACGTTATGAAAAGTTTGTACAGGAGTATCCATCGTTGGTGCAAAAGTTGCCCAAGCACATTGTAGCTGCTTATCTTGGTGTAACAAGGGAAACACTGAGTCGTTTATACTCGCCAAACAATTGATCTACCTCACATTTTTTTTGTGAGGTATGTCCTTTATATCTTTAAAGAATACCCTGATTTTTGTTTTGTCAAATTAAAAATCAAGAGCAATGACAAAATTTAACATTCAAACAGAAAGCAGCACTGTCAACTGGACAGGAAAGAAAGTTCTAGGCTTACACACGGGAACTATTCAAATCAAAGATGGTTTTTTGAGTTTCGAAAACGATGAGATCATTGATGGAGAAATACATATTGACATGACTTCAATTGTCATCACCGATATTTCTGACAAATCTATTTACAAGGAGTTTTTTGATCATTTAAACCACGATGATTTTTTCTCGGTCGATCAATTTAAGACGGCATCTTTGAAAATCAACAATGGAAGAAAGGAAAATACGCATTACATCATTAGTGGCGATTTGACCATTAAGGAGATTACACAGCCCATCCATTTCGCGGCAAATGTAGAACTATTTAACGATTTCTTGCATGCATTGGGCGAAATCAAAATTGACCGTACATTGTACAATATTCGGTATGGCTCCGGAAAGTTTATACCGAATTTGGGCGACAAATTGATTTACGATGAGTTTGTACTACAGTTCAAATTAGTTGGGCAACGCTAAATTTATTCATATGTGGACAAAAACAAATTTCACTAAATTACTTGGAATAGATTTACCCATCGTTCAAGGACCCTTTGGTGGAAAATTATCCTCAGAGGACCTTACAGCACTCGTGTCAAATAAGGGTGGATTAGGGTCTTACGGTGGACAGCCGTATGATGCTGCCGAATTAATTTCTATTGCTAGCGGCATCAGAAAATTAACCACAAAACCATTTAACATTAATCTTTGGGTTAATGATCAAGACGCTACGGCAAGAGATTTTGATGAAAGTAAGTTTCAGCAAGTTATCAAACTTTTGGAACCGTACTTTGAAGAGGTCGGTACAGAACCACCCACATTTCCTTTGCCAGGCGGTCCTAAGTTTGAAGAGCAGATTGAAGCTATTTTTGAGATAAAGCCAGCAGTTTTTAGTTTTGTTTATGGCATACCCTCTGAAGCTATTTTGGAGAAATGTCGGCGGTTTGGAATCATAACGATAGGAGCTGCTACTACTTTAGATGAAGCTATCGCTATAGAACATGCCGGGGTAGATGCCGTGGTAGCCACAGGATTTGATGCAGGTGGGCATCGGGTTTCATTTCTGAATAAACCTGAGGAAAGCTTAATAGGAACCTTTTCATTGATTCCGCAAGTCGCGGATACCGTAAAAATTCCTATCATAGCCGCTGGCGGTATTGCCGATGCCCGTGGGGTAAAAGCGGCAATGGCATTAGGTGCCGATGCTGTGCAAATAGGAACTGCTTTTCTGGCTACCCGGCAATCAGGAGCAAGTAAAATACATCGTGAAAAATTATTCTCTAAAGAAGCCCGCTATACAACGTTGACCAAAGTTTTTACTGGAAGGCTATCGCGAGGGTTGAAAAACCGCTTGACAGAGGAGTTAAAAGAATTTCAGAATAGTCTTGCCCCTTATCCATTGCAGGGAAAAATTGTTGGTAAACTGGGAGCGTACCCTGCAAATTCCGAATCGAATCCTGAAATGAAATCGTTTTGGGCAGGTCAGGCAGCCTCTATTCTCCAATATCATGATGCGGAAAAACTGATTGCAGCTATTATTGCTGAAATGGAAAGATAATAAGTATGTGTGATTTAAAAATGATCCAAAGATTACTTTTTACAGGTTGTATCAATTATAGAAAAGCCGAGTTTTAAAGGTCGGCTTTTCTATACCCAATTTTCGCATTTGAAATTCGTCCATAATGGATGTCATATAGTTTTTTGAAACATGTTCTGATATTCCCTACATATTCTAAGTCATAAGCCTTCATTCTTTCGAATTAGCTCAGCGATATACCGATTTTAGGCGTTCCCCATTGGAAATTCCATATCCGCAGTCAATTGCCTCCGGATAACCTCGGCTGTCCATCGATCGAGGTAATACGCTGTGCCAAGATGCCGCTAAAGCCCGATCCGCGGAGTGAGTAGGACGGATTTTCTCATCGGGAAAAAACAGACATAGCGAAAGTAAAGCATATAACATATCAGGTTTTACGGCCTCTCGAATACTGTCCAAGCGGCCTTTTTTTATAGGAAGTCACCAGAAGATCATTCCGCCCGCTAGTAGTATCAGTTTGGCGCGGAAAACGTAAGAATGTGAGAATAAAACCGTAATTTCATCGATCAAACAGCTTTAACATGACATTTCTATACCAATATCTTCGTGTATTTGCGGTGCTAGCTACATTCCAATTTTCTCTCCATGTTTTTGCGCAAAAACAATCAGGAGTGGACAGCAATGCGTTGGCAATTCAATTCGTTGAAAGACAACTTCCTGAGGGCGACTATACCGCGGCGGTGTTGGGTGTTCCCCGACCCAACGCAGCGCAGGGCGCAATTGTTGAGAAAATGAAACAAGCGATGAGAGCCAATGAAGATTGGTTTTTTAAAACAATGAAGGAATTAAAACCAGGAGAAACGATACCGTATCACAAAAATCTAGGTATTAGCGAAGAGGAGTATGCTATATTTATAGCTTTCTCCCAATCTGTCAAATTAGACAAAATAGGGGTTATGGAGGTCAAGATTGTGCGTAAGGAAAATAGTTTACATTTTGAACCGAAAGACTTCGGAGACTATTTAAAATACCTAGTCGTCGATTTAAAAGACCACAGACTCAGAGTTGATAATGTGGGCTTGGAATACAAAGAGCAGATCACTATGGATGCCAAACGGACAACATTGGTTGCAGGGCCTTGGGTAGGTTACTCCTGGCAACTCGAAGAAGTTAAGAAAGACGGAAAACTAATTTCAGATCCGAATAAAGTAGCTCCTGCAGAAATGGAAGAACTGGATATAAAATCTATTAAGGTAATCATTGGCAAACTCGATCATAGCAATCAGTGTTTTCTGTATCTCAAGAGTAACATCGTCAATAAAGGACATTTGCTTGCAAAACAGGATTTAGCTCTTTTATTAACGAAAAAATAAGCCGAAATCCAACGTTATGTCTAACTCATCCACTCATCCGTAGTAGTATTGACAACCGCAATACCGTTTCTGATGTTAGCTTTAAAAGTTTAAGAATGCAAAAAAACAGGAACGCCTAATTTTAGCAGGAGCTATGGTATTACTTTCTGGTATGATGGCAATAGCGGATGTTTTAAGTCCTCTATGTTGGTAAGCTGCTAAAGTTATCGCCTGCCCGGGAACCAAAGTCAGGCCTTCTTTGGGATTTGAATATAAGCTATTGATCGACTTTAATACATTATCGTAAAGTTCTTGCTGTTTAAAATTTGTGACCCCCCCTGCAAAAATGGAGCATTTAAAAGTAGAGAATTCGGACTTGAATTACTAATTTAAAAGGGATGAGAACAGCAGCCTCATTCCAATTTAAGTTTATGAAAGGAATATTTCACTTAATTTAGTTAAAACTCAAGAGTTTTATCATATCAATCAACAAAATGAAATCAGAAAAAGAGATTGTACTGAATATACCTAAAGATTGCGATAATTCCCCTAAAAGAAGAATTATTAGGGATTTTGTAGTTGCCTTTTATAAAAAAGATTGGCAAAAAATTAATGAAATGCTTGAAGACAAATTTACTTTCAAAATTATCGGCAATAGAAATATAGAAACTGATGATGAATTTGTAAAATACTTACATAGTTTTATTAATGTAGTCGAACTGAATATAGATGAAATTCTAAGCCACGGTAAATATGGTGCATGTAATGGAACGATTAAATATAAAGCAAAAGAAGTAAATTATGCATATTTCTTTGAGTTTCAATCTGCAGGGAAAAATACCATTAAAATAATTTCCGAGTATAAAGTTATCAATCAATAGCTAAAATTCTCTTTAATTCGAAAGAGATCGATTATGGGACAAATCTCACACGCACTATAGCAATGGTAACCAATCTTTTTTTGTGCTAATTATTTTAGTATTTTTCAATTTATTATTGTATATTTACTCGATAACCAATTAATAAATAATATGGCTAGATCAAAAAAACATTTGGGTAGGTATGTAGATCCACGTACCGATTTCGGTTGGAAATTTTGTCAATAAACAATTAGCACGAGGTAAGAAGGACAGTGATTATTACCTACCAGAGGTTTACTTTATTGGTATTTTGGAGTTTGACATGGATAGAAATGGAAGCTCTGGTGTATCCCGTGTCACAGGGCGGCCTTATTTCTATGATGTGGCGCTGTGTGACAAAATGACCAAAGAAATATTTTATGATAAATTGGGATATAAAATGATTTCGCTTCCATTATTTAACAAACAGCCAGAAGAACTAAAGACAGTTATGGATCAGTGGTTGTACTTACTTAAACATTTGAGTACCATGGATAGATTGCCATCATTTTTGGATAAAAGAATATTTGGTCTTATCTTTGAGATAGGAGAGATAGGTAAATTAACTTAGGAGGAGCTAATGTCATACGAAGCAAGTTTAAAACATAAGCGTGATGCTGAGAGCGTATTTAATTCGGCCAAGAAATCCGGAGAAGCTTTGGGTCACGCTAAAGGCCTAGCAGAAGGTAAAGCTAAAGGTCTAGCAGAAGGACTAGCAGTAGGAGAGCGTAAAAAAGCTCTTGAGACTGCTAAAGCATTTAAGGAAATGGGGCTACCTATAGCTGATATCGCTAAGGGCACAGGACTTTATGTCGAAGAGGTCCAAAAACTCTAAGTTTCTTTATTTTGGATGACTGCTCCACACCGATAGATGAATGGGCGGAGCCCATTAAATTGGTTGACACAGTCTATGTTGCAGTCTCGAACCTTTCAAATTATGTTTGATAGATTTTGTTCAATTGTTATCTTCAATTCTTTGCCACGTGTTTTTAAGATGTGTTTAAATTTAGCAATGTCAGATCACATTCTTCGCTAGGGCAACTTCTACCTGCAGAATTTTTAATGAAATATGGTAAACAGGACAGTTTCACAATCATCCAACAAGATAATAATAATAAATTCGGCTGGAATTATTTAGTTTTGAATATAGTTAGTTAGGGTGAGATTACAGTGGTGCCGGTAAAAAGTATCCGGATAAGGTCTGGATCGGAAAGAAATAAAATCAGTGATATTAATCAGAATGAGAAGTGGATTTTGATCTGTCTCGCCCATGATTCGTGAATACTACAGCAGGCACAAAAATTTATAACTGAAAAGTAATTATATGCTTGAAATAATCAGGGTCACAAAGGAAGAAATTACAGCAGATAGTCTAAAAGTACTTTTTGAAATTGATGCTATCAAAAAAAGTATTGCGGCAGAACTGTTTTTAGAGCAGGACGATTCATCAAAAGAAGGCTATAAAGCGCTTTTGGCACAAAGTAAGCGAGTGCTCGAGACATTGTTTATTAAGAATGAAATTGTTGAAATTACAAAGGCGATTGCAATAGAAATCACCGAGAGTGCCTACGAAGGCGATTTGAGAGAGAAAGAGTATGCTGAGCTAAGGCAAGATCTGCTGATAGATCAATTTCATTTTTTTGAAGAAGAATTGATCATCGTTTTTGTAGCGCCGAAGATTTTTTCCAACAATGCCATCAATGTACAGCTAGATTATTCATTGGAAATACAGGATCTTAGTATTGATATGTAACTATTACAATTGAAGCGCGAAAGTAAGTTATGCTTTTTATTTTACAAATTATTTGTTCAACTCAGTCTTGAATTATGGTTTCTCTGGATTCATATTACGACTTGTAACCTTTAAACTAGTGATTATACTCCAGTTATTAAGTTGTAAACAAATTCTCTAGGCATGATTACATTAAAAGTACGCTTTGGTTCCAGCCAGAGTTGCCTAATATATTCAAACGAGGGTGCTTGCCCGATTGGGCAAACGGAACAATAAAGAGGAACAAATAAGGCGCACTACAACGTACGCCTTATTCTCATATCCAAAAAGCAAAATTCGAAAATGTTTAGCTATGAAACATTTTTGTAGATACCGCAATTCTGTTCCAAAAATTCATCTGATTGATGGCAACAATCATTTGAGCGACCTGATGGTCGTCAAAATATTTCTGAACTTCTTGAAAGACGGATTCACATACACCGTTTTCAGAAATTTCTGTTACCTGGTCAGCCAATGCTAAAACAGCTCTTTCCTCATCATTAAACAATGGGCTTTCCTTCCATGCTGTCAGAGCATAGATACGAGATTCCGTTTCCCCTAATCTTCTAGCATCCTTTGTATGTATCTCAATGCAAAAAGCACATTTGTTGATTTGCGAAACCCGAATTTTGATTAGCTCACGAAGGTTTACGCTTAGGTTTGTAGTTGATAAATATTTTTCCATAGCATATAAGATTTCATACACTTTTGGTTCAAATTCCTTAATGTTGATGCGTTGTTTCATTTTTGTCTATTTTTCGTAGTTAAAAAGATATTTCTGTTTTCCTCCTGTTATGCTCATATTTGATTTTATAATTCATTATTTGAGTAATGCAAAGTTGAATAAATATAATTTGATAATACTTAAACAGGTTTAAGAAATGGATTAAGATCATTTTTTACCTATCAGGATATTAATAGATTACTTTATTTTCTTAAATTAGGTAATTTGAAGTAATGAAAAATATTAAAATGATATATAGTTGAACTGCAGACATATGAACAAAGAGTTCAGCTTTCCACCCTTGTGAATCTCGTTCAGCCGGGCTATTTTAAAGAGAAAACTGCTGATTTAGGAACATATTATGGTATTTATAAAGATAAAAATCTCATTGCAGTGGCGGGAGAGCGTATGAAGATGAACAATTATACCGAGTTAAGTGCTATTGTGACCCATCCCGACTATACCGGTAAGGGGTATGCAAAACAGTTGATTAGCCACGTAAGCAATAAAATATTTAACAGATCCAAAATTCCCTATTTGCACGTTGCTTCTGATAATGCGAATGCGATACGCTTATATCAAAAGCTGGGGTTCGTATCTAGAAGAAAATTAAGTTTCTGGAAGATGAGTCGCGTTTTGCGGTAGAAATTAAATATAAAAAAACGTACTATAGAGAGTAATAAACAATTACTGATACGTATTGTTATACGAACTGAATTATTAAAGAACTAATGATATATGAAAGAAAAGGTAAGAAAATATTTAAAAGAGCATGAGGTTAATCTACTTGCTGATAGTCAAGTTATGGCAAAAGAAATACTGCAGCAATATAGGTGTGGCAATCACTAAAAATAAATATGTATAGAAACTAGAATAAAGCCATGCCTATATTACGTGTTATTAGTACCTGCATATTATTTTTTCTCTGTCTTACACACCATGCCCAAAATAGTAATACATCTTTTGATGGTGATTCAATTTTAATAAATAGTATTGAGAAAGGCGCTATTCAAAAAATAATTACAACACCAGATAGCATCTGTGCGTTGAAAAAGAGATTAAAGTGTGCTCTAGAAAGAGATGTAGAAAGACCATTTATGTGGGATCTTTTTGTTTCATCTAATGACACCTTATTGCAATTTTATAATTACAAAGATCTGGTTATCGACGGCACAACGTTTAAAGCTTTCTATTTGAAAGTAGATTATGAGGATGGAGATTATCAGGCAATTCTGCTTGTTAATGAGCTACCTTTTGTAGAATACACGAGTTTGTTATGTTACGAGGTACTTCATTCAGAAGAAACCTACCGGCGTTACAGCGAGATTAAACAAAGTCTAGTCACTATTCATTTAAAAACCGAAAAAGCTGATAAAGCTTTGAAGTATGAGTTTAAGGATGGTTTGTTCCTTGATTACCTAAGCACGCCATCGGTTGATAAAAAATGGGGAGATTACCAGCTAAAGGGCCTAACCAAAGATCACCTGAAAAATGGCTATTGGATTGAGAAACGGTATGACATTATGTTCAATAAAAATATGGTCGAAGATGGGCATTATATCAACGGTAAACGAACAGGTGAATGGAATTATTCTGAAAGTGGGCCTGTCCAACTCATTAAAACGTATCGCGATGGTCTATGTATCGCTATAAAATACCCATAACAAGGAATACGAATGGCCTTTTATTATTTCGATGCGAAAAGGTGCCGGGCAGAGGAAATTATAAATATTGTAAAATCTGAAGAATTTCAACAACGAAATTTAGATGGCGACTCCTGGGAGTATGTCGAGAAATCTTTAAAAAAAGAATATTCAGATCAATTAGATATTTTAAAAAGGATATCCACTACGAACTTTTCTAAACATTTTTTTAAAGAGCTAATAAATCAATATGAGATAGAATTCTCCTAAATCTCTATAAAAGCACTACAAAGATATATAAAATGTAAGCGCGTGATGGCGACGAGCTGTTTGCGTAGTCTGTTTAGCCTGGCTGGTGATCTTTTAATCCTTGTTTAAATTGTTCGGAATAAACACTCGAACCGATTGTTAAGAATTCGTGATTGCCGGCAGAACTGGTTTTGTAGCGATTATTGCCATAAAAATCCGAGTGTCCATCGGCAACAAAAACATCATAAGAGGTAACGCCCAATTTTTTTGATATCCTGGGAATGGAAATAATTGGAAAATTTGAAGCTCATCTGGGTTACGATGGTGTGATGTTGGGTATGCCTGACAAAACCTATCATCTGGAGTTTACCCAGCAAGCGGAAAAGTTTCCTTTACCTGAGCCGACGAAAGAAAACCTACTAGTCCTTTACTACGATAATGAAGACGACTATAAACGCGCAAATGACCGTTTCAAGAATGCGGGAATTGGCGCCGTCGAACCTGAAAATCCTTACTGGAAAGATAAGAGTGTGACGTATGAAGATCCAGACGGATGGAGGGTTGTACTGTTTAACGGAGTATATAATCCTTAGTCAGTAATCGAGCAGTCTATTTATATAGCTAGTCGCAGCGATTTTTATTTTTAGCCTCGTATTATGAACGATAGACCAGCGCCAAAAAATCAAAATTTCTTGGCGCTCTTTTTTGAAATGTCTATTCTTTTTCGAAAATTGATGGCAATAATTGACCTGCAATATAGGTACAGTTCAACATGATCGAATCGTCACATTTAACCAGTAATATGTATTACATCTTTATTCATCCACGATGGAGATTATCCGTAACATCATTGTAATCACCTTTTCTTTAGTCAAAGGGATGACATTATGAACAATCGTATAACCTTCCACAAAAGGAATAAGGAAGTTCACAACATCTTCAGGCTTGCGGCAAAATTTGGATACCAAATTAATCATCCAAAGACAGTATGTTTTATAATATGCTTCTACTGCGTGCTGCAAATCTTCATTTCTAGCTGCCAAAGTCCATATCTCCTGAAACATCAATGTTTGATGGCTGGATTTGCTATCAATTAATAACATGCTCAATACCTTTTCCAAAAAAGTATCTTTATCGGGCACGCTATTCTCGGTTAAAAGTTTTATGGCCTGGGTAAGTTCTTTTTTACAGCTTTCAAAGTAAAATTCAACTGTGGCAATGAAGAGGAGGTCCTTATCCTTATAATAATATTGAAGGTTACTGAGCGAGATATTAGCATGTTTAGCAACCATTCTCATCGATAGTTTTTCGGCTCCCTGTTCAGTTAGGATCGCTATTGTTGTGGATAAAATCTTGTGTAACCGCTCTTCCTTTTTATGCATTCGACAAATTTAAAAATAAAATATCAAAAAATATTTTTATATAGGTCAAATGACCTATATTTGTATTAGGTCGATTGACCTATTTTAATAATGCAATAGGATAATAGCAAAAAGATATACGAACATGAAAAATGCATCAATTTTACACACAGCCAATGAATTTGTATCCAAAGGAGACCATGAAGGGTTCTTAGCCTACTGTACTGATCAAACAAAGTGGGTATTTGTCGGGGAGCGAACGCTGAATGGTAAGGAAGAAGTCCGTACTTATATGGAGGAGTTTTATGAGGAACCGCCAGTTTTCAACGTAGAGAAGACGATTGAGGAGGAGGATTTTGTTACAGTGACCGGAGAAATCCGATTGAAAAACAAGGCCGGAGAATATGAGCATTTCTATTATTGCGACATTTGGAGATTCGAAGATGGAAAAATAGCAGAACTTAAAGCATTTGTTATCGGGAAGCCCCAGTAATTCACGGATCTTTATACTATTTGCCCCTAAAGCTTAGTTTAAATTTTCTGTTGGCTTATTTCTGATAGTTGAATGCATGTAGTGGGGAATCTCCACACTAGACTGACAACATAGTTCCTAATACATCGAAATGAGTTATGAAAATAGTCCACGTATTAAAGCATGAGAAGAAATAGCGTTTTAACATGATAAAAATAGTAGTTTTAAACCATACCAATATCAATGGAAATGTCCAGAATCAGATTTTTGAGCTGTTTAAGCAATTGAGTCCCAATAAAAGACAATCGAAATTGGATGAAATTTTAATTCAAAACAACGAAGTAACTTTACTAGCTTGTTTTATCGGAGACAGAATAGTCGGCATTGCCTCCATGGCAGTCTACCACGTAATCTCAGGTAGGAAAGGCTGGATTGAAGATGTTGTGGTAGACAAGGGCTATCGTGGAATGGGAATCGGGAATAGACTTATCGAAAAACTACTGTCCATCTCCAACGAACAGCAACTAAGTGAAGTGCTGCTATTTACCGAAGAACACCGTACGTCTGCCATCGGACTCTATGAAAAGCTTGGTTTCAGTAAAAAGAGTAGCAACATCTATATATTAAAAAAATAATGGAGATTAGAAAATGCATCTTATTTTTATGTCTGATGTTTAATTTCGGTTATTCACAAGTTATTGCTCGATGAAATTAAACTGGTTTTCGAACAGTTTACCAATCAAAGGAAGAGGTTTCTTGACTTCACCGGCAGCATTGATGACTCCTATGATAAAAAGAATGAAAAGTACGATTCCAATAAAATTAATAAAATAGAGTGAAGGAACTAATAAAAGAACAAACCACATGCTGAAATTAAATATCACTGTAGTGATAAAGAGGCCAAAACCCTGTTTTAAATGGTAGGTTACAAGATCATTTTTAGGAGTGATATCATTCCTTTTAACATACGCTATTAACCATCCGATAATGGTGATGTAAGATAAAATTGATGCAGTTTTGCTAGTCATAATCTGATTTTTTTTTACAAAACTATCATAACGCCCGAATTTTTTGTCAGCAGATTTTTTTTCTGTCCTGATGACTTTGCGTTTCTGCAGCTTGGATTTTTATCCGGTTTGAAGTCTAATGCTCTTCGTTTTTCATGATTCTAAAGAAATATTCTCTGTTTGCTCGCGATATGGGGATGGTATCATTGTTTAGCATCATGATAATCCCATCCTTAGAAAAGCTAGTCACGAAATCTGTATTTATTAAATGCGACTGATGTACGCGTATAAAATTGGGTGAAATAAGGATATCTTCGTAATATTTCAATGGTTTGGAAACAATTATGTGCTGCCCGTTCTTGAGAATAAATGTTGTATAAGAACCCGAGGTTTCACACCTGATGATGTTTTTGAGCTTCACAACATGCATAGCCTCTATGGTGGGAAGCACTATTCTATCATGCTTTTTTGCGATACTCGAAGAAGGAGGAATAACATGTTGAAAATCCATATATTCAGATTTTTTGCCTGCTATACGATCAAGCGTCTCTCTTAACTCATGATGGTCTATTGGTTTCAGAAGATAGTCGATAGCATTAAATTTGAATGCCTTTATCGCATGCTCCTCATACGCCGTAGTAAAAACAAGATGGAAATTCTTATGACTAATCTGTTCAAGAACATCAAAACCGGTCCCGTTTTTTAGCATGATATCCATAAAAACCAGGTCTGGCTTTAAACGGTCAATAATTTTGACGGCTTCCGGCAGCCCTTCCGCGTAACCGATCACCTGGATTTGTTCGGACGCCACCATTTCAAGAAGGATAGAAAGGGCCTCTCTTAGATGATATTCATCTTCTATAATAACTGCTTTATACATTTTTATACGATTGGAATATTGATTGTGATTGTGCATCCATCACCAGAGCTTTGGGAGGTAAAATGAGGTATACGCTCGCCTGAGTCATTCTTTGCATAGAGTGCCAGTCTTTCATCTATTATTTTTATGGCCAATGGATCATGTTTGTTTTTTTGTTTTCCTGTTTGAGAAGCCTCCATTCCAATTCCATTATCTTTGATAACACAAATCAATACCTGCTCCATTGATTTTTTTGTAAATGTTATAACTAAGTTTCCTTTCCGATGTGTCAAAGGTTTTAGCCCGTGTTCGATCGCATTTTCCACCAAAGGTTGTATGAGCAGGGGTGGTATTTTTTTGTCCATATTGATGTCGTCTGCAAATTCGATGCTATAATCAAACGAATGGTTAAGCCTCAGTTGTTGCAGTTCAATGTAACTTTTCAAGTTTGCGGTCTCCTCCTGCAAGGTTACTGATTCTTTTCTGGAATGATACAAGGTCTCTCTGGTTAGCCGTGCAAATTTATTCAGATAGGTGAGCGCTTTTGTACGGTCATCTTTCAGGATAATGCTCTGAATATTCGCGAGGCAATTAAAAATAAAATGAGGGTCCATCTGAGACTGAAGAAACCGTCGTTCCAGCGAAAGCTTCGCCAATAGGTTTTCAAGACTGTCCTTTTCCAGCAGGTTGAGCTTGAGTTGATCATTTATTTGCTGCTGTTTCAAGTTATCCGCTTGCTTCTGGTAAAATCGCTTTCTATAGTAAAAAGAAATGAAAATAAAAATAACAATAACCAGCAAGATCAGGGAAATTACATAGCCCAGATTCTTATTTTTTTCCTGAAGCAATTTTTCATTCTCTAACTGCTTTATTTTACGAATTTTTTCAGCCGATTCAAATTTTATTTCCGCAAGCTGCAAATTCCGCTGCATGGTTTCGTCGTAGGTAAGGCGATTATATTTGCTAAAGGACTGGTCATAACGATAATAAGAAGAATAATCTTTTTCGCTAGCAGCGACTTCCTTGAGGCTGGCATAAAACTGGGCTAATATTTCATGGTCTTTATACGGTAGCCGAAGCTGGTAAGCAATTCCTTCCAGAAACATTTTCTTTGCTCTGCTATATTCCCCCTGATACAATAAATATTTTCCACGCAATCCGAGACTGTTTCGGTAAGTAACCTTCACATTGTATTTTTTGCTTATGGCAATGGCCGTATCCAATTGCCGTGTAAATAACATGCCATCCATCAGCTTTGGCCGTCGTATCAACAGTGCCGCAAGATTAAGATGAGAAATAGCAATGTTACTCTTACTCGGTATCCTATTGTTGTTCACAGAAGCGTAGTCTGCAGTCTGCTTTAAAAATTGTACAGAGTTCTCCCATAAGGAAATGTTATCTGCGTGTTTATCTGTCAACCCTGTCAGGTAAGAGCCCATTGCCAATCGGGCGTGTAGTATGCTTTCAGCATTTGAAGATTGTTGCGCATGTTTCATCGCTTCGCGCACATATTTTTCGACCCGATCATCCGAACTTAAGGAAAAGCTATAAGAAATATCGGCGCATATCTGAGCGCATAGCGCATAATTTTTATGCTTTTCAAAAAGTGTATTGGCTTGAAGCTGGTAATTCAGCGCGGCTGTATTTTCATCGAAATAGGACTTGAGGTTTCCCATAACCATATACGCGTAAGCCTTTGCCCGCTCATCATTTGTTTGTGAGGAAATTTTGTAGGCTTGCTCGGCATAGTTATTAAATTCCTTTGGGCTATTCAGTCTTCGATAAGTTAATGCCAAAAAGGCAAGACAGATTGCTTCATCTTTTTTAGAATTTGATTTCCTGGCCAATAAGAGCGCGTTATTGAGCATTTGTTTCGCTTTCGCACTATCCGTAAATCTGTACGAGTATCCCTGAGATGCCAATGATTCTATTTTTGAGTCCTGGGCTTTCAGTGAGGCGGTGAATACCATCAACGGAATTAATATTGCATGGAAAAAATAGCGTTTGGTGAAATGTAGGTGATCCATAAAATGCTGCAATATTTTTTTTCAAATATAGCTATTAAATCATTGGGTTAGTTTTTCGTATAGGGGCTCAAATCTACCAAACAACAAGTAAAAACGTCCAGATACAGATTGCCTATTGGAATCGATAGCTTTAAAGTAGTAATATTGATCTACTTGATATACAAAACACATCATTATATGTATTTTATAGAAATATTTAAGCCGTTGAAATTTTCCCTGTTCTTATTTTTAATGATTTCTAGTATCTCTAATGCGCAGACTAAAAAGAATACCAAAAATAAGATCGAATTTTTAGTGAAAGGTAAAGATGGTATAGCTATTCATGCAGCACGGGGAATATCGCTGACATTCAGTAATCCTAACAAAGGTGCTTCATTTAGTTTTGCTTCACCCAGTGAAAATAAAAGAATAGAAAAAAAATATTTTTTGACTATCGATTTTGAAAAGATGAACGCTGAAATTCTCAAATTGTTGACCGACTATGAAAGTGATTTTTCAGGTGAATTGCGGGTCATTAGTCACGCGAACAATAACCTTTCGCAGAAAATAGAATTTTTTGGCGCATCTCTGGATAACGTTGCCTACCAGAGTACGCAGGATGAGGCTAGTATGTTCCTCTATCTTTGGTGCAGCGAAATAAACGTAAACGGCGTAAAACTTGATTAATATGGAAAATACAATTAAAAATTTTAAGAAAGAGGGTAACCGTTATATACTTAAACGGCAGTATGGATTCGGTATATTGATTGTCGCTGGTCTTACAGTTTTGGCCTGGTTCGGATACACATCTAATAATGCAGCGATGATGTGGATTTTTGGAATCTTCGCGGCACTATGTTTTTTATCCATTTATACAGAGCGCATGGTGATTGATTTAGATGCAAAAGCTTTGTTTATCAAAAGAGGTTTAAAAGCAGAGACATGCATTCCATTTTCAGATATTGCCCATTACCAGATGAGTAGGTTGATCTACATCTTTATACCCGTCAATACATCACTCAATGTACGCTATTTTTCAAAAGGTGAGGAGAAATTTGCCATTGTTGCACAGGGTCTGTCAAAACGTGGTATGCAGGATATTTTAAATGATATCGAAGAAATAACACGTCCTTATGTCGGAAATTAGCATGTATAAAATCGTTGACAGTGGTAAACTATTTAGTTTTACGCCCAATCGCCAAAGCGTTAAGCTATCAGTTTGGACACTTGTTGTTGTTTTATCACTGGTTTTACTATCCATTATCTTTTTTCATGATATCAACCGGGGAATGGCCATTCTTCTTGTTGTGCTCGGTCCATATCTCATTCTACATAGCCTTTATGATATTTTCATACGCGCCGAAATCTGCTACATGTTTGATCAAGAAGACCGAATTGTATATAGGAAAAAGCCGTTATTTCCTACAAAAAAGATCATGGCATTTGAAGAAATGGTCATTTTCACCAGCACCACCGGAAGCTATTGGCACTATGCCATTGGGGCAAAAAATAATCATCTGGTAAAAAGTTATAGGATCAGTGAAGACTTTAGGGAGGGAAGAAAAAAATCCGCAAATGAATCAGCATACGAGAGCGCTATTTTAGCAAAGCTCCATGAAATGCGGCAATTGCCCGTAGGTTAGAATCGAACTATATGGTTGTCAGTTTCTCTGAATTTAAAAACAATTAAACAAAATAATGAAAGATACATTGCATCAGCACGCATTAAAAGCACTTGCCGAAGACAATTATGCCGTGGCAGCGAAATTTTGGCTGGACGGCTATGCTCTTCCCCATAATTTGGAGGAACTTCATGAATTATTTTACCATATCGATAACCTCAATAAGGCAAGCATTGACCCTAATCTATGTGCCATATTGGGTCTTATAGCACTCGACTATAATGAAATATTTGAATCCAACAGGGAGAAAGCTTTAGAAAAATGCTTAGACTGGGCTATTGGTGGGCTTAAAATTGATCCTCACCATTACCACTGTTGCCGGAATGCTGGATCTGCGTTGTACTGGCTTGAAGACTGGGATGGGGCTTTGCATTATTACGAAAGATCCTGTCAATTACGATCGTCTCCGGTGTTAGAGGTCCGCATCTTCCGAATAATCAATAGACACAATGCCTATCCGGATTTTTCGCAACTTCGTCCTTCTGTGGATTCGCAATCGGCTATGGAATTATACAACGCCGGGGTTGAAATCGATTATGTTCTCAGGCAATATGCCGGAATGTCCGAAGTCGAGAACCTACGACTCACCGAACTAAAAATAGAATTGTACACCCAAGCTTATCAACTTTTTAAAACCGTAGTTTTTACCGAGCAGACAAACAGTCTTAATTACGATCCACATACCTTCGCCATGTGCTGTAATAATCTTGCTCGGGAACTCAATTTCAAAGAAGCATATCAAGATGCTGTCACCATTGTCAACGAGGGCATAGCGCAAAGCAAATTTATGGTGATTCTTCTCAATAGAATGTACATTTATATGTGCGCTGGTATGCCCAAAAATGCCATTATGGATGGTGAAGAGCTTTTGCAAGAATATGCTGAAGAAATGGACTTTATCACCTTAATTAGCACTATTGATGGAATATGTCTCAGCCACTCAGATATGGGTCAATACAAGGAAATGCTGTACTGGGCCGACCAAGGACTTGAATACTATCAATCGGTAAATCCAGGTGATCAGATTCTTCAAGACGAGGAAATTGTACGCTGTGTGACGAATTTTTACATATCGAAATCCAAAGCTGCGTCAATGCTTGGCTTAGATGTTGATAATTCGGTGGATTCCAAACAGGCTGACTCCTTACTGGAAAATATGCCTGACAATCCGAGTTTGATGATAAGCAGAGGAGAATCGTTTTTAAGGGATAAACAATGGGAAAAGGCGTTGGAGTGTTATAATCAGGCAGTACATTTCGGGCTAGAAAAAGGAATGGCAAGATCTGTTCAGGTTGCATTGTACAACCGGGGATATGTTTTAGAAGTGCATATGAAAGATAGTGAATCAGCTCTTAAAAGTTTTGAGCAGAGCATTGGGCATGGCAACACAGATTTTTGGTGTTATTACTGGGCCGTACACAGTGCATACCACTTGACAGAAAATGAAAAAACTGTGCATTACGGTACATTAGCAATCTCCATGCTGCCGGAGCAGCAAGAAATTACAGATGACATCGCGGCAGAACTATATGAACATATCGGTACATCGCTGATTGATATCGGACACTATACAGAGGCAGTGAAAAATCTTCAAATTTCGCTTGAACTTTGCTATAATCGTATCGCAGAAGATAACTTAAAAATCGCACGGGCAAACGCCAAAGAGCCAGGCTTTTTTAGAAAATTTTTCGGATAATAGCAAAATTTCAGTTTTATAAATTTACTATCCCGTATGGAGAATGCAATCATCAGGAAAATAGAAAAATCGGACAACGATACGCTTTCAAAACTTATCAGAGCTGTTTTTGAAGAGCACAACGCACCAAAAGAAGGGACTGTTTATTCCGATCCTACCACTTCAGACTTGTATGCACTTTTTAGCAAAGAAGACGCTGTGCTTTGGGTAGGTGAGGTAGATGGCATAGTAGCGGGCTGTTGCGGGATTTATCCCACTGCTGGATTGCCGCCGTACTGCGCAGAGCTGGTTAAGTTCTACCTCAATCCAGTGTTCAGGGGCATGGGGCTTGGTAAAGCGTTAATGAATAAAAGTATAGAAAGCGCAAAGCGTCTAGGCTACAATAAAATCTATCTTGAGAGCTTTCCAGAGTTTTCAAATGCGATAAAAATGTATCAAAACATGGGCTTCAGATTACTTCAAAAGCCATTAGGGAATTCTGGACATCATGCTTGTTCAATATGGATGCTTCGTTGTGAAGAACCTACGAGTATTTAGGCTTTGTAAGTAATCAGCCAAGCGCTTAGGTATGGTAATTGTTAGAAAATAATGTGTAAGTATCTTTAAAAAACCAACTTCATTTGTATGGCTTTAAAAAAATTGGGCATAGTTTCGTTTACAGTTTTATCGTTTATATTGCTTTGTGGATGCATAAAGAATAAACAGGCCATTCAATTGAAAAAAATTATAGACGAGAAGGAGGATCAGACAACTGCTATTTTGATTGGCGAAAAAGGTATGGAATCTGCTAAACTGAACTATTTGATCGAAGGTGATTATGACAGCGCCCTATTAGTTGTCGATCAACAGGAAACAGCTTTCAATGTTATCCTTAAAGATTTAAAAAATGTAAATGTTGTGGGTATAAAAAAAGGTAAAGAGCTCCAGCAAGCTGAGATTGATTATTATACGGCGCTTAAAAATCTATATCTCTTCTCGAAAAAAGAAGTTGAGCAGCAAAAGAAAATAGAGCAGGAAAAAAACGAAAAGAAATTCAGGATTGCCATCGATGAAAGATATAAACTTGCTTTGGATAAACAACGCTTATATCAGTTAGTTCACAAAGCGGATGATAAAAGGAATCGTATAAAGAAGCAATTTGAAGTTGAAAATAGTCTTTGATAAATCACATTTTTTCCTGCGATTCTAAGCAAGACGATTAATCATTAATAAAGGAGTTTATTTAATCTGCGCAACGTTAAAAAAATAGTTATCATCCTCCCTGGGATCTTTATATCCACAAAATTCATCGACCTTATCTAAGCTAAATAAATAGCCAAAATTCGGCTCAGGAAATGCCTTTTCAATGCGGCGTCTATAGCCCTCGATCTTAACAGTGTATTTTCCGGAAGGGTACCGAAACTTGAAACCCTGATAAAGCTTGTCGCCATCCAAAGTTTCATAGAAAATGCTTTCCGCTTCGAAACTCTCCTTAGCAAGATCGGAGAGAAGACCTATACTGGCAATCCAAAAGCTATCATATACATTTAGGTTGAAACCATCTTCTTCTAAAGTCTTTTCCCATTCATCCCCAAAAGCTTCGCCAAGGTTTGAAGTCTTAATTTGGTATTTGATTGAATCAACAGGTAGAATTGGAATCCAAACTCCTTTGGCTAGTGAATCGAGATATAAAGATTGATTTTCTTGAAAAATTTTTAAGAGCTTTTTGCTCCTAATTTTATTTTCCTTTAAAAATGTGCTAACAGCATTCTCGGACAGTAATGCTATACCATAACTTGAAACCGTAATTACCTTTTCTTTCATTGTTTATATAAAAAATCTAAACTTCCTGAAGCCTTCCCACTTTTTAAACATTGAATAAAGATAAAGATATGCATTAAGAAACTCAAGATTATTCGAAAGTATATTGGTACAATGCTGGTACAGAGAAGTTATTCAAACATTGCTTTAAGGATCGGCGTCATGGATTGATCTGTACTGCCTGTATTTACGGAAGTTGTACCGTGTCAGATGATCCAAACTTCCATAGATTTGTTTAAAATTTTAGGAATACAATGGATATACTTACCAAATTTGCACTTGCAACAGACGAAACTGTAGATATGCTACTGGACTTAATACATGAACTGGCCTCGGAAAAATTCAGTTCCATGGTCGATCAGATGTCTGTAAAGCTTTACATGGAGAAATATTACGACAGAAAGTACTTTATCAGTGAAATGAACAGTATGTCCAACCAGTGGCTAATCGTATATGTCGATGAGAAAGCAGTGGGTTACGCAAAAGTTACTTCCAGAGGCAATGTGCCACAATCACTTAAAGACATGCGTGCGATACGGATCGGCGATTTTTCGGTGCTCAAAAAATTCACGCATCCGGAAGTTCTTGAATCACTATTTCATAAATGTCAATCATTATGTAACTATGTAGATGCTATCTGGATCAATGAATATGTTGGAAATCCCATGATCGAATTCTTTGAAAGCAAAGGGTTTCAAAAAGAGGACGGTTCATGGGAATTCGACCAAATCGCTCTGCCATCGGTCTGTCTGATCCACATTAACGGTCACTAGGAAGAAAAAAACTGCTGATGGTAGCGGCAATAATCGTTGACATGGACAATCTGTTGATCAATTCAGAAACTTTTTGGAGAATCGCAGAAAAGGAAGTCGCTGTAGCTATAAGTCTATCAGCGGCCTTTCTTTTTTGTCAGTGGGCGTTTCTCCCACCAAAGTATGCCTGTCTCTATATCTCCAATGCCTGCCCAAACCGCATAAGACGTACCGAGTGGTAATGCATTAGTGCTAAAGTGCTAAAAAATATACAGTACAGATACTATAATAACAGCTGTCCAACAAGCCTAATTGCTTCAATCCGTTTTGGAGAGAAAGTGTCAGCAATAACTACCCTGAAATACTTGTTAAAAGTATCCGAAAAAGAAAAGGTGTATCCTGGTGTAAATCTCACTCCAATTTTTTCACATTGATCATAAAAGTAACTCATATCGATTTCCTCCGGCATTTTTACCCATAGATTATACCCACCCGTAGGTGTTGCGATATATGTGTTTTCGGGAAAATATTTGGAAATCAGATTGATTGCCAAATGTGCGTTCTTGGCCAATTGCATTCTGAAAGCCCTAACATGCCGGTCATAGCTACTACCACTAACCAATCGACTGACCGTTTCTTGATACAATGGAGATACTGTACTTCCCAAAGTAAATTTTACCTGCTCGGCGCGCTCAACAAATTTTCCAGCGCTTAGCCATCCAAGCCTTATTCCCGGAGCAAGTGTTTTTGCGTATGATGCATAAGTTAAAACCAATCCACTATCATCAAAGCTTTTAATTGTGGTGGGTCTGTGTCCCTGAAAATGCAGGTCACCATATATATCGTTCTCGATAACTGCCACATTGTGGAACCTGGCGATTGTCAGCAGCATTAATTTTTGTTCATCACTCAGTAATACTCCAGTAGGATTATGGAAGTTGGGTGTGACGATGACCGCTTTAACAGTATTTTTTTCGCAAGCCTTTTTAAACAGATCTGTGTCAAAACCATTTTTTCGGTCAACAGGAATTTCGATTATTCTCAGTTTTAGCACCTTGATAACTTCCAATACCGAAAACACACAAGGGCTTTCTACCGCGATTACGTCCCCTGTATCACAAGTAGAAGCCAGAGCGATATACAATGCCTGCAACGCGCCATCAGTAATGATCAGTTCGTGAGGATTAAAGATTGTTTGGTAACCGGCAGCACGCTCAATGATAGCCTCTTTTAGCGCAGGCAAGCCATTCGATTGATAATAGCGTAGTATCCCAGCTCCCTGATCCCGAATCACCTGCTGCATCGTACGAAGCAACAATTTTTGAGGAATCAATAAATCACCGGGAGCCGCCACGTTGAACTCAGATATTTTCCTTCCCATTCGCAGCGAAGTCGTGAGCGCAAGATTATTTTTAAAGATAGCGTCTCTAACCACAGGAAGGTGTCTGGTTTTTACAGACTCGTGCTTTGTTTCTGGTCTGTTACTGACATAATATCCCGATTTTGGTATACTTTCTACTAAACCGCTTATGATAAGATGTTCGTAACCATCCTGTACAGTACTGATACTAATATGATATTGTTCTTTAATCTCTCGCACGGAAGGCAATTTATGGCCCGGCTTGAAAAGCCCTTCCTTGATGTTTTTTTCTATAATGGTAGTGAATACCTCGAATTTATACGACTTCATCTGTATTGGTAGTTTTTATTGAAACTGTATCTGTATTCCAAATTTAATACTTTTAATTTTGAGAAAACTAACAAAATGGCATTAAACTATAATATCAATATACCCCAGGACTTACGAAATCTACCCACGACTTCATTAACTGACTTCTGTGAAGATCTACGGTCTTTCCTCATCGACCATATTTCATTAAATGGAGGTCATTTTAGTTCAAGCCTTGGCGTTGTAGAGCTTACCGTGGCGCTGCATTATGTATTTAATACGCCGACGGATAAAATTGTTTGGGACGTAGGGCATCAGGCCTACCCACATAAGCTGATCACGGGACGAAGAGGCATTTTCCATACCAATAGAATGGAGGGAGGGATCAGCGGTTTTCCATCGAGAGAAGAAAGCGAATTTGACGCTTTTGGGACTGGACATTCCTCAACATCTATTTCTGCGATGTTGGGTATGGCCTGCGCCGCAAGGTATCGCAATGAAAATGACCGTCAACATATCGCTGTAATAGGGGATGGAGCTATGACAGCGGGATTGGCCTTTGAAGGATTGAACAATGCCGGATTTGAAAAAGCCAATATGCTGATCATATTAAACGACAATAATATGTCAATCGATGCCAATACGGGGGCGCTACAACAGTATCTTACGGGCTTAACCGCAGGAAAACAGTATAATATGCTGAAATCACATATTAAAAAATTGTTGTTACTCATTGGTCAAAATAACGATTGGCCGCTTACGAAGATCAGGAAGCTTGAAAAAATAATCAAATCCGGTATTTTAGATTATAGCAATCTTTTTGAAGCTTTAAATATTAGGTATTTTGGACCTGTAAATGGACACGATATTCAAAAGCTGACTAGCCTATTACAAAAGCTTAAGTATATACCTGGTCCCAAAATATTGCATTGTGTCACTGTCAAAGGCAAAGGATATCTGCCGGCATTGACAGATCAGGCGAACTGGCACGCGACGGGTAAGTTCGATAAGCAGACAGGGGAAAGATTACAGGACATAAAGCAGCATAATATGAAAACTTTTCAGGAGGTATTCTGTGAGACATTAGTAAAGCTCGCCCGAAAAAACAAACGTATTATTGCCATAACCCCCGCTATGATGTCCGGAAGTGCGCTTACCACAATGAAGAAGGAAATGCCTGATCGCGTTTTTGACGTAGGGATCGCAGAGCAACATGCCGTTACTTTTTCCGCTGGTCTGGCCGCCGACGGATTAATACCGTTCTGCACGATATATTCTACTTTTTTACAGCGAGCCTACGATCAAGTTATCCATGACGCTGCACTACAAAAGTTAAATATTATTTTTTGCATCGACAGGGCAGGAGTTGTTGGTCCCGACGGGCCAACTCATCATGGTGCTTTTGATATATCTTTTCTTCGGTGTGTACCCAATATTATAGGCGCTTCGCCAATTAATCTGGAAGATTTCAGAAATCTTCTGTACACTGCTCAAGAAAAAGAGGAAGAAGGCCCTTTTGCTATCCGTTACCCTAAGGGAAATGGTATAAGTACTGATACTGATTCTTCCTTTAGGAAATTGGAAATAGGAAAAGGGCAGAAGATAAGAGATGGTGATGACATCGCAATACTTTCTCTTGGTCCTATCGGACAATATGCAATAGCGGTATGCGAGGAGCTTGCCCTTGACCATATAGAAATAGCACATTATGATCTAAGGTTCTTCAAACCGCTGGATGAAGATATATTACATCAAGTATTCCAAAAGTTTTCAGTTGTCGTTACAATAGAAGACGGCTGTATTGTCGGAGGTGTGGGGAGCGGCGTAATGGAGTTTATGGTCGAGCACGGTTATTCATCTGTCATAAAGCGCCTTGGTCTGCCAAATACCTTTGCCTCGCAAGGCACGCAACAGCAAATCCATGAAAAGTATGGGTATGGCAAAAAATCGATCCTAGCGCATATCAGGAAATTACATCACAACTTTATGATGAGCAAAAACAAGCAATGATATCAATCATTTATCAAGCGCCTATTTTTTCTGATAAAGTTATTGTAAATATCCTTTTGTAAGCAGTTCTTTATTACAAACTGTACTAGTTAATCAGTCAGTTTCTGTAATGCTATAGTCATGTCATTCTTTATTTTATTTGCGATATAAAATATATTTTTCAAAAATGAATACAGATAAAGTAATTCAGGACACACTTTCTCAAATAAAAAAAGCAAGGCCGACAATGACCTTAGTGGTAATTTTATCGCTGGGGACTTTTATAGTTTTCTTTCAGGGATTTATGGTAGCACCGATCTTACCTCAGCTTTCTTCACTCTTCGGTGTGTCTGTTCGTTATGTAAGTTTTATCGAGCCTGCATATTTGTTAAGCTATGGACTATCTACTCTAATATACGCCCCTTTGTCAGATAAATATGGGCGATTTCCCATAATTATATTTTCCATGATCGGCTTTATATTGATGACAGGTTTTACAGGTTTTGTGAACACTATCGATCAAATGCTCATTCTGAGGTTGTTGACCGGTATAATAGCAGGAGGGGTAGCTCCTACAACGATTGGTTGGATAGGAGATCAATTTCCTTATGAAAAGAGGGGGCATGCACTAGGTGTTTTTTTTGGATTTATGGCCGCTGGTACAGCTTTTGGTTCGAGCTCGGGAGCGTTGTTAACTGCATTTGTTGGATGGCAGATGTTATTTTGGATCGTTGCTTTGGTTAGTTTATTGATTTTGGTCGTTTTGCTGATCAATCATAAAAATTTTGTTCAGGACCAATCTGAAAAAGAGTTCAGCTTGACGAATACGATTAAGAATTACAAGAATATTATTCTACTGCCAAGAGGTTGGCGAACTTACATGTTTGTACTTTTTAATTCTATGTTTCATAGTGGAGTATTTGCGTGGACGGGGTATTTCTTTTTCAAGAACTATCATTTAAATGAAGAAGGTGTGGGATTGGCTTTGCTAGGGTATGGCATACCAGGATTGTTGTTTGGACCTTTTATAGGTAAGCTCGCTGATAAATATGGGCGTAATCGAATAATTCCCATAGGTATTTGCGTGGGTGCGCTGTCGGCTTATTTGTTGGGGATGAACTATACATTGACACTATCATGTATTTTTATAGCAACGCTATCGCTAGGATTTGATATGACACATCCGCTATTTGCGGGAATTATTACAACCCTTTCTAAACAGAAAGGCGTCGCCATTGGATTGTTTGCTTTTGTAATGTTTATGGGATACGGATTGGGTAGTTTAGGTTTCAGTCTTATAGTGAACATTGGATTGAACACTAGTTTTAAGTTATTTGGACTTATTGCAGGTATTGGAGCTGTTATGTCTATGTTGGCTTTTAAAAATGAAAAGTAATTTTTTTTAACAAATCGTAACTTAGTCTTAAAGACTATCGGTTTGCGAGAGATTGGCACCATCTTTTATATCGGTAAATCACCGTGACTTTTATAGTAAAGATATCATCTGCCGCAGGTTGGGTTGTCTGGAAATTTTGCTTACTGCGCAGCAAGCTATTCTACTGTCTCCGAATTCGTAATCGACGGGGCATTACCGCAGAGTAAAATCTATGAAGGAAATCTTAAAGATAGGTATTTAAAAAGCACGTGCTATAAATGATGAGTATTTAGCTGTATTTAAAAGTTTTAAGGTTCTTTCACTCGAGCCGGCTGTTTTTGAAGACAGTCGGCTTTTTTATATAAACTAATCATTGTAATTTCAAGCATCTTTTAATTAAATGACCTTCGAAAACTCAATGGCGAAAGTTTCGTCTTTGTCTTGAAAAGTTTGCTGAAAGACTGAGGATGCTCAAATCCCAATTCATAAGCGATTTCAGTTACGGACAGATTGGTGGTGGATAACCTCTCTTTTGCTTTTTCGATCAATTTCTGATGTATGTGCTCCTGAGCATTTTTGCCAGTGAGCTGTTTCAGCAGACCGCTCAGATAATCAGGAGAAACATTCATGGCATCGGCGACGGTTTTTACCGAAAGAAGTCCACGGTCAGGCCGCTCGTCATCTGAGAAAAAGGAATTCAGAAAGTTTTCTACTTTGGCAAGCATTTGATGGCTGCTGATTTTTCTTGTAATGAACTGCCGGTTGTAAAAGCGCTCACAGAATTTGAGCAACAATTCGATCTGAGCGTCGATGATGCCCTGAGAGTAGCGATCAATATTCGCATGATATTCCTCTCTGATATTCTCCATAATATTAAGGATGGTTTGTTCTTCCTTACTATAAAGGAACAGTGCTTCATGAATCGAATAATCGAAAAAGGAGTAATCTTTAATATTTTTAGATAAAGGATGTCCCCAAAAAAAATCAGGATGGACCTGCAATAGATAACCGCTGCCCTCGCTGCACTTGCTGCCAGATGAATCCGGACTTCTTTCTATCCTGAAAACCTGGCCTGGTGCAATAAAGAACATCAATCCTTCATCAAAATCATAAATTTGCTGACCATAGTAGAGCTTTGTCCCGACATCTCGCTTTAAAGCAATCGAATAAAAATCCATGACAATATTCACCTCACCGATGTTTTCGGGAAGCTGCAACTGTGAATATTCAACCAGGCTTATTAGCGGATGCGCAGGTTTGGGTAGCCCCCTCAAGCGGTGGTATTCCGTAATCGATTTTATTCTTACAATTTTCATATATGCAAATTTAAAATTTATGGAGAGTTGGCGGTTTTACTCTTACCTAACTAAATAGTGATGCCTGTAATGACTACACCATTTAAATATCCTTGATTCGGTTATCAAAGATTTGATCCTCCCGAGATCTCGATACGCTGTGCAGTGATATAACCGGCAGCATCGCTGCATAAAAAAGCCACAACGCCACCGATATCTTCCGGAATCCCGACTCTTCCCAATGCAGTCTGAGAGGCCAGATGCTTATTCATCTCTGTATTATCACGAACAGCGCCCCCCATAATATCGGTCTCAATCGGTCCTGGTGCAATGACATTGGCTCTGATGTTTCTGCTTCCTAATTCTTTGGCCTGAAATTTTGTCAACGTTTCCATAGCACTTTTAAACGCGGCATAAACTGCAAAACCGGGGGTGGTAAAACGCGTAATACCGGAAGAGACATTTACAATACCTCCGAAGTTATTGATTTGAGGAAGCAGTTTTTGGGTAAGGAAAAACGGCCCTTTAAAGTGTACATTTTCCATTTCTATAAATTCCTCTTCAGTTACATTTTCATACTCAGCATGAAGCATAAAACCGGCGTTATTGATAAGAAAGTCAAACTTGTCCGTGTCGAAATGGGACTGCAATTCAGCTGTCAGATTTTCCACAAATACATCAAAACCAGAAGATTTTGAAACATCAAGCTTCATCGCAATTCCCTGGCGCCCTAAGTCCTTAATTTGTTTTACTACTTCATCGGCAGCTTCTTTTTGATTGTTGTAGGTAAAAATGATATCTAGCCCATTCTTCGCAAGACTGAGCACCATGTCTTTTCCCAAACCCCGGCTTCCACCTGTTACGACTGCAATTTTGTTTTTTGATAACATACGTATTTTTTTTGTTTTAATATCAAGCAAAATTAGAATAATAGTTCAATGATGATTTAGCCAAAAGCCGGACTGATTGTAGCCAAAAGCCGTATAATAATAGTTCATCGGCAATTTTTCCGATGATAAGCATTTCGAATATAATTATAAGATGAATGCTTTAGATAGGTCTATCTGAGTTGTTCGTTTTGTTGTTCCCAACTCTTTTCTAATCTAGATTGTCCCATCTTTCTAGAGTTTTGATAGTTTGATACGGACTCATTCTGGGAGCATGTCATCATTTCATCTGTCAATTGTCAAACTATGAGAACCATCTCACAATTTCAAATCAAAACCACAAATTTGTAGAAGAATAATTAATAGAAAAGGCTTCTCAATGATCAAATATTCAGTTCTGGATCTGGCAACTGTCGTACAGGGTGACCAGCCAAGCGATACTTTTAAGAAAAGTGCTGATCTTGCACGTGAAGTTGAACAGCTAGGGTACACTCGTTTCTGGCTGGCCGAGCATCACAATGTGGCTAATGTAGCAAGTTCAGCAACAGCAGTTCTGATCGGGCATATTGCAGGTGTTACAAACCGGATTCGGGTAGGGTCGGGGGGCATCATGTTGCCAAACCATGCTCCCTTGATCGTAGCAGAACAATTCGGTACATTGAGTTCACTCTATCCAGGCCGCATCGACCTAGGTGTGGGACGGGCGCCAGGCACGGATCTATTGACAATGCTGGCCATCCGCGGTGAGAATTTCAGGGTGGAGCCAGATTTTCCCGGAGACATTAGGCGCCTGCAGCTTTTCTTTTCTGCTGAAAACAGTACCAGCCCGGTAAGAGCCATTCCCGGAGAAGGACTCGATTTACCGATCTGGGTTCTGGGATCAAGTCCCGAAAGTGCTTTATTAGCCGCTGAGATGGGATTGCCTTATGCCTTCGCCAGTCATTTTGCACCGAGGCATCTTAAGACTGCGATACCTTTATACCGACAGCACTTCAAGCCGTCGGCCCAATTGCGTGAACCGTATGCTTTGGCATGTGTAAATGTGATAGCTGCTGATTCCGACGCAGAGGCCCACCGATTGTTTACTTCCCTACAACAATTGTTTCTGGGAATCGTTTCCGGGAACTATAAACCACTTCAGCCGCCCCTTGATGACATGAATGAGGTGTGGAGCAATTCCGAAAAACTCTCTGCCCAACAGATGCTCACTTATTCGTTCGTCGGCAGTCCTAAAACGCTGCAGTCGTCCCTTTCGTCGTTTCTGCAGGAGGCAGGTGTCAATGAGATCATGGCGACTTCCCCTATCTTTGCGCACGATGCCAGGTTAAATTCGTATCGCCTGTTTGCAGAAACCATACAAGCAATAAATAGATCGGTAAAAGGAAGCAAGATCTAAGGTAAAGTCGGTGAGCCATGGCCGGTATTTAATACACTGCTTAAATCAGTCAAACTTTTTAAGGAGAGTACAATCGGATTTTTTTTCTTAAATTTTCTCATTTTCCTCCAAAGTTGAAAACAGGCAAGGTAAAATGAGATCAAAAACTAAAATTTACCGCAAATTCTTTTGCAAATTCCTCCAGTTTTATCACTCCGCTTACAACCGAACCATGCTCGATAAAATCTTGCTGCAAAACTCCTTTTCTTATACCCAATCCCATTTCTGTATAGAGTTCGGCTACCTCCTGTGGAAGTCCCCCCTGCAGCATTCCATTTAATGATTCTTCATCCTGAAATTGGACCCAGGGCAGGGCAGGCATCCCGATTGCACTACCTAAAATTCTAGCGAAATCGGACCCATTACGAACATCGCTGACAATATATCTTACTTTTTTGCCTGGCGAGCTGACAACTAATTCCTCAGCTGCAGCTTTTGCTATATCAAAGTGATGCACAACAGGCAACAATGTCGTTTCAGGAAAATTTGCTCCAATTATTCCTGCATTTTTGATTAAAGCAATATCATTAAAGAAGTTGGCGTAAAAATAGCCTGCTCTTAAGAAGGTTACCTCCGTATTTTCTAAATCGTTATAAAGCTTTTCTATAAGATGGAGACCTTTAATCGGCCCATTATCCACCGCGGATTCGACTCCTATGCTGCTTAGCATAACAATTTTCTTCACGCCTGTTTTTTTAACCGCTTCAGCATAATTCTTAGCCACACTCACTGTGTTTTCTACAATATTTATACCGCCCATATTGGGGGGTGTCATTAAGAAGACTGCATCAGCACCCTCGAAAGTTTTAACCAAAAAATCCAGATCCGTCATTGAACCAATTGCTGCGTTAGCGCCTAACTTTTTAATATCGGCCTTTTTGGATGCGCTGCTGCTAATGACTGTAATATCTTGTCCCGCCGCTGCTAATTGCTGACTAAGGGGGCGACCAACATTTCCTAAAGACCCTGTTATTATAATTTTCATAACAAAACATTTTTTATTTATCGAAACAAAGGTATATTTGCGCTTACTTATATACAAGTACTTACCCTAAAGTATGTATCATGACAGCTATTAAGACAACATCCACCATTCAGCAGAATAAGCAATATGCGCTTGATAACTGTCCCGTAAGTTATGTCATGGAAAAAATCGGAGGATATTGGAAACCGATTATATTATATCATCTTTCAAATGGGGAAAAACGTTATAGCGAGTTGAAGCGGGCAATACCGGCAATAACCGAGAAGATGCTAATTCAACATTTAAAGCAAATGGAGCATGATGGTCTGGTAATCCGCAGGGCTAAACCTATAGTGCCGCCACACGTTTCATATATCCTTAGCGAATCGGGTGAAGCTTTAATACCTGTTATTGATGCGATGGCAAAATGGGCACTTAAAGAAATGGAAAAGTAATATATTTTACTATTTTAAACTTTTGGTCGTTTAGCCTCCGTAAATGAGACACGTTGTCCATTTTAAATAAAAAAAGCCAGCAATATGGTGGCTTTTTTCGCTTTGCGGAAAGTAAGAGATTCGACCCTTATGGGTCAAAGCCGCTTCCAGCGCGTATTTTATAGTGCTAAAAACGAAAATGCCACGAATAGCGATTATTCGTGGCATTTGTATCATTTGGCGGAAAGGGAGGGATTCGAACCCTCGATACAGTCATCCCGTATACAGTCTTTCCAGGACTGCTCATTCGACCACTCTGACACCTTTCCGTGTTTCAATGCACAAATGTAGCAAATTTTTAAGTTATTGCAACTTTATTCGTACTATTTACCCGTCGATTTATTATATGCTATTGACACTAAGCGTATTGTTTTTATTTTTTTTGGAATAAAACTTATTGCTTATTTTTCGGGATGACAAATAATTATTTCGACATCAAACGTGAACTTCTCGATACAGCCCTAAAACGCACCGAAGATCGTATTTCCATGATAGTATCTGCTTTGGAGACAGCAAGGGATTCGAGTACCGACGACACCAAAAGTAGCGCTGGAGACAAATATGAAACATCACGTGAAATGATTCAACAGGATATCAATCGCTACCAAAAGCAACTTCTCGAAGCGAATAAAGATTTACAACAACTCCTCCATATAGAAGCTGCATTGAATAGTGACACCGACGTTGCTCGAGTAGGGACCCTCGTTCAAACCAATGTTGGCCTTTACTTTATTGCAACAAGTATTGGAGCAGTGAAAATAGGAGATAGTAATATTTTCATCATCTCGCCGCTAGCGCCCATCGGACAGCTACTTATCGGGAAGAAAATAGGAGATAGTTTTGTATTTAACAACATCGACCAAAAAGTGAGCGCAATTTATTAGGTATCCAAAAAGCTGAAATATTAAACAATAGTGCGCTTCATCTGTTCTTATAAAGTACAGATATGACGAATGACATGAAACTAAATAAATTACTTTTAACCCTATCAGTTGGAGCTTTATCCTTCATTCAAGCTTGTAGATCGCCCGAATCGGACGAAAAACTTAAATCAACAATCCAAGCGGCCTTAGAAAATACGCCTGGTATCGAAGTGAATGTTGAAGAAGGAAATGTTACGCTGGATGGACAGATTGGTTCTGATTCGCTTAAGCAGCATATAGAAGACAAAACGAAAATGGCAGGTGGGGAAAATATAAAATCCATTCATAACAATATCATGGTAAACCTCCCTGAACCTGAAGATGCGCGTGAAAAATATCATGAAATTATTGGTGGAGCGGTTGATTCTACCTTGACGCGGGATGTCAACCTGATTCTGGAAGATTTTCCTACTATTACCGCTCAGGTTAAGGAGGGAATTATCATGGCAACTGGTAATCTTGAAAAATCAAAAATAGATACACTGAAGAAACGATTGGAACATATCAAACCGAAAGGCATTGATATGAAAGGTGTGATTAGCCGTTAAGATTTAAAAAGATAAGCTCCCCATCTTGCAATAGGGCGCTTTATCTCTTGTTCATATGTTTATTCTGTTACTAAGTTAAACATTTTCGATCAAATCGCGTATCGCAACCGATGCAATTGCCCCACCAAACGCAGCAGGCAGATACGACATGGTACCATAAGCTGATTTCTTAAAATTACTCCCATCAGTATACAGCAAAGAATCCTTATTTGGCAATTCGGTTGAAAAGGCTACTTTAACACCGTCCCGAATACCGTGTTTCCGCAATTTCTTACGAATGTGATGCGCCAATTTACAGTTATAGGATTTACCAATATCGTCAATTTTGATCTTTGTGGGATCCACTTTTCCTCCTGCACCCATTGAACTCACAAAAGGTATATTGGCCTCCAACGCTCTTCGAATGAAAAATAGTTTAGGTGTAATACTATCAATAGCTTCTACGCAGTAGTCCGGAGACAATTCCAATAATGCAGGTATCTTTTCTGGAATGATAAAATCCTGTATTACCGTCAAGTCTAACTCGGGATTTATCGCTAACAATCGTTGACGCATAATCTCAGCTTTCGCCTCGCCATGATTGGTCGACAAGGCTGGAAGTTGTCTATTACGGTTGGACGGATCTACTGTATCTCCATCGATGATGGTCATTTTCCCTACACCTGCCCGGCATATAAATTCTGCTGCAAATGACCCCACACCGCCTAATCCCAACACCATCACATGCGAATTTGCTAATTTTTCAATCGCCGCTCGACCAATTAATGCTTCGGTACGTGACAGCCAACTTAAATCTTTCATTTATTTAATTCAATTTTTTATTTCATGATGCAGCCCGCGTATTTCATTCAATAGGAATAAACACAATATGCTGGCTTATTTATTAAATACTTTCTTATAATTCTGATATATAATGCATTTTAGCTCTTCCACTGCTATCGATCTCACCTGAGCTACGTAGCAATAAAGGGCATTAATTTCTATCATCGTATCTGTATCTGTCTCTAGAAACAGATGACAGAGTGAAATATGTTGTAAAAGCTCATCCTGACTTCCATTCAGACAGTGTTGGCCAATGGATAAATAATAACCTTTGCGTATTAATTGTTGACCCAAAATCCAATTTTTACGATATCCATGAAAAATGACAGGTTCTTTAAAATCTAATCTTTTCAGGCTGCTTACGATCTCCTCAAAAGCGCGCACACAATGAATGATTAGCGGCTTCTGATATTTTTGGGCTAAGCAAACCTGTTTATCAAAGATAGACTGCTGATCAGTGAGGGGAATTTCTATCGTTTTGTCTATACCGCATTCACCTATAGCTAAAACTTGCTTTCGTTCTAATGCGTTGGCCATTAGTCCTAAATCGTGTTCAGTATTCCCATTGATATACCATGGGTGCAAACCTACTGAACAATCGACCTCAGTAACGAGCTCTGAATGGTTCAACGCAACATTCTTTATAGAACGAACTTCGAGCTCGCTGACCGGATAATTCCGATGCGTATGTAAATCGATATAGGGAATCTGTGAAGCCAACGGAACAAAGGTCGAAAAAATACTTGAAGCAAAAAATATTCTCTACAAAATTAGTATAGTTTTATTCGTCCAAACTAGTCCCCAACGCTTTCAAGACGGCGGAAGCTTTCAAAAGACACTCTTGATACTCGTGTTCGGCATCTGCCTGATTAGTAACCGCTCCTCCAGTATGAAAAGAAAGGTACCTTTTTTGTTTATTGTAAAGTAATGAACGGATAACGACGTTAAAATCAAATTCATCATGTACAGTATCAAAATAACCAATAGATCCAGCATAGATACCACGCTTCCGGGCTTCAAGCTGATCGCAAATCTGCATTGCAGCAATTTTAGGAGCACCGGTCATTGAACCTGCAGGAAAAGTATTTCTAATGACGTCCACATTGGCAACATGCGGTGCCTGAACGCAGGTAATGGTCGAAATCATTTGATGCACCTGTTTAAATGACTGGATCTCAAAAAGGCGGGTAGCTTCCACAGTTCCGGGTAAAGCGCTACGCGTTAAATCATTACGAACCAAGTCTACAATCATCACATTTTCTGCAATTTCTTTTTTTGATCTCAACATGTCAGCAATAATTTCTTGGTCTTCTATTGCATTCGTTCCCCTTTTCGCAGTACCTTTAATAGGTTGAGAAATCAACTTTCCTTGTTGTTTCGCTAAAAATCGTTCGGGGGAAGCGCTCATGATAAAATGATGCCCTAACTTGAAAAATGAACTAAATGGAGTAGGTGATATGGAATTCAAACGATGATAGACTTCAAAGGGAGAAACATCAGCATTTTCAGCAAAAAATTCCTGACAAAGGTTTACTTCATAGATATCTCCACGCTGAATATGTGCCTGTACATTTTCAAAAGCTTCGGTATATTCACTTTTTGTCCAGCGCGATTGCACATGCACAGCAATTGGGAACGCCTCAGGGATCTGAGTATCGGAAATAGCCTGATAAATTGCAACAGGATCTTCCGCTTCAATATGCACCTGATCACCAGTCCATCGAATCGTAATTGCCGGCACAAAAAAATAAGCTTCCGGAAACTCGAGCTCATCCTTTCCCGTAGTTTGCAATTCTTCGATCTCATTCTTAAGATCATAGGAAAGAAATCCAGGTATAAATTCAGATCGATGTAATTTCAAAAAAGCATTGAGCCCGTCAAATACATTTTGATTTGCGCGGAACGAATACAATGCCTTGACAGCCATTACCTGTTCAAATTTGCCCCATTGATCGGACATCCCATTACTATTAAAGAAAGAAATTTCATCAAATTGCCCCGACCAGTGTAGGGCTTTTTGATGAAATTTATCTTTAGAATCGAGAAGAGCAAAACTTTCGATCCGCATAGTTTATTTCGATAAAGCTAATGTTTGTTTACGATCAGGGCCTACCGATAGGATTGTAATAGGCACTTCAAGAGCTTTCTCTAAATAAGAAATATAATTTTTTAATGCTTCAGGTATTTCCTGTTCAGATGTAATACCGGTCAAATCTTGTTTCCAGCCGTCAATTTCTTCCAAAATAGGCTCCGCTTGATGTGTGATAATTTCATAAGGCATATAATCAATCACTTCACCGTTATATTTGTAGTGCGTACAGGCGTAGATTTTATCGAAAGTATCTAATACATCAGCCTTCATCATAATCAGGTCTGTAACGCCATTCAACATAATCGCATACTTCAAAGCTGGAATATCAATCCAACCAGTACGACGGGCACGGCCTGTAGTCGCTCCAAATTCATGCCCCAGTTGACGTAATTTCTCACCAGTCTCATCATGAAGTTCAGTAGGGAAGGGACCGCCACCCACACGAGTAGCATAGGCTTTAAAGATACCGTATACTTTACCAATTTTATTTGGCGCAATACCAAGTCCTGTACAAGCTCCTGCTGTAGTGGTGTTAGAGGAAGTAACAAAAGGGTAAGAACCGAAATCAACATCCAAAAGTGTGCCTTGCGCTCCCTCAGCCAACACGCGTTTACCTTCTTTCAAATATTGATTCACCAAATGTTCTGAATCCACATGTGGAATTGACTTAATGAATTCGATAGCATCTAAAAATGCTTTCTCTTTCTCACTAAAATCTGGTATATCACCATAATGTGAAAGAATATTAAGATGTTTTTCTTTCAACTTCTGGTAACGCTCCTGAAAATCTGGAAGCGTTGTATCACCTACACGTAAACCGTTTCTACCGGTTTTATCCATATAAGTTGGCCCAATACCTTTTAGCGTAGATCCAATTTTACCTGCACCCATATTTGATTCTGAGGCAGCATCCAATAATTGGTGTGTCGGCAGAATAAGGTGTGCTTTGCGCGCTAAAACCAAATTGCCTTTACCCACCGGATCAAAACCAGCTGTCTTTAGATTGTCTAACTCTCTTTTTAAGATAATCGGATCGATAACGACACCATTACCTATAAGATTTAGTGTACCTTCATTGAAGATACCAGATGGAATTGTGTTGAGTACGAATTTCTTGTTATCGAATTCCAACGTGTGTCCGGCGTTAGGGCCGCCTTGGAAACGAGCGATCAAATCGTATTTCGGACAAAATACGTCTACGATTTTACCTTTACCCTCGTCACCCCATTGTAAGCCCAAAAGCACATCAACTTGCATAGCTTTTAAAGTATAGTAATTAAATGTTATTAATAAAAATAGACCCTATTTAAAAATAAAATGTTCAGGAATTTTTCTCCTGAACATTCCTGAACAAATGTACTATTATATTTAAGAAAATATAAGATTAATTTGAAATAGCTGTGTGCACTACAGCCTCTTCTTTTTTGTTCTTAAGTTGACAGTCTTGACACACGCCATACAAATTGAGCGAGTGGTGCTTAATGTCAAATTTTAAAAGATCTCCCATCAGACTCTGAATTTGGTTGATACGGGGATCACAAAACTCAACCACCTTATTGCACTCAATGCAGATCACATGATCGTGCTGTTTGAAACCATAAGATTTTTCAAATTGCGCCATGTTCCGGCCAAACTGGTGCTTTGTAACCAGATCGCAAGACACCAAAAGTTCTAGGGTATTATAAACTGTAGCACGACTGACACGGTATTTTTTGTTCTTCATATGGATATATAAAGACTCTACATCAAAATGGTCGGTACGTGAATAAATCTCTTCCAAGATCGCATAGCGCTCTGGTGTTTTTCTTAGATTTTTGTTCTCTAAGTAGGCCTCGAAGATTTTTTTTACAGTTGCAAAATTTTCAGCTTGATTCATAGTAAAAATATTCTTGTACAAATTTACCAATTAGGATTGATATTTCCGCTATTAAAAATAGGGGCAAGGTAGCCGCTTAAAAGCGATTTTGAATCCAAATGCTAAAGACTAGCTTTCCGATTCATACCGATTAACACCTGTTATTCCTCTAACTTGCTTTAAATTTCTCATTAAACTTTCAAGTTGAGCAGTATCATTCACATACACCATAATATTACCATCAAAAATGCCATCATTACTTGAAATCGACAATGATCGGATATTGACCGTAAATTCTTGGGAAATCACAGTTGTTAGTTTATTTACCAATCCAACATCATCGATACCAACAATATGCAAACCAGTCAAAAATGCAGAATCCTTTGTGGAGGCCCATCGCGCTTTTAAAATTCTGTAGCCATAATTTGCCATCAATTTTGAAGCATTTGGACAGCTCGTACGGTGAATCTTTATTCCGTCATTAACCGTTAAAAATCCAAAGATATCATCACCGGGAATAGGGTTGCAACACGGTGCTAAAGTATAATCGACTTTCTGCATATCATCACCAATCAAAATCGTATCGAACTCCTTCTTATTGATCTTTTCGACTAATCCGCCGATATGTGCGTTAAATTGATTTCCAGAAGAGCTATTTGTATTGACCTCAACGGCCTTTTCATGCGCAACATACTCGCGTAATTGCCTCATATCGACTATTCCCTTGGCCACATTGTAGAACAGATCTTGTGAACTGGGATACTTGAGAAAATTGGCAATTTTGTTAATATTCTCCGTGTTATACGTCACTTTGAGTGATTTTAACTTTCGTTCCAATATCTCTTTTCCATCTTCCGCAACTCTTCTCTTTTCTTCTTTTAATGAAGACCTAATTTTGGATTTGGCTTTTGCAGTTACGACAAAATTTAACCAATCCTCCTTAGGAGATTGCTTGCTCGATGTAATAATCTCGACCTGATCCCCATTTTGTAGAATATGACTCAAAGGAACCAGCTTGTGGTTTACTTTAGCGCCAATACAGCTTGCCCCAATATCTGAGTGAATTTCAAATGCAAAATCTAAAGCCGTGGCATTGTTGGGTAGTTGTATCAATGTTCCTTTCGGAGTGAAGATAAAAATCTCATCCGAGAACAGATTCATTTTAAAATCATCCACAAAATCCATTGCATTCTGATCTGGGCTGCTTAATACATCGCGTACCTTTTTGATCCATTGATCCAAACCGGAATCAGAATTTGATTCTTTGTACTTCCAATGTGCTGCAAACCCCTTTTCGGCAATTTCATTCATTCGTTTAGTACGAATCTGAACTTCCACCCACTGCCCTCGAGGCCCCATGACGGTGGTATGCAATGACTCATAACCATTTCCTTTCGGCGAGGAAATCCAATCCCTAAGCCGGTCGGGATTAGGACGATACAAATCGGTGACGATCGAGTAGACCTTCCAGCACTCCGTCTTTTCCTTCTCATCTACAGCATCGATAACAATACGTATAGCAAACAGGTCATAAACTTCTTCAAAAGGAATCGATTTTTTCCGCATCTTATTCCATATGGAATGAATTGATTTGGGGCGGCCAAATACCGAAGCTTTGATTCCCTGTTCCTCCAATATCTCTTTGATGGGATCGATAAAATCACCTATAAACCGCTCACGCTCCGCTTTTTTCTCATTGAGTTTTCGTGCGATAAATTTATAAGTATCCGGATCGGTATATTTCATCGAGAGATCTTCCAACTCAGATTTTATTGCGTAAAGCCCCAAACGATGGGCTAATGGCGCATAAAGGTAACTCGTTTCCGAAGCAATCTTCAGCTGCTTATCCCGAGCCATAAATTCCATCGTGCGCATATTGTGCAGCCTATCCGCTAATTTGATAAGAATGACACGAACATCGTCTGCAAGCGTGAGCAGCATTTTTCTAAAATTCTCCGCCTGCATGGAACTATTTGGATCAAAAATTCCCGAAATTTTAGTCAGTCCATCGATAATCCGACGAACTTTTTTACCAAACATTTCTTCAATTTCATCCAATGTTACATTGGTATCTTCAACTACATCGTGGAGCAACGCGCATACTATAGATGTTGTCCCTAAACCAATCTCTTCGGCGGCAATCTGGGCAACAGCAATTGGGTGATAGATATAAGGCTCTCCTGATTTGCGTCGCATTTCCTTATGGCTATCCAATGCTAAGTCAAATGCCTTCCGGATCTCCTGCTTGTCCCCACGCTGTAAAGTAGGTTTACAAGCGCGTAACAATGCTCGGTAACGTTTCCTTATCTCTTTGTTTTCTGCTTCAATATCAATCACATAATCTTTCATAAACGTTACTGGTAAATGATGTTTTTTGAGTAAATTTGTGTAATTTAGTTAATGTATTCTTGAACACTATTTTCAAGCTAACTTATTTTGTAATAAATCTACCAAAATATTATAGCATTGACAAATTAAAAAGCGTTATATAATTGCCCAGATGAAGACAATTTTGTTGTGTTTACTTTTTCTAACAGGGCCTTTGTCCAGCAGGGCACAGTCTCAGTCGCTTACGCTGCCTCTTTATGGAGAAGGAGCTCAGGAGACCGTAAACAGCTATCTGACAACAACATTGCCAAATGGAGAAGTGCTGCCGTGGTTTCCTATCCCAACGGTCACCGTTATAGCCAAAAGAACTTGGTCGAGTGAAGAAGCGCGCAGAGAATATCTTCGCTTTAGAAGAAATGTCCTAAAGGTTCTGCCTTATGCAATATATGCGCAAAAAAGATATGATCAACTGGATAGAGAACTTGCGTTGACGGCGGACAAAAAAGAACAAAAAGCCCTAGTGGAGAAATGTGAAAACGATGTCAAACAGATGTTTGATAGAGAAATCAAAAATATGACGGTTTCTCAAGGCAAAATACTCATTAAGTTGATCGATCGCTATACCGGACATACCGGCTACGAAATGGTAAAAGAAATGAAGGGCGGGCTTTCCGCATTTTTCTACCAAGGAGTTGCAAAAATATTTGGGCACAACTTAAAGTCGACTTATGACCCTAAAGAAGACTTTGCCATTGAAAATATTATTAGGGAATTCGAAAAGTCGAGAACACAGCCTGTTATGTGAACACTTAAACGAAAACCAGATGAAAACAGTATACGACTTCGATGCACTCCAGTTTAACGGTAAAAAAAGATCGCTAGCAGATTTTGAAGGGAAAGTACTGCTCATCGTCAATACCGCTAGTCAATGTCTATTGACCAGACAGTTTAAATCGCTCGAAAAACTCTATCAAAAGTACAAAGATCAAGGCTTCGAGATCTTGGCATTTCCAGCAAATAATTTTCGGAATCAGGAACCATTAACTGGTGGCACGCTAGAAACATTCTGCAGAATCAATCAACAGGTGAGTTTCCCTGTCTTTAAACGAAGCCATGTTATTGGTGAATATACATCCCCCCTGTACAGTTTTCTTTCCAATAAAGAGCAAAACGGAAATATCAACAGTAAACCTTTGTGGAATTTTCACAAATACCTGATAAATAGGAAAGGAGAAGTCATAGACTTCTATTATCCAATTACTTCGCCATTATCAAGTAAAATTTGCCGCAATATTGAACGTCTTTTACAAGAGTAATCTTTAAACTGCTTACCTTTGCAGCTGCTTCCTATAGCATATTCTAAATTGCCAAGACCACTCATCGGTTAAACGGAATGATTTACGATAAGAAGGGAAGTTAAATTAAATAGAGGATTATTTATATGCTAAAATTAGATCTACTTGTCATTGCTGTCCATCCGGATGATGCTGAACTAGGCGCCGGGGGTGTGATGGCAAAATATGTTGCTGAAGGAAAAAAAGTAGGAATTGTTGACTTGACTCAAGGTGAGCTTGGTACGCGCGGCACAGCAGAGACCCGATCTCAGGAGGCAAAAGATGCCGCAGAAATTTTAGGATTAACCGTTAGAGAGAATCTTGGACTGAGAGATGGTTTTTTTGAAAATGCCGAAATGGAAAAAATGGCGGTTATAAAAGCTATCCGGAAATATCAGCCGGAAATAGTCATTACAAACGCCATTACTGATCGCCACCCAGACCATGGAAGAGCTGGGCAAATGGTCAATGAAGCCTGTTTTCTCGCGGGCTTAAGGAGGGTGGAAACGCTCGACCAGGACAATCTTATTCAAGAAGCTTACCGCCCCCGATTGGTACTCCAATTTGTACAGGACTACTATATCAAACCTGATGTTGTCATTGATATAACGGATTATTATCCTATTAAAGAAAAATCTGTACTCGCCTATAAAACTCAATTTTATACCGGAGAAAATGTGAACCCGGATGAACCGCAGACCTATATTTCCAATCCCGATTTCATGGAATCAACAGCTGCGAGGGCACGCGAATTTGGACGCTATATCCAGGCGAAATATGCCGAAGGATTTACATCAAAGAAAATATTGGGAATAGATGATCTTTTTCAGCTAAAATAAGGATTTATAGTTACACTGATACTGTGGCAAAATAAAATGCGGGATCATTCATCTTTTAGTTAGAACGATCCCGCATCATTCATCCTGCTAATATATTCACTACATTTAGGAAATAAATCCTTTCACGTACTGTTTTGTAATTTCATTTTGGGGATTTAACAAAACCTGTTCTGTTGGCCCAAACTCAAGAACTTCACCATCATAGACAAAAAGTATATAGTCTGATACCCGTCGCGCCTGCCGTAGGATGTGCGTCACCAAGACGATAGTATAATCTTTCTTCAGCTCGATGAGTAGTTCTTCAATTTTAGCAGTCGACAATGGATCCAAAGCAGATGTGGATTCATCCCCAAGGATAATTTCAGGTTCTACAGCGAGACCTCTCGCCAAACAGAGCCTTTGCTGCTGGCCAATAGACAATCCACTAGCGGAGTGACTTAAACGATCCTTTACCTCGTCCCATAAAGCAACATTACGCAATTGAGTTTCGACAATCTTATCCAGCTCTTTCTTACTTCGGGTACCATGTATTCGTGGACCATAGGCGACATTATCGTAAATGGACATTGGCAATGGATAAGGTTTCTGTGAAAGCAACCCCATCTTCTTCCTGATATGCGTTACTTCGGCATTCTTACCATAGATATCCTCGCCGTTAACCAGAACGGAACCTGTTATTTCAACCCCCTTAGTATCGTCTACCAACCTATTTAGTGTTTTTAAAAGCGTTGTTTTCCCACATCCCGATGGTCCAATAATGGAAGTTACACTATTGTTTGGCAATGCAAGGTTGATATTTTTCAGTATATGACGTCCGTCAATATACACGTTAAGATCCTTAATTTCAATATGCGGATCTATCAAGGGATTTACTATCGGCGATTCTTTTGTTTCGATTGAAGGATATGAGTGCATACTACAATAATTAAGATAATGATTGTTAAAACTAAAGCTGAGGCATACGCCCGACCCTGTACTTCGGGGATAGGGCTACTTAATTGAAAAAATATAGATAAAGGTAATGTTGCCGCCGGCTCATCGATATATTTAGGGAGATTATCGCTAAAACCAGTAGTCAATAAAACTCCCGCCACGTCACCGATGGCACGACCAAAGGCTAGTAAAACAGCTGTAAGTAGGCCGGTACGAACACTTCTCAGCATCACCTTAGCCAATTCCCAGCGGGTGGTACCCAATGAAAGGGTAACGTTTTTCAGGTCTTCTGGAATGGTCTTGATCAACTCGTCCACAGTACGTACCACAATTGGAATAGTCAGTAGCGTTACTGTAATAATACCTCCCAATAGGGAAGCCCGAATACCCAAATAGACCATAATTCCGAAACCTACAGCACCATAGACAATCGAAGGAACGCCATACAATACATCGAACAGTAATTTCGAAAACTGTGTTATTTTGGAGTTCGTTCCCAAATAGATATTCAGATATAACGAAATCGGAATCCCGATCAGCGCAGACAGCGCAGTTGAAACACCAGCCAAGTACATCGAACCCAATATCGCATTCAAAATACCACCTTCCTTTCCGATGTAAAACCCACCTTTTGGTAACTGACTGACCATTTCCCAATTGAGATAGGGAAGTCCCTTATACAATATCGTGCCGACTATAAAAAACAGCGAAGCTGTTACCGTTATACCCGAAAGGTGCATAAAAACTTTCGCTACTTTTTCGCTCAGTAACCGTCTTCTGGTATTATCCATGCTGACCTCCTTCCAGTCGTCTTAATATGAGACGGGAAATTAAATTAAAAATAAATATGATCACAAATAAAAGCAGCGCTGAGAACATCAGAGCTGACTCATAAAGTGGGATTGACATCATCTCTCCGAAATTATTGGCAATTAACGCAGGGATAGGATACCCCGCATCAAATATCGAAGTCGGCACCTTTGCAACATTTCCACAGACCATTAATACCGCTATCGTTTCACCAAAAGCTCTGGATGTAGACAAAACGATGGCAGCAACAATGCCCGGTCTAGCTTTTTTGAGTATAACGTGTTTGATGGTATCCCATTTCGTTGCTCCCAAAGATAGTGAGGCAGCCTTCAGATCATAAGGAATGGTTTGAAGAACCTCCACCATAATGGAGATCATGATAGGGAAGATCATCACAGCCAATACAATGCCCCCAGCAAGCACTGAATATCCAGAGGTCACAACACCAAAAATCGGTGCAATGTACAGCTGAATCAGCGGCACGATAAACAACACACCCCAGACTCCATAAAGAACAGGTGGAATTGCAGCTAAGATATTGACCAATGGAAGCATCATGTTTTTCAACGCATCAGACGCATACTCTGTTAGGTACACAGCAGTTAATATGCACAATGGGATTGCAATTACTAGCGAGATCAAAGTAACAGCAAGCGTACCGGCTATAAATGGCAAAAAGCCAAAAGACCCTTTCATTGGTGACCACAGCTTGCCCGCTAACAGCTGAAAAATATCACTGTATTCAAATAAAGGAATTGATTTGACCGTCAAACCAACCGCTATAATTACCACTACTGAGAGTGATAGTAGCAACAGGAGTAAAGTGGTCCGCTTAACGAGGATATCTTTTACGAGACGAGTATTTAGCATGCTATAACTTATTAAGTTCTTCTTTTACCAGTGTTTCATTTAGTGGAACATAACCATTTTCAAGCAGCTGCGACTGTGCATTTTTCTGAAGCACAAAAGAAATAAACTCCTTCAAAAGAAGGGATTCGGTCTTGTTTCGCGTTACAAAGGTTAACTCCCTTGAAGGCGGAGCCGGATATTTGCCCGTGGCTACGGCCTCCGTTAATTCAGGTAGTGTACCGTAAAACTGTTCATTTTCATCGATACGTCCATTTTCATCAATATCTAAAGGAACAACAGCTATACGGTCAAAAACCTTGTTAGTTTTAAGATTGTAGACATAATTAATATTATTGAAACCGATACCATGTATATCGTCTTTAATCGCTTGAGCAATCCCAGGATCACCAAAAATTCCTATTCCTTGCAGATCCTCTTGCTTATTTCCCAAAAATTTAGCCCAGGTTTCAGCTGCCCCTGCAGCATCTGATCGTACATACACATGGATAGGATCCGCCGTAAAACGTGGATCAATTTCTTTCCACGTCTTGAACTTTTTATTCACAAAAATGTCCAACAGTTCTTCACGGCTCAAACCACGCCTCAAGATAGCAGGATAATTAGGGTTGGCTGGATTGATTGTACATATAACAGCATCTTTTGCCACAATAATTGGAACAGCTCCTTTTTTTACTTCCTGCTCATGCAGATCTCTCGACACCATCCCAATATCAACCATTCCAGTAAGGACATCGGCAATGCCCTTGCCGGCGCCACCGGCAGAAATATTAAATCGAACATTCGGATGTATTTTTTTAAAATCTTCGCTCCATACTACAGCCAAAGGGTATAGCGCAAAAGCCCCTGATAGCGAAATATTACCTTCAAAACCATGCTCTCTCGTATATCCATTCTTCACTTCAGGCGCACAGGAAGTCAATTTCAATATGATTAAAACGCTTAAAACAAGTACAATAAAACACTTTCTCATCGTTACACCTAATAGTCTACAGGTTTTGTATATTAAATTTTATAGGGCAAATATATATTAATTTGGTAGATATTATAGAATATTAAAAAAATATTTTTACATTTGACATCGAGAAAAGAATACCAAATCAATAGATTTTATTAGTTTTATGCAAAGCTTTCGTACAGAATTAGAAAACCCAGTCGTGGAAAAGGAGATTATCGAACTTGAGAAAAAAATTCGATTGTTCCACGAAGGCAAGATAGCAGACGAGAAATTTAGATCGTTGCGTTTAGCTCGGGGGGTATATGGACAACGACAACCTGGAGTACAAATGGTTCGTATAAAACTCCCATTTGGAAAAGTTACGTTCAAGCAATTGCTTAAAATTGCAGCAATATCAGATGAATATGCAAGCAGCAATTTGCACCTTACAACACGCCAAGATATACAGATACATTATGTAAGTTTAGATCGCACTCCCGAGCTTTGGGCAAAGTTAGCTGAAGATGACATAACATTACGGGAAGCATGTGGAAATACCGTGCGCAATGTCACAGCTTCGCCAAGTTCGGGCATCGATCCTAAAGAACCTTTTGATGTTTCACCGTATGCTCAGGCAACTTTTGAATATTTTTTGCGCAATCCCGTATGTGCGGAAATGGGCCGGAAATTCAAAATGTCATTTTCTGCTAGTGATGAAGATAGCGCGTTTTCCTATATTCATGACCTTGGTTTTATTCCAAAATTAAAATTTGTTGATGGTGTTGAAACACGTGGTTTCAAAGTGCTGTTGGGGGGCGGACTGGGTTCTCAGCCTTTCTTGGCATCTATGACAAATGAATTCCTGCCGGAAGATGAACTTATCCCTTATATAGAAGCCACGCTTCGTGTCTTTGATCGTTATGGCGAAAGAAATAATCGTAATAAAGCCCGTTTCAAATACCTTATTCAGAAATTGGGCTTAGAAGAAGTGCTCAATTTAATTGAAGCTGAAAAAATTGCAACAAAGGTAAAAACCTACCCAATCGACCGAAATAAGATTGAGCAACCTGCAGCGCCAAATGACGAGCAATTGTCATCCCTCGACCTGGATAGTGATTTAAATTATCAGGTTTGGAAAAACACCAATACCTTCGAACAGAAACAGAAAGGATACTACGGGGTGTATGTCCGCGTTTCCACTGGCGACATTGGTACGGATAAAGCCAGGGCATTCGTCGCTGGACTTAAAGATTTAATTGCAGACGATATCCGCATCACACAAAACCAAAGCTTATTATTAAAATATGCGACGGCAAAATCCCTACCGCATATCTATCAATTGCTTCAATCCTTAGATCTTGCCCAGGCAGGTTACGACAGTACAGCAGACGTAACAACATGTCCAGGTACCGACACCTGTAACCTTGGTATCTCGAATAGTACGGAAATGGCACGCGTGATCGAATCCTACATTGCAGAGTTCCATCAGGATTTCGTCTTTAATCGGGATCTAAAAATAAAGATTTCAGGCTGTATGAATTCCTGCGGACAACATGGTCTAGCGCATATTGGGTTCCATGGGAGTTCGGTAAAGGCGGAAGGTAAGGTCGTACCGGCTGCACAGGTAATGCTAGGAGGCGGCACCATCGGTAATGGTGAAGGTCGAGTTGCTGAACGTATCATTAAAGTACCTACTAAGCGCGTATTACATGTAGTTGAGTGGGTGCTAAATGATTACAAGAAAAATGCGGATGAAAACGAAAACTTTCACGCCTATTATGACAGACAAGGCAAAAATTACTTCTACAATCTCCTGAAACCGCTATCGGATCTTACCAACCTAGCTGCAGATGAATTTGTAGACTGGGGCCACGAAGAAACGTTCCAGACAGCTATCGGTGTAGGAGAGTGTGCGGGGGTCGTCATAGATTTGGTTGCTACCTTAATTTATGAGGCTGAAGAGAAATTGCAGTGGGCAAATGAAACATTTAAAGAGTCAAAATTCTCTGATGCGATTTACCACGCTTACAACGCCTTTGTACAGGCTGCTAAGGCGCTATTGTTGGATAAAGGAATCAGTGCCAGTACCCAAAACACGGTCATCAACGAATTCCAAATTCACTTTGTGGAAACAGGCGAATACAGTTTCGATAAAACTTTTCCAGAATTGGTACTACAGATCAGTAAAAATGAACCGAGCGACCACTTTGCAACAGGATACCTAAAAGAAGCTACAACGTTTATCAATGAGGTTTATCAACGTAAAAATTTAACACCGATACTGGTATAGGGAGGGAATAGAATGTCAATAAAAGCAAAAGTAACTTTAGTGGGAGCTGGACCAGGCGATCCGGAATTGATCAGCCTGAAAGGAATCAAAGCCATACAAAAAGCTGATGTCATCTTGTATGATGCGTTGGTAAATGATGAATTGCTGGACTATGCACAAACAGCATGTATCAAAATATATGTTGGAAAACGTGCTGAACAACTATCAACCTCGCAGGATGAAATAAATCGTCTATTGGTAGATTATGCGTTAAATTATGGACATGTTGTCCGCTTAAAAGGTGGCGATCCCTTTGTTTTCGGTCGTGGCGGGGAAGAAATTGACTATATCCAGCAATTTGGTATTGAAACAGCAGTTGTTCCCGGGATCTCATCTGCCATTGGACTAACTGGATTGCAGCAACTTCCGCTGACTTACCGTGGAATTAGTGATAGCTTCTGGGTCATAACGGGCTCAAAGTCAGACGGCTCTTTGTCATCGGATCTTTATTTGGCCGCGGAATCCAAAGCTACGGTAGTCATTTTGATGGGGTATGGTAAACTGGCTGAAATCGTAGCCATTTACCGCGAAAGAAATCTACATAGCTTACCTATCGCACTGATTCAAAACGGTTCGTTACCGAATGAAAAGGTTGTACTTGGCACGATAGACAATATTCTTGACGAATCGGTAGAGAAAAGAGTAGGAGTTCCTGCCATCATCGTAATCGGTGATGTTGTCGCTAAACACCGTTCATTTCATGAAATTAAAGAAAAAGCATTAGCATTGTAGTCATGAACCAACTCTTTCCCATATTCGTTAAACTTAATCAGATCCACACCCTGCTTGTCGGGGGAGGAAAAGTTGCACTGGAGAAATTTGAAGCTTTGGCGTCCAATGACAAAACATTGAATCTGACCATTGTAGCTATGGAAATTATCCCAGAATTTGCGGAGTTATTAAAAAAGTATCCGCAGATTGATCTACACGTTCGCCCGTTTGCCTCAGATGATATGATGAACAAACAGCTCGTCATTGCAGCAACCAACAATATGGAACTCAATGATCAACTCCGCAGTTTAACATCCGAACAGAATATATTGTTTAATGCAGCAGACAAACCTGAATTGTGTGACTTCTATCTCGGATCTATTGTAAAAAAGGGAAATCTGAAAATCGCCATTTCCACAAACGGGAAGTCACCAACGATAGCTAAGCGCCTCAAAGAGTTGCTAAATGACCTGTTACCGGAGGAAATAGACGAAACATTGTCACTCATGAGCACTTATCGGGATCAGCTCAAAGGGGATTTCGAATTTAAAGTAAAGAAGTTGAACGAGCATACAAAAGATATATTAGGTCATGAACGTTAAGGAACTCAAAGAAATTATTGGAGATAAAAAAGGAGTGGAGCTCCTGCAGACCGTGACTTCATTGTTTCCTAAGGAAGTCATTTTCTCAACCTCTTTCGGTATAGAAGATCAGATCATCACGGAGTGGATCGGTAAAAATAATCTGGATATTCAACTATTCACATTGGATACTGGCCGACTGTTTAAGGAAACCTATTCGTTATGGAGCCGTACACTGGAGCGTTATCCATTGCAGATTAAAACGTACAGTCCTAATAACACGTTATTGGAAGATTTTATCAGCAAGAAGGGTCCAAATTCATTTTATGAATCGGTAGAAAACCGCAAAGAGTGTTGTAGAATCAGAAAAATTGAGCCGCTGCAACGTGCAATCAGCGGAAAGAAAGTTTGGATAACAGGGATACGTTCGGACCAGTCTACCAATAGACATGACATGGACTTTATCGAATACGATGAGGTAAACCAAATTATCAAAATACATCCTTTGTTTGACTGGACTTTTGAAGAGGTAAAAAAGTACTGTAAGGAACACTATATCCCATACAATGTATTACACGACAAAGGTTTTCCGAGTATTGGTTGTCAGCCCTGTACCCGAGCGATACAAGAGGGAGAAGATTTCCGTGCCGGCCGATGGTGGTGGGAAGATCAAAGTAAAAAAGAATGCGGTTTGCACGCTGTTAAATCTTAACAAAACTACAGTTAAACCCAAATTCATTAATTTAAATTTTATTATTTTCAGAGAATGGACTATTTAGATCATTTAGAAGCGGAAGCAATATATATATTAAGGGAGGTAGCTGGCCAATTTGAAAAGCCTGCACTGTTATTTTCGGGTGGTAAAGACTCGATTACGCTTGTCCACCTAGCAAAAAAAGCGTTCAGACCAGGTAAATTTCCATTTCCATTGGTTCATATCGACACAGGGCACAATTTTCCCGAAACCATTACTTTCAGAGATTCATTGATTGAAGACATCGGGGAGAAGCTCATTGTCGGCTATGTTCAGGATAGTATTGACCAAGGAAAAGTGGTTGAGCAGAAAGGTAAAAATGCAAGCCGTAACGCTTTGCAGACTGTAACGTTACTCGATACGATTTCGAAGCATGGTTTTGATGCTTGCATCGGAGGGGCACGTAGAGATGAAGAGAAAGCGCGTGCTAAAGAACGTATCTTTTCTGTACGGGACGAGTTTGGCCAGTGGGATCCCAAAAGACAGCGACCCGAACTATGGAGCATTTTCAACGGCAAGATAAACAAAGGTGAAAATGTACGTGTTTTCCCAATTTCCAACTGGACCGAATTGGATGTTTGGAATTATATTAAGCGTGAGCAAATTGCCTTGCCATCTATCTATTTCAGTCATGAGCGGGAAGTCATTACGCGTAATGGGCAGTTGATGGCAGCGGCTCCATTTCTCAATATTGACGCCGATGAAATTATTCAGCGGAAATCTGTACGTTTCAGAACGGTTGGCGACATGACCTGTACTGCTGCAGTGGATTCAACCGCTACAGAACTGGACGATATTATCGCTGAGATCAAAGCATCAACCGTGAGTGAACGTGGAGCCCGTATGGATGATAAAGTATCTGAAGCTGCTATGGAAGAGCGTAAAAAACAAGGATACTTTTAACCCTATTTCAAATCAAATACCTGAGATTGACAACAATGAATATATTGAAATTTATTACAGCCGGTTCTGTAGATGATGGTAAAAGCACCCTAATCGGCCGATTATTATACGATACCAACTCGATTCTGGACGACCAACTGGAAGCGATACAACGTGCGAACCGCAAAAATGATGACGGTACGGTAGATCTGGCTATATTAACGGATGGACTTAAAGCCGAACGTGAGCAAGGAATTACCATTGATGTTGCTTATAAATACTTTCAAACAGATCACAGAAAGTATATTATAGCAGATGCTCCAGGACATATTCAATATACCAGGAATATGGTCACAGGCGCATCCAACTCAGATTTGATCATCATCTTGATCGACGCGAGAAAGGGTGTAATTGAACAGACAAAACGCCATTCTTTTATTGCTAAATTACTTGCAATGAAGCAAGTACTTGTCTGTGTCAATAAGATGGACATGGTTGATTACAGCGCAGCAATCTATGAGCAGATCAAAAGCGACTATTTGGCGTTGGCGGTAAACCTCGGGCTTAAAGATGTTGATTTTATACCAGTTTCAGCATTGAAGGGGGATAATATTGTCCATAAGTCTGAACGGATGCCTTGGTATATAGGTGAATCGCTGTTGAATTACCTCGAACACGTGGAAATACATGAAAATGAGGCGGCAAATTGGAGATTTCCTGTCCAGTGGGTTGTACGTCCGCAAACGGATGATTTACATGACTATAGGGGATATGCGGGACGGGTATTAGGAGAAGGATTAACGATTGGAGATCAAGTCATTGTTTATCCAGCAGAAACATATAGCACGGTTAAAGCGATTGAATTCAATGGACAGCAGCTTCAACGGGCTGAAAATGGCCAGTCGGTCATTATCCATCTCAGTGATGATGTAGACATCAGCCGTGGTGATACCATAGCAAGTGTTGAAAATCCACCAAAGTTCGAACGCAATATCCAGGCAAATGTATGCTGGTTTGACAATAAACCATTAGACACAGATCAAATATATCTTGTACAAAGTCACAGTAAATTGACCAAAATAAAGATCGTTGATGTGCTGTATAAGTTTGACATCAATACACAGGAAAAAGTGTACAATGAAATCATCAGGCTGAATGACATTGGACGAATCACAATTAAATCTGCTGAAAACCTCGTATTCGATTTACAGGAAGAAAACTCCGAGAATTCTCAGGCCATCGTTATTGATCCGAGGACAAATTTAACCGTAGGCGCCTTAATGATTCAAGCTGTCGATTAATATCGTATTCATCGCAAATATTCAACCTAAATATTTTTTTAAGGAACTCAGCTATTGCTGAGTTCCTTTTTGTTTTAGATAATCGCGAAAATGATAATGGACATCAGTAGCGAGCGGTTAAGACAACAAAAGGGGTAACTTAAAACTATCTATTTAACATAATATAAATTATAATTAATCAATATATAAGAATTACTATATTTAAGAATCGCAGCCTTGTATTAAAAAATTGCCAGAAATAAACGGTTATAATGAGATATTTAACATATTAGATACCAGAATTTCAGCTATTTTATCAAGAGTGAATTTTTTTCTTTCACATACCTGTAGATTCGAATAATATACGGCAAACGGACTGTTACACACACACTTCGCCAGAAATTCTATAATTACATATAAAAAATCAAAAAGTTAAATTTCATTAGAATAGATTATTATTTGTAAATAATTAACAAATATTGGTTATTCGTTAAAAAATACATAAATTAGTGCCAGCCAAAGGGAAATTTTACTAATTAAACATGTCAAAAAATTATAACGAGTTTATCTCGATCGTTGAGAAACGAAATCCAAATGAACCAGAATTCTTGCAAGCTGTAAAAGAAGTTACCGAGGACCTATTTCCTTATATTACAGAACACCATCCTGAATTTTTCGAACAAAAGATTCTTGAAAGGCTTACTGAACCCGAGCGTATTATATCTTTCCGGGTAACTTGGTTGGACGATAACCATCAAGTACAAGTTAATCGCGGATACCGTGTTCAAATGAACAGTGCTATTGGTCCTTACAAGGGCGGTCTTCGCTTCGCTCCTTCCGTAAACCAAAGCATCCTTAAATTTCTTGCTTTTGAACAGGTATTTAAAAATAGTTTGACCGGGTTGCCGATTGGCGGCGGCAAAGGCGGCTCCGATTTTGATCCCAAAGGAAAATCGGATAATGAGATCATGCGTTTTTGCCAGAGTTTCATGACCGAGCTTTATCGTCATATTGGCGCTGACACCGATGTTCCTGCCGGAGATATTGGTGTTGGAGGACGTGAAATAGGCTATTTATTCGGTCAATTTAAACGCTTGCAAAACAACTTTACTGGAGTTCTTACCGGTAAAGGTGAGTTGTGGGGCGGTTCTTATATACGTCCAGAGGCGACAGGTTATGGCTTATTGTATTTTGTTGACTGTATTTTCAAACATCAGGGAAAATCATTGAAAGGTAAAGTAGCGACTGTTTCTGGTGCAGGCAACGTAGCATTCTACGCGGTTGAAAAAGCATTACAGCTCGGTGCTAAAGTGATCACAGTATCAAACAGTTTAGGAACATTGTATGATCCGGATGGTTTTGATGCCGAAAAAATGGCCTTTGGAGTGACATTAGGAAGAAGTTTGGATCAATATCCATCCAAATACCCGAATGCCCAGTTCTTCCCGGGCCAAAAGCCTTGGCAATTTAAATGCGATATTGCATTACCTTGTGCAACGCAAAATGAATTGGATGAATCCGATGCCAAAATGCTTATGGCAAACGGATGTATCTGTGTAGCCGAAGGTGCTAATATGCCTTCCACAGCGGAAGCTATTAAAGTATTTCTAGATGCAAAGATCAGTTTCGCCCCAGGTAAGGCAGCGAATGCTGGTGGTGTTGCTGTGAGCGGTTTGGAAATGTCCCAAAACTCCATCCGTACACAATGGTGTACCGAAGAGGTTGACAATCGCTTAAAAACCATTATGGAGAGTATCCACGAAACCTGTTTAAAATATGGTAAGGGAAGTGAATTTGTAAATTACTTAAAAGGTGCCAATATTGGAGGCTTTATCAAAGTCGCAAACGCCATGAAAGCCCAAGGTATCGTCTAAAAAGCCTTTTTCTAATCATATCATAATCCTGAGCGCTCAAATGCATTGCATTTGGGCGTTTTTTTTATACTTTTATGCTAAATTTAAAAACAAGACATTTACATGAGACTAATAGCTGAACTCCCCCATCCTGATTGCAAGATTTCAATTTTTGGCATGAACCAAAAATTCATTATTAAGTTTGAGCAGGGTAATTTAGAGCAATCCTATAAAATTGCAGAAATGGATATCATCGGTGGTGTAAATGGTGTTTTTGATTTGCTTGATGAAGAATTTTTAAAAACTGTGATTGACCAATTCGCATTGATGCGCCAATCCTTTAATAATGCTTATAGTCGACACGAATAACAACAAGCTTATGTTGAATTACCTATATTTTGCAGCATTTTGGGCATGCCAGATTATCTCCTCTATCCTATTTAAGCTCGGGGGAATACATCCAAAATATAAATGGACAACATTGATTGTCGGAAATATTATTCTGCTTTCTGCAAGCTGGTTCCTGGTACAATTATTCAAAAATGTATCTCAGCCAATTGTTATAGCCCTATGCTCTGGTGGCACATTCTTGACCGTGCAATTAGCCATGGCACTGTATTTTAAAAGTCCGCTGACCTGGATGCAGGTACTGGGTATGTTTATCATTATCTCCGGTATGGTGCTGATAACCTTTGGTGGTAAAGAAACGATGTAGCCTCAATTTACAGGACGAAAGCTGCTGTTCGACGCCAGCTAAACGACCACATAAATTTTAAAAATTTAAACGAAAATTGGAGCTCTAATAACCTTTTGAGCTCCAGTTCATTTTTGTCTACAAATAAGCGTAGGTGATACCATCACCACCACGGTCTTGATGTTCGTCCTCAAAACGACTAACATGACTATATTTACGTAAATAATCACGGATAAATTTGCGTAAAATCCCGTCACCCTTTCCATGAATGATCTTTAGCGACGGATAACCGATCATCACCGCCCTATCCAGCACACGCTCCAACTCATGAAGCGCATCCTCCGTTCGCATACCCCTTAGATCAATTTCAGGTTTAAAGTCCGCCACCGAACCCGCAGCTGTTGACCTTGATAAACTTTTTGCAGATTTTTTTCCTTCCCGTCCCTCTAGCTTAATCACATTCTTCCGTTTTTGAACGGTACGCAGTTCCCCCATAGCCAGAATAAGATTATTTTTAGCAATTTCTACCACCTGTGCCTCGGCGCCATTATCCAAAATTTGTACCCAATCCCCGATCGCTATTTCTGCAGACTCCACAACGCGCTCTTTAATTGCAGGTTTTGTGACCTGTTGTTCTTTCGGTAGGACTGCCTGAAGAGCTTGATCTAGGTTGCTCCGCAATTCACGGGTTTTTTCTTTATCGGCTTTGGCAGATTTAATTTGAGCAACCGTATTTTCAATGAGTTTATTTGAATTCTTTATAATCTGTTGCGCTTCTTCTTTAGCCTTTTTCAGAATGACTCTTTTATTTTCTTCTAGATAGGTTTGAAGTTCCAGGTATTCTGCTTTGAGGGTCTCAAGTTCTTTCTCCCGCTTAATAATCGCTACTTTGGTATCAAACACCTCTTTCTTCTCTCTTTCGAGATCAATCAAAAGGTTGTCTACTTTCTTTTGCTCCACACCAATTTTACCTTTCGCAGACGCCAATATTTCCTTACCCAAGCCAATTTTTTGAGCAATTTCAAATGCATAGGAACTCCCCGGTTTGCCGATCTGAAGAATATACATTGGCTTCATTTCTCGATTGTCAAATAACATCGAAGCATTCTCTAAACCGGGCGAATTGCTCGCAAATACTTTGAGATTAGAATAGTGCGTCGTCACTACGCCTCTAATCTGCTTTTTATTGAGCGATTCCAATACTGCTTCAGCGATAGGTCCACCAAACAAAGGATCCGTACCAGTTCCAAACTCATCGATCAAAACCAGGGTACGGCCGTTGGCAAATTCCGTAAAATATTTCATCTTCGACAGATGCGCACTATAGGTACTTAAATCACTCTCTATCGATTGATCATCACCAATATCTGCAAATATCTGTTTAAAAACGCCAATTTTCGTCGTTGGGTCCGCAGGAATTAATAGCCCAGATTGCACCATGATCTGCAATAGGCCTACTGTTTTCATGCAGACAGATTTACCCCCTGCATTTGGTCCCGAAACAACAATAACACGCTGGACATTGTCAATTTGTATATTCAGCGGCACAACAGTATGATGGTGATTCAATAATAAAAGTGGATGCCTAGCATTGACCAAATTAATCTCCACTTCTTTGGACAATTCAGGCATTTCAGCCTCAATGTCCAAAGCAAAAAGTGCTTTTGCACGTACAAAATCTACTTTTGTCAGTAGTCCATGATAAGAAAGCAACAACGGAAGGTGCGGACGAACTTTATCGGTCAGTTCCACTAGGATACGAATAACTTCTCGTCGGCGTTCAAATTCTAAATCTCTAATTTTATTATTCAACTGAAAGACTTCTTCAGGCTCTATATAAGCCGTTTGACCTGTAGCAGATTCATCATGGATCAGACCTTTAAGCTTCCTTTTATTCTCGGCTAAGATGGGAATACAAAGCCTTCCATCGCGTATGGTAAGATTACCATCGGCGGTCCATCCACTATCCTGCGCACTTTTAAAGATACTGTTGATGCGCTTTAAAGCTTCTTGCTCAGCCTTTTGAATCTGTTGAGTGATCTCCAATAGCAATCGCGAAGCATTATTTTTGAGCTTTCCGCGCTCATCGATCACCATTTCGATATCGCGGATGATGCCTTTCTCTATCGGTAAATGTTCAAAGAGAATCTCAAGATTGGGATAAAGCCCCTCACGTTCATTAAAATAACGGATGATAGCGTAGACAGTCTTTAATGAAAGTAATACTTTAAAGAACTCCTCTTCTAGCAAAAAAGCTCCCTCTACCCGAGCTTTTTCGATAATGGACCGAAGTGGAAAAAAATTCTCGACAGGGAATGCACTGTCATTCACCAAAAGATCTTTAAACTCACTAGTCTGCCGTAAAAATCGATCAATCTGATCAAAACGGGTCTGTGGCTGAATTTTATCTACCAGATCCCTACCCGATTCGCTCAAGCATTTTTGTCTTATTTTATCTTTTATCTCGGAAAATCCGAGCTTATCTATAGCATTTATTGGATATACCATTGAAGTCATATTCGTTGAATGATTAAAGTTTCACCGGAGGCTTCATTTGCCTCAGCGGACTGAGAACTGGTCCTCTGTCCAGTTCTGTCGTTGGTAACTGCCGAAGTGGAACCTCCTTCGGTGTTCGTATAGTATCCTTACCCGAAATACTCCCTGCGCCCGAAGACGCATCAACTGGTAAAGTTGGACTGCCTACAGCTAGTTGATTCATAAGATAACCATCTACACTGATACCGGTTTTCATTTGGAAATAGCGATTAAAAGACGAAGCGGCTTCTCTAAAACTCAATTTTGCTGTATCTGGAGTATAATGAATAAGTGCGGCAATTCTTTCCTGATAAGCCTGTTGCGCACGCATAACCCGATTGGTACTATCCTGAATACGTACATTAACAATCGAGTCTCTGCTACGGATAGAATCTTGTTTTCTCCTATCTATGTCTGCATAAAACTTATTTTCTTTTGTTAGATTTTCTTCCACTTTTTTATAAATAGCAGACATGACTTCGGCATCCTTTCCATAATAGTCCAGATTTTTTTTAAAAGAAACGGAATCCAAACCATATTTATCGAAGGTAACTTGGTACAAAGGCAATATGACTTTGCGCGCGCTATCAATAGGCAAAATATTAAGGTATGAATCTGTCAATTGAATTTCGGTAAGTGCATCCACAAACTCACTTTCGGAGATAATATCTTTGCCCCCTGTACGTACACAGGCAGCAAATAAAAAAATGACTGCAAGTAGATTCAGTATTAATCGTAGCATTTCGTAGTTTTGTACAAATTTACAAAAAGCACCGACATTTGGCACTTTTTACATCATCAAAACTATATCGGAAATGAGTATTGCTAGTAATTTAGAAGCGTTAAGATTGGAGACTGAAGCTGTCGGCGTACAACTTGTGGCTGTATCGAAGACAAAATCCAACTCAGATATCATGGAAGCCTATGAGGCCGGACAACGTATTTTTGGCGAAAACCACGTTCAAGAGTTGGTTGAGAAAGCGGAGCTTTTACCCAAAGATATTCAATGGCATATGATTGGCCATCTTCAAACGAATAAGGTCAAGTATATTGCTCCTTTCATCAGTCTAATTGCATCTGTTGATTCGCTCAAATTATTGAAGGAAATTAACAAACATGCTCAAAAATCCAAACGCATTATAGATTGTCTTTTACAAGTTTATATTGCTGAGGAAGACAGCAAGTTTGGTTTTGATCATGCTGAACTCATCGAACTGCTCCGCGACGATGAATTTCTCGCATTGAAGAACATCCGTATTTGCGGTTTGATGGGGATAGCCTCCAATACCGATAACCAGAAAGTAATAAAAGCTGAATTCTATGAGCTTAAAATGTTGTTTGATGGGGTAAAAGCAAGTTTCTACAGAAAAGACGAACATTTCAGCATTCTTTCCATGGGCATGTCCTCCGACTATAAATTGGCGATAGGCGAAGGTTCGACCATGGTGCGTATAGGAAGTACAATCTTTGGAAAAAGAGTAATCAAACACTTTAAAAACAATGACTAAACCACTTATAAGAGAAGCTATTAAATCTGACTGCCCACGGATGCTCGAATTGATTCATGAACTGGCCATTTTCGAAAAAGCACCCGATGAGGTGACGGTATCACTTTCGGAATTTGAGGATGCAGGATTTGGAAAATCCCCTGTTTGGGGGGCATTTGTTGCAGAAGTAGAAGGCGAAATTGTCGGCATTTCATTATATTATACCAGATATTCAACCTGGAAAGGCCGAAGACTCTATTTGGAAGATCTAATTGTGACAGAAAATATGCGTGGATCAGGAATTGGAAAACTACTTTTTGATCAGACGCTGGCCTACGGCAAACAGTGCGGTTACCATGGCATGGTATGGCAGGTCTTAGACTGGAATGAACCGGCCATTAAGTTTTATGAAAAATATAAAGCGGACTTTGATGCCGGATGGCTCAATGTATCCATTACTTATTAAATAACGGAGATAATCAGTTCAATGCGGTTTCATTTTTCCTTAAAAATTTTAGTTATCAGCTATCTGTTTTACGCTTGCAATGGCCAAAGTGCACCTGCTGATGTTGTTCAACTTGCAGATACACTCTCCTATAGTAAAAAAAGCATAGACGAGCATAGCAATTATTTTCTAAAGGAAGAAAATCGGCTGGACACGACGTATTTTCGCGCAAAATACCCTGTTTTTGCGGAAGATAAGATCAATGATCTCATTACCAATATCGTTCACCTCGAAGGCGACACCAGTATGCAGGAGGCTGCCCATCGGTTTATTAATGCTTACAATGAATATGTGGAGGATAATAACGGAAAATCTACGGCAACCTGGAACCGGGAGCTACAGGTCGATGTGATCGCCAATACCCCGGTTTTCCTGGGGCTAAGAACACAACAAGAAGAGTACACGGGCGGTGCGCATGGTGACCACTTCACCCTTTATTCAAACTTCGATAGACAGTCAAACAAACAGATTGTGATTGATGACATTATTCAAACACAAAATAAAGATAAGTTTGTCAAAATCGCTGAGCAATATTTCCGCAAACAGGAAGGGTTAAGTAGCGATGATCAATTAAATGGAAAGTATTTTTTTGAAGACGGTAAGTTTTCGCTCGCAGCTAATTTTACGTTCGAAAAAGACGACATCCTCTTTCATTACAATGTTTATGAAATCAAATCCTATGCTGAAGGGATGACTGAATTGCGCATTCCCTACGCTACTTTCAGACATTTGATTTCAGACAAAGGATTACATTATATTAATAGTCTTAATTAGCAATCAACTAAACTAAATAAATAAATGCAGGTTTTTAAATTTGGAGGTGCATCCGTCAAGGATGCTGAAAGCGTCAGAAACTCAGCACGGATTATCTCGAAATACAAAGGCGACGCCTTGTTAGTTGTCATATCCGCTATGGGAAAGATGACCAACCTTCTCGAAAGATTGACCAAAGAATATGTTAATAACACGGGCAATCAACTCCAGACACTGGATGAGGCCAAACAATTTCACTTTCGTATCCTTCAAGAATTATTTCCAGAGGGTGGACACCCGATATTTGATGAAGTTGCAAACTGTTTTGTCGAGATCGAGTGGATTTTAGAGGAGGAACCTCAAGATTCATATGACTATCTTTTCGATCAAATTGTATCGATGGGCGAACTTATCTCGACAAAGATTGTGGCAGCGTATGTCGCCTTTATTGGTGAAAAGGTACGATGGATCGATGCACGGGATTATATATTTACGGACAATACCTATCGTGAGGCTGTCGTAGACTGGAACAAAACGGAAGAAAAAATTCGCGCAGAGCTCCCCGCTATTCTCGACGAATACATTGTCATCACACAAGGATTTTTGGGCTCTACTTCGGAAAATTTCACAACCACCTTAGGGCGTGAAGGGTCTGACTATTCTGCAGCCATCTTTGCATCCTGTTTAAATGCCGAAAACGTAACGATCTGGAAGGATGTGCCCGGCGTACTCAATGCCGATCCCAAATGGTTTGAAAAGACTGAACTCATTCCTGAATTATCTTATACCGATGCGATAGAGCTTACCTATTATGGTGCAACGGTCATCCATCCGAAGACCATCAAGCCCTTACAGAATAAGAAAATTGCATTGAATGTACGCTCTTTTGTCGATCCTGACTCGCCAGGAACAATGATCAGGAGTACGAATCAGACTTTGCCCGTTCCGTCTTTTATCTTTAAGGTGAACCAGATTTTCATTTCCATCTCGCCAAGGGATTTCTCCTTTATCGTGGAAGATAATTTAAGGGACATTTTCAATCTATTCCATGAGCACCGTATCAAAATAAATATGATGCACAATACAGCCATCAATTTCACCGTTTCGGTAGACGATACAGGAAAAAATCTGGTAGACTTAATTAACGAGCTTGAGCAGCGATTCAAAGTCAAGTATGAATCTGGACTTGAACTGATTACTATTCGCTATTACAACCAGGAGACCATTGATCGAGTTCTGGTTGATAAGGAAGTGATAAGCGAACTAAAAGACACCTATACTTGCCAGCTTCTCGTAAAGAAAATATAAATGAATACACTGATCCTTCAAGAGGAGATTCAGCAGTTTCTGCATAGAAACGCACAGGAGTCTCCTGCTAAAATTGCACTTAAAAAAACTCCTTTTGAAGGAATATCCCCGTCCGAGCTTGCTACACAGCTGGACGGGAAGCAACGCGCAAGCACAAAAATCCCCCTGTGGGCCAATACGCCGGGAATCTATTTTCCCCCCAAGCTTAACTTGGAGCAATGTTCTTCGGAGAAAACAGCATTATTTAAAAGTACACTGATTAATAAGGGAACGCATTTAGTGGATGCCACCAGCGGTTTTGGTGTAGATAGCTTTTACTTCTCAAGACAGGCGGCCAAAGTTACTGCCTGTGAAGTAAATCCTGAATTAGCAGCCATCTCAAAACATAATGCGGCTGTATTAAAGGCCGACAATCTTGACGTCATTGCCGCTAACGGTGTGGATTACATCCTCCATGACGCGACCAAACGATTCGATTACATCTACCTGGATCCCTCCCGAAGAGTTCAAAACAAAAAAGTGTTTCTATTGGATGAATGTGAACCTAATTTAGTCCAATTGCAGGATGACTTTTTCCAGCACACGGATAACATTATCAGCAAACTTGCACCACTACTGGACATCACTTCCGCATTGCATCAACTGCGGTATGTCAAAGATGTGTATGTGTTGTCGCTGCAGAATGACTGCAAAGAACTTATTTTCGTCCAAGAAAAAGGATATGAGGGTGAAGCTGCCATTCATGCAGTGCGGCTATTCCATGAGCAACAACAGGTCGTATCCTTTACCTATGACAGTGAGCGCGCTGTGGTTAATGAATACAGTGAACCACTTTCCTATTTGTATGAACCAGATGTTGCACTTTCCAAAGCAGGAGCCTTTAAAACCATTGGACAGCTATTTGATGTCAAAAAATTACATAAAAACACGCATCTCTACACTTCAGATAAACAGATTGAAAATTTTCCAGGCAAAACATTCGTCATAAAGCAATTGGATTCCTTCAGTGATTTCAAAAAAAATAAACAGTCAATGCAAGCAGGGATTATTGCCAAAAATTTTCCGCTCAAAACAGCAGAAATCAAGAAGAAGTTCAAAATCAGCGATGGAGGAAATTCGTTCCTATTCTTTACGACAACCGTCAATGATCAATTTAGTGTCATACATACACAACGAATTCTAGAATAGACATTTTCATTACAATTGTCGAAAATCTTCTCCGTAATTTTAATGCATGGATAAAATAGCATTATCAGCATTAGATTTGGCTCCTATAAAAAAAGGAGAAAATACAGCTAGCGCATTGGCCCGTACGGTCAAAATTGCCCAACATATAGAACAACTGGATTTTAAAAGGATTTGGGTTGCAGAGCATCACAATATGGAATATATCGCGAGTTCAGCAACATCCCTTTTGATACAACATATTGCATCAAACACAAGCCGTATTCGTGTAGGATCTGGCGGGATAATGTTGCCAAATCATGCCCCCTTGGTTATTGCAGAGCAGTTTGGAACTTTAGAAACCTTATTTCCGGGCCGTATTGACCTCGGTTTAGGACGTGCTCCAGGTACAGACCAACTAACGGCAATGGCTTTACGCAGAAATAATCTAAATACCGCCTTTCAATTTCCTCAAGAAGTGAAAGATCTGCAACGTTACTTTAGCGCAAACAATTTCGACGCAAAAGTACGTGCCTTTCCGGGTGAAGGTTTGGATATACCCCTGTACATTTTGGGATCAAGTACCGACAGTGCCTATCTGGCGGCAAGCTTAGGGCTTCCTTATGCTTTTGCGACACATTTTGCACCAGCGCAATTTGCTTCGGCAAGTATGATCTATCATCAAAACTTTGTCCCATCTGACGTATTGGAGAAACCTTATTTTATGTCGTGCGTCAATGTTATCGCCGCAGACAGCAACGAAGAAGCCGAATTTTTAGCAACCAGTTTCTTCAATCTCTTTGCTGGCATCGTAACCAATACAAGAAGACCATTATCAGAACCCACTCCGGAAGTAATTTACAAAGGTATACCGGCAATAGAGCAAGCTGTTAAAAGTATGGCTTCATGTGCTTTCATTGGTGACAAAGCAAATATACGTCCCCAAATAGAGAAATTTGTAAAAGACCACAAAGTAGATGAAATTATCGCTACTTCCTATATTTTCGACGATGAAAAATGCCTTAAGTCATTTTCCTTGTTAAAAGAAGCACTCGCTTAAAAAATCGCTCGATTTATATACGGTGAATTTTATATATTTAAACTAAATTCACCGTATATGAATAGCTATAATGCCTTTGCACTTCTAATGGGACTGTTTTCCCTCCAAGCATGCACGAATCCCACTTCTCAACAGGTCGGTGGAAAATCCGACACGGTCAAGGCCTCTGACACATTGTCCGACGTCGTTGTGGACAGCAGTACAGTTGACCAGCCCACCATCGCAGATCCAAAGAAGGGACAGATTTTGATGGTACGCAGCTACCGCGTTTGGGAAAAGCGAGATCCTACAGCTGTTTTAAATAAAGATTGGTACGACCTTTATGAAGAAAATGGCAAATATTACCTGGAAAAAGTTGATTATGAAATAAAAGACGGTTATGACGAGTGTGCTGGCGTTCCAACTCGAAGCATTGAATCACGAAGAAATTCATTGCTATTCCTAAAGTTGGAAGGACTGCAAGCCGGTGCATTAGAAAATTTAAAAGTTACTCATTCCGAAATATGGCCTCAGGAATCGGTCGAATATGCGTATAAAAATCAACAAGTTACCCTGCGGGGATTGGGAACTATTAAATCCACAGAGGTGCAAACCGATGACAAAGGTCACGAGAAATTATTCCATGAGGTAACCAATTACAAACTACGCTACATTTCAAATAAAGAAAACAAAGAAAAAACCCTATTTCATATTGATCAATATGATGATGTATTTATGTCCACACTTTTCGTTGGGGATATCGACCGGGATGGTGTTTTGGATTTTATCTTTTCTAATCCGCGTCACTATGAGGAGGAAGCAATGCTTCTATTCTTGTCCAATCATGGCAATGCACTCACTTTTGAAGCTGATGCACAATTTGATTGTTAAAGCTGGGTAACATGGCTAGAATAAACGACTACTTACATCAAATGAAATCCATTGATCGCGCATTGCTTTCAGTGGGCATGTTTTTACTGATCTACTTTATTTCTCCAATCCAATCCCTTCCGCTATTAAACCTGCTGCTATGCTGGCTGGGGTTCTGTGTATCTTACATCGCCATATCCTGGTTTACATTTTATACCATGTCGATTGGAACAATGGCACAGAAAGCACAACAAGAAGATGGAAGCCGACTTTTTGTCTCCTTATTCATCATTTTGGTCACTATAGGTTGCTTTGTTTCTGTGCTGATGATCATTATATCCAGCAAGGACAAACAGCTGAAGGATGCATATATTATCGTCATTTGCATCCTAGCCATGATGGCTTCATGGATATTGGTTCATACCATCTATACTTTTCATTATGCACGTCTATATTACGAAAATAGGTCCGATGGTGATGGCTTAGCGTTTCCCGGTGACGACAAGCCTGATTATCTGGATTTTGCATACTTTTCATTCGTGATGGGATGCACCTTTCAAGTATCCGACGTGGGTATATCTTCAAAAAAGATCCGCAGGGTAGCACTTTTTCACGGTCTCCTCTCCTTCGCTTTAAATACATTTGTTGTTGCATTAACAATAAATATCATTTCTGGATTAATCAATTGAGTTTTCGATCAAAAAGTCTTAATTTAGAGCAAAAATTACACCCATGAAGTTTTTCAACGCCTTACTCACGCTTTGTATCATCATTATTCTAGTAGCTTCGTGTGCGAAAAATCAAGATTCAGGTAGCGCTAGTGCAGCAGCAGCTGGCAGTTTTATCGGGCGTATCCAATACCAGGATAATTCATTGGAAGTAGATCGGGATAATCGGCTTATTCGTGTTTTAACAGAAAGCGGCGATACCTATAAAGTCGAGTTCTTCACAGGTATCCCTAATATCACTTCCCTTCGATTGAATCAAGAAAACGATACCACTTGGGTATCCGCTGACACGACTGGATTAAAGAATGTCAGAATTGAAGGAAAACGATTAACGATCAATTATCAGGCAAATAGCCAAAGTTGGGTTGTTGAAAATGCAGTCCGTAACTAATAATCAATCTAAATTGTCATATTAATTTCATTTTCTATTTGAAAATTATTGCTTTCTCCCTATATTTAGTCAAGCATAAAGGAAGAGAGAAATGAAACAATTCAATAAATTAGGTGCGATTGCATCCGTGTTGGCTATTGCGCTTGCGTTGAGTGCATTTGGTTTCCAACAGGACAAACCAAAGGAAGAGCCCAAACCAACCAATCTAAAAGTTCTCCCAAAAAATATTTCCCATGACGAATTGATTTCCACGATGAAGGAATTTAACGTTGCCTTGGGCGTAAAATGTGGTTTCTGTCATGCACCATCAAAAGAAGATCCTAAGAAATTGGATTTTGCCAGTGATGAGAACCACAAAAAGGATATTGGGCGGGCGATGATCAAGATGACCCAAAAGATCAACAAAAAGTATTTTAACCGCAGTTGGGATAATTCTCCAGCCAAAGCAATTTCCTGTAAAACCTGTCATGGCGGAAAAGAAGAACCCGAGATGGTCTTAGCGAAAAACTAATCAAACCACATATTCATGTAACACCATAGTACTTGTATTATGGTGTTTTCTTTTGTTTTGGACCTTCGTCTTACGACAAAGGCGCACAATACCGTGCGCCTTAATTACCACTCACCTTTTCTGCTTGTTGCGCCATCTTCCCAGCAGCCTACTCGTGGCAAAACTGACCAAAGTACCCAGTGCCGCTGTCAGGGCTGTTTGCAACACATCCCCCAGGGAAATGCTGGCCCAGATGGAACAGAGGGTACCGCCTATGGCCGAGATACGGATATTATTCACTTTCATCCTGCACGCTCCTTTCAGCCGTAGTTTTGGCCGTATCGTTTGCCACATTCAAATCAGCTTCCGATGGCTGTTTTCCGTCACTTACCTCCAGTTGGGGTTCAGCTTCATCCAATACCGTTTCCACGATCCCCAACCCCAGGGCCAGGTATTTCAATACGTTGCCGACCTTTCCCGGAAGTTTAACAGGAGCCGCCAGCACCAGCTGCAACACCTGTCCTATTTTGTTAAAGATTTTTTTCATACTTTTTGCATTTTCAGTATCCATACCACCAATACACCTTTCGTTAAGCTAGGAGATCATGGAATTGAAAGCCTTGCGTTCCGACTGCCTATCGCTGAGGCGAGATGACGATAGCATAAATCATTGTCCGAGCATAGCGAGTTTGATTTATGCCGTCAGCTTGCTAAGAAGAAGGCACAAAGGAATGCAGCTACTAATTCCAGATCTCCAAAGCCTTATCGAATACTCAAATACACTTCATCCCCCATATCCCACAGGCTATACACCAGCGCTTTGAGCTTTGCCAAGGCCTTGCCGCTATAATCCCCAGTCCCCTCGCCTGTTAACGTCGTCACCGGCGCAATGCAGCCCTGCAATTCCCGGAGCGCATTGTTGGCCGCATGGATCAGTATTGCTTCGCGACCGAGCACCATCGGGATGCCAATCTGCTCGCCATGTTTGGGGTAGCGCCGTTTCTCCAACTTATATCGACCAATTGGAATACAGCTAATCCGTGGCGTATTATTTCTATCAGGCAGCTCGATCGTATGGCATATCTCTTCGCCTTGATAGCTGATGGTCCCATTGGTTCCCCGTGCTCCATACTTTCGTAGGAGCAGCAGGGTGTGTTTAACAGCCATATTAGCTAATGGATAGTTTACCCAGGTAAACACTCGGAGAAGTCTTGATACCATCCTGATGACCGGTAAATACCCAGCCTTCCAGCGTGTCACCGGAGTAGCTGGTAGGTAGCTTGAAACTCATACTTGCTTCTTCGCGAGTCGCAGACTCCAGGATACTAAAGAAATTCTTGCTGCTGTTGTACATGAGCAGAATAACAGAATCGCCGGCGAACGCGTTAAGTTTGTTGAACTGCGGCTCCCATGTCAACATGATCTCCTGCGGAAAAGCTTCTGACCATTCCGCAGCCATCAACGTTGCCAATGAGCCCTTGGAAATAACGATCTTTGCATAATCTATTTCAAATGCAGGGTAAGTACCTGTGACGCCACCATAATTCAGGAGATATTGTAGCGCCTTGTTGTAGCCTGTTGCTTTACTCTGCAATTTGTCCGAATAGCCCAGGTTGAGTAGATCCTTGATCGGCGAAAGAAAAGCTACCGCGGTTGCAAATCTTGCCCGCTGTGCGATCTGTCCTTCACTCGCTTTTTTGCTTGTAATCTTGGAGAGTGAGCGGACATAATCCACACCTCGCCAACTGCTTCCTATTACACTTCCTACTTTCCCAGAGTAAGCTCCGTGTATACCTTTTAAAAATCTTGCCATGATTATACATGTTTAAATAATAAATAATTACGACTGTCATGAGCAGTCTTTGTTTTGCTAGCAAGAGCTAAATTAGCATGACTTTTTTCAGTAGAAGGATAAATGCAGGGATTGATAGTACACGGGTGGCCATGCTGTCATTGCCTGTCAACTTTAAGAGATAGGCAGCCCCTCGGCAGTCCTTTGAGTCGTTAAGGGATTGTATTCGGGACATCTTCGGAAAAGATTGCAGACAGCTTCGACACCGCTTCGGCTGCTGTTCGGGTATTGTTCGGGTGCTGTTCGACTGGGAGTCGAAGCCGACTCGAAGAGTTGTCGAAGCCCACCCGAAGGAGCGTCGAGGCTGTCCCCTAGCTGTGTCGAGGCAAAGTCGAAGGATAGCCATAGCGTCGTCGAACCGCTGCCGAAGCGTAGCGACGTGAGGGAACTTCCATTCGCTTGCTCCCAGAAAATTAAGAAGGAGCCAAAAGGCTCCTTCTTTTACAACGGGCTAAATCCGCCCCTTGCGCCTGCTCTCTTCCAGTTGCTGGTGTAAATCCGACAAGTAATAATAGTGCCGCTTGCCCAGCTTCCTCGGCCTGAGCTTTCCTTCGCGGACCAGCCGGTAATACTTCGATTCAGAGATACCCAATTTGTCGAGCACATCAGCGATATCAAGCATATGATCCAGTTCGGAAGGTATCTCCGCTGTTTCCGTAGATACTTTATTCATTTCTTCTGTTATATGCGTCAATATCGCTTTTAATAAGCAGGTTATGACCTCCAAAAGGTCACATATGCGATTCATTAAATTTAACATAACCAAGCAATTAAACATGCTGGTCGCCGAAACGAGTCACTTTGCACCATTGGCACTGTGCAAAGGCTCCATCACCACAGCGTTAGACAATACATTCGTTTTTAAGCCAGATTAAATTCCTCTTCCAATTTGCTTTCATCTAGCGTATCTATTATTCCCCAAAAATTATTGATGTTGTTGCGCAGCTCACGCGAGGGCGTGACCATTATTTTGAGCTTATCCTCCGGCAACAATCGATGTAGTTTCTCCTTGATCTCAGCGGTAAGTTCCAACATGGTGGGCCGATTTACGGGCACGCGAAAATAGAGCATATTGACATACACTCTCGCCCGTATTTTAACCAACCATGGATTATCACGCAGTGCTTTAGTGGTCACCTCTATCCGACACAACTTTCCGTCATGCAGATAGACATCTGCCGTACGTTGTTGTTTATAGATGATCACCGCGTGCAGGCATTTTATCGTGGTTCCGTCTGTCGGTTCTTTATCCTCCCATTTACGCAAAAAGTAGACCATCAGTGCTAGCCGATCCCGATCGCGCTTCCACAAACTGAACAGTGTAGCCTGGGATTCTGATTTTGTCACAGCTGGGAGATCGATTGCTGTGGTGTGGACATTGTGCCCGGATAGCTGCCTTGGGCTCTTAACCAGCTGCTCGGTCACATGTTCAAGAGAATCTCTATTTTCACCAGTTTCGGATCCACCTGCTACTAAAAGTGGCGCGGGATCTTGATCGAGCTGCGGCCTGGCCCCAGAAGGTATCTGGATCGCGGTCTGAACAAAGGATTGCCAATCGAGCAATACCAATTTAGGAAAGCGATTTACCAACAGTATATAGGCGGTCATTATGGGAAAGAAAAACCAAAAATCAGTGGTCAGATACCATCGCGAAAGCAAGATCAATCCCGGCCTGTGCGGTAACAGTACTTCCAGTACGACGCCGTGGATAGCCAGGACAACACCGGATGCGCAGAGCAGATAGATCATAAAATTCAGCTTGGTATTCCTACTGAACCGCTGCCTAACCACCAAGGCTGCATGTATATAGCTGATCAGCATAGCGTAGACCAGCAACAGCAAGACCGTGCCGATCCATACCGCCATAAAACGCTTGCTCTGGATACGGCCGAGCATCTCGCTGCCTGCAGAACCCACATTGATGATCAAAGCAAAGATCATGCAAAAGAAAAAATGAAGTGGATAATAGCCTATTTGGCTCCATCGGGCAATAATAGTCTTTAATAAATACGGAAATAATCTTCTACTTTTATTTAAATTCTCCGATCGCATAAGGAATACAAATTGGTCTGGTGATTGATTCAAAATAAAAAACTTACCTCAAATTTACAAAATTTCTTTAAAATAATACTAATTTCCCGATGAAACATTCCGTCAAAATGTACCGAATCCAGTCATATCTGACCAAACAATTTGTTTTCTATGGTTTTAGCTGATTTATTTGTGGTTTTACGTAACAGCAAAAATATGAAAAGAACATTTGACCAAGCAGGTGTCAACGACCTGCAGCTAAAAGTATTGACCCTTCCTTATGCCGAGCGTCTTCCTATCATCAACTCCGTCATGAGCGATTTTGTCGGCTTTATGCATGCCTATTTTGAGCTACGCCCCAGCCAGATCCAATATCTGAATACCATGTCGCTTGCACTCAAAACCGAACTGAGCATCGGGATTGCCGACAGCTGGAACAACAGCCTAGCGGTTGACTTCCAAAAGAACAGCAGCTCGGTCGATGAAGAAAAAGACACACCAAAGGACATCATCCTTTCACGATACAATTCATCCAGTGACCTACCTGTTGCGAACAGATTGTTGCCGACAGGTTATTTTTCTATCCGCATTGTTTATCGGCATACCGCAGGCAGCTAATCCACGTTTCTCCGAAACGAACGTGGCCTATTCCCCAAAAACACCAGCGCTATGCGGACCCCATCATTCAGGTTGATAGAAGAAGAAATGGATTTTGTGAGCAAGAGTACGCTCACAAAATCCTTTCAACAGCGGTTGCCGGGTAGCCGGACCCGACTGCTATGCCATCCACAAATTTGTCTGTTCGAGGAGTATTTGCAGACCGGCAATTTGGAGAGCTATTGCTATCAGTTCGAAGTGCATAGCCCAACAACAATCCGTTTTGAGATATGCAGTCCGCAGACCCATCTGCTCTACCATCTCGCAGGGCGTGCGCCGATCCATTATAGCCAGCCACAGGTCAAAGACACCTTTATTTTCCGCCCGCGGCATGGTGCGTTTCTCTATTTCCCCGAAACTGAAATTGCATTAAAATTTGAGCCCGGAACATATCACATTCAAGGGTTTACACTACCTTTGAATCTGCTTCATATCGGCGGGGTTCCTGGCTTTGAGTATCTCTCTAGCGTGATCGCAGCACATAAAGGCAGGCTCGCACAGTACAGAGTCAGCTTGGACTTTGCCGCTATGGAGCAGACCCGACAGTTATTTGCCGAGCTCACGAGGGAACTCAGCAAGAAGCCGTTGATACCCAAAAGTATTATCCTTCACACAATTCAGGATCTGCTCCTTCTGAGCAAAAATAAGCTACTCAAAGCGCAGGGTCTCTTGAGTCACCAAGACCATTTGGCTCTACAGGCCCGAGCGTTGATCAGCAAGCGGATCTCAGAAACGGAAGAACGGATTTTGATCGGAGATATCGCTGCTACACTGCACGTTGCAAAAGATCAACTCAACAGATACCATATGCAGCGCTATGGCGAGACGCTATTGCATTTTCGCAACCAGGTATTGGCCGACAAGGCAAAGCATCTGCTGGATCGAAAAATGCCTGTAAAGCTCGTTTCGGATTTTTGTGGCTTTGGTCAGATTTCTAGTTTTACTCGATTTTTTAAAAATGAGACCGGGTTATCTCCGACGGCCTACCAACAGCTTACCTTTAATTCCAGAAAGCGGAGGTAGGTTTAGATTCACGGATTTTGTCAAATCCTGATGCGCTTTATGTCAAATTAGGCGCAGCGTCTCTCACTATCTTTGAATTATGAACCATATACCCATAGGACTGGGTGAATTTATAAACAAAGAAGTATGATCAAGCAAGAGCGTATACAGCGTACACAACGAGTCAGGGTAAATTCGCTAAATGAACAACCATTCGCCGCGGATATGAGCGCCCCACGTCGGCAATGGCCTTCGCAACTGGTGCAGCGAAAATATGCTGGCTTGGCGAAGATGAAACTTTTGCTTTCAGTGACCTGCTGCTGTGCTGGCCCTGTACGTGACAGGCACGGCCGCAGGTTTACCACATTCCCGTGTGGCGGTACGATACAGCATTTACGTGAAAAGGGCTGGCCTCATGCGGCGTTTCGGTCAGCCCGGCAGAATCTGTGAAACCGGATACATCCTGGATGTAGCTGATTAATAAACAAGATTTGACTAATTAAAATTTTGCAACATGGCTTTATTTCAATTGAACAATCAGAGTGCTCCAACAAATCCATCAAGCTATTCTTTAGCTTCTGGAACACCATCGTGTGTGGGCGACCAAAATATTTGTACGATCGACGCTGCAAATGACGGTTCAGGTAGACCTGTATTGGATAACGCAATTTTAAGTGAAATGGTTACTGCATTGAATACACATTCAAATACAGCAAAGGTTTCCTTAAAAGACGCTTAATCCCTACCTCTACTGACAACATATTGCTAAGGCTGGAATTAAAAACTCCAGCCTTTTGTTATTTTAATTATCATCAATCACCAAGCAGTCAATATTGCGCTCCCCCTTCTCAACTTTTAGACCGTTAGCTTCCATGGCTCTCTTGAGACTCGGCAGATCGCTTACCTCATAAGAGGAGACCACCTTTGTCTCTAACGGAATGCCTTCTATCATCAAAGGAGGTAATTGTGGGTTGGTAATTTCCAGAAAAGTCATCCAATAGCCCAGTTCCATATTTCCCGACGAAGCATTAATACGTTTCTTTGCATCGGGTTTTATCACCCATACCTTGACCTTCCGCGGTTCATAGCTAACCCGTATACCTAGTCTGTTTGTTAGTTCTTTTAACAAGGCTTGATGCCTTTTGGAAGAGCCCATTGCCCTTGGCCACTCAGACGAGAAACAAAAAGCGTTTTTTTGCATCCAAAAAGATTTAGGGATACTATCGACATTCGTAAACCTATCCCGATCACGGACATTTAGTATAACACGTTCCTTTTTCATCAGCGGTAATTTCTGTTCCAAACCAAGGGTATAGAGTAACGCAGGGATTACGTCTACATTGGTCATATGATAAGCTATCTTTTGCGAAGCACTATCAATTCGATACTGAAGGGGATAGCCGATTTTGTAGGGTCCAAAGGTTGAGATGTACCTATCTTCCAGCTCTAAATCTACATCTACGGCAGTATCAACCGCAAAGTCATTTTTAACAGGCCAATTGATAATATCTTTTTTGTTCAATACTTTGTTAATATTTTCCGTAGTGACCATATCTTTGCCCGTAATGGCCACGACTGTATCTTGATAAATCCATACGACATGCGGGACGCCCTTGTGTGGAAAGGATTCACTAAACCATTTGTCTTCAATTACAATCGGCAGCTTATTCCCTTTCACATAATCGTTTTTACCAAAAAACTTTTCGACCACAGTCCTACTTTCGGGTGTTACCATGAGTACCTCTACCTGTTCGTTGAATTTTACTTGAAGATCATTCATAAACGGAAAGGACGCAATACAGGATGTACACCAAGTCGTAAAAAAATCGATCAAAACTAATTTAGATCCAAACTTATTAATAGGCAGTTCGCTCTTCCCGTCCAATAGCGTATGTTTTTTTTTCCATTGGATCACATCTTGAATAGCGAGTTTTTGTTCCTGCGCATTTAATACTATAGTATAGCATAGCATCCAGCAGATGCATAGATTTTTTATATAATTTTTCATAATAGAATGTTATTATCTTGGATTTTGTTGAATAGTATTCGTCAGATTGACTACCCGAATTGGAATCAAAAATGCAAACCGAAGATCGCCAGTGGGTAGTATGTAGGTTTGATCGCCCAATTTTCTTTTTAGCTCGACCGCATATTCTTTTTCGGTGCCGAGCCGTTTGATATCCATCCACCTGGTGTTTCTCAAGATCAGCGACTTGCGACGCTCCTCCAAAATAGTCTGCATAGTTCTACCAGGTCCGTCGTTCTTTACAGCAACATAACTATCCTTTATCCAGCGTTTACGCAAGAGCGTATTGAGAGTCTGCAGTCCCAAATCCAATTGGTCGTTCCTGACTGAGGCCTCCGCTTGGATGAGGTACACCTCATCCATGGTCAGTCCACAAAAAGAAAACGAATTTTGAGCACCATCAAACTTTCCTTTGAATACAGCCTTTCCCGAGCTTTCCTTTGAAAAATAAATCACCTTTCGTAAGTCGTTTTCATTATAGGAACTGTACAAAGCAGTATCTACAAAACAGGTACTGGGCGTCAATGTCACATTCGCAGCCGTAACGGCATGGAACAATACCTCTTTATTAAACAACTCAAAAGGTGTCAATGAAGCGCTATTCAGCTGATTATAATCTATCAGTTCATTATTGATTGCCATACATTCTTGAGCCGCACTCTGTGCCAAGGGCCAATCCTGCATAATCAATGCTACCCTGGCCAACAGCGCATAAGCAGCAGCTTTGGACGGCAATGTCTTGACTGTAGCCTGAGCCGGCAGAAGGTCTATCCCCTCCAACAGTAGCTTTTTGATTTCGATATATGAAGTTTCGAGGTCACTGCGGTAAGATATTTCATCCACATTGGGCGAATTACGCAGCACAATTCCCAGTTGTGACGATGCTGTGCTCTTGTCATAAGGAAGTGTGAAGGCATCTGCGATCTGCTGATAAGCAAAGGCTTTAAAAAATAACGCCTGCCCTTTGATCAGGTCATACTTAGTGGAATTATCGCTACGATTTAATCCTGAAAGGATATCCAAGACCTGATTAGCAATAGCTACCACCTTGTAACTTGACTGCCAGTTTGTATAGTTGATATCAACATTTGCATCCCATATATAGATGTTCTTTTCCGATAGATTGGTAAAGGCATCAAAATTTGCCTTTTCAAGGTAATAGTTGTCGGACGCAGCTTCAGGGATCGGGGAATAAGCAGAATTCATACTAGCGCGATCATTCAATAAAGCTTCGGCATCTTCCAAACTGGTGGGTACCCGCATTTTAGCATCGGGCTTGAGATCTAAAAATTTAGAACAGGATACAAACAGTATTCCCATTAGTATAGGTACATATATTTTTAAGTTCATCTTTAACAATTTAAAATCCAACATTAACACCGAAAGAGGCCGAGAAAGGCAGCGGAATAGCATCCCTATATTCTGGATCAATCCCATATTTGTTGGCCCGCCATAGTATGGTATTCAAATTCTTCAAAAAGGCATTGACGGAAAGTGACCGGATCCCTTTCCATTTCCCTAGATCATAGGACAAATAGATATCCTGCAACCTGATGTGATCACCTTTCATTACAAGCGCATCAGACTTTTGAAAGAAGCTATCCCTAAAAGAATCCATAGGGTATTTAAGTGAAGGTATGTCTGTCTTGGATTCATCACCTGGGTTTTGCCACCTTAGCGCGTAGTCAGGGTGTCCTATCCTCGAATCCGCAGCACTGATCTGGGAGAATGTGCTCCTAAAAAATTTATAACCGAAACGCCCCTGTATATTGAAGCGCATCGAAAACTTCCCTACTGCAAATTCATTGGCAATATTACCATAGTAAGTAGGTCTCCCAGGCCCCAAATCCACCAGATTCTCCGTGCCGCCATATAATATTGACATGTAGTCCTTTGACAGCTCTCCGTTTAAGTACCCCTGTGGATCACCTGTATTTGGATCTAAGCCAGCAAAGGGAAAGGCCAGTACGGCAGCTTCGTCATGTCCTTCCAGGAGAAATGAGCCTGCAGAGCCCGAGTTGTAAACGTAAGAGTCTGCAGTAGGCAATTTATAACCATATTTGATCACTTTGGTCCTATTTTTACTCAGCATCAACGTTGATAACCACGAAAAGCTGTCGGTCCTGACATTCACGGTACTTAATGTTAGTTCAAATCCTTTAGAACGGAACTGCCCACCATTCATGATCATATTATCATATCCGGTGGTCGGATCGAGCTGCATATTTGCCAGCAAGTCTTTGACATTCCTGACATACCATTCAAACGATCCAGCAAGCCTGTTGTTCAGTACAGCGAAGTCAAGCGCCAGATTAATGGTCTGACTCCGCTCCCATCTCAGCGATGGATTGGCGGGCGTAGCAATATTTGCATACCGCAATCCAGTCAGTACGTCATTGCCACGATATTCAATGATCGGTAGCGCGGCATAGTTGCCATTTACCCTTCCTGAAAAACCATATGTCGCCCGCAGCTTGAGCAAATCAATCTGCTGATGTTTTAAAAAAGGCTCTTTGGATACTATCCAAGCCATTCCACTAGACCATAGCGGTTGCCACTTTTGATTCGATTTGACCCCCAATAAATTGGAGGCATCCTGCCTGACACTACCATTCAGGATATAACGTTCTTTAAACGTATAGTTTGCGTTTGCAAAAGCCGAAAGATAACGGTTAGTCAGCTGCTCAAAAATAATCCCATCCTGAATACGTGATCCCCCGGTTTTACGGTTTAAAGTCGGAAACAAGGAAATAAAATCCATAGAAGCAAAAGACAGAGTATTTTCGTCATAGCCATAGATCAGCCTGTCATCCGACTGATAGTTCTTTTGCCTGACCTCAGCCCCGGCCAAGAAATCCAGCTTACTATTGCTGCTGTTTAGATCAGTACTATAATCCAGTTGTATCCGACCTGTATGTGCATTTGAATACCGATTTCCCTTCGATAATATCCCCCCGATCGGAACCGGAGTTCTAAGTACCACTTTATCATTGTACTGTGTATACAGATTAATTCGGTTGCGTGCACTGAAAGACCCTACACCTACCCAGTCATCTACCGCTGATGATACCGTCTGGTAGGCATAAATACCCTGGATACTTAGCTTGGGGAGGATCTTATAAGATACATTCAGATTAATCATCAGGTCGCCAGTTCTATATTTATTAGAATTATCCTCCCGTTCTTTTAGTGGGTTGTAGGTCCAGTCCAGCAACTTACCATTCCCTGCTGTATCGCGGTATATCTTCCGATAAGGTACCGCATCCGATGTAATGAAATTACCCTGACCATCCGTCAACCGGAGATAAGGCCATTCCTGTCCTATGGTAGAGTTTTGGTAGCTAACCTCCTGGTTCATACTAAAGTCCCGCGCCCCTACATGTGTATAATTAATATCTGTATTCAAGTTTAAATTTTTGATCGGATTGGATTTAACAGAAATACGAAGTGTTTTACGGTTATTTTCTGAATAGTATTTGGAGTTTTTATTATCATCCAATCCAGCGGACACGTTATAGGCTATCCTAGAATTGCCACCCGATAAATTGAGTGCATACTGCTGCATTACTGATGGCCTGTACACATATTTGTAATAATCATCCCTGATATCATATGTACGATACTCATCTATCAATCGACTACCATCCGCGGCTGTCATCTCCCCTTTCTTTATCTTATTCAGGATTTCGACTACTGGAGTGAGCGTCGGAAAGCTCGTTTTATTATTCAGTTTGCTATTAAAATAACCGTTGTTGAATAGATAGGTCTCATAATCTATAAAATCAGTACTTTTCATAAAAGGAAGGGCATAGATATCTGGCCGCTCCTGAACCGTCAGGTTGCTGGTGAGCGAAAGCCTAAAAGGGTTATTAAAATTTCCCTTTTTCGAGGTCAGCACAATGACGCCGCCTCCACCATTGGTACCCCATATGGAAGTAGCAACGGCATCTTTGAGTATCGATACGGACTCAATATCATTGGGATTGATATCTCGCAGGTCACCTTCAAACAAAACATTATCTAGGACAATAGTCCTGGATGTATTACCAACCATGGCTGTACGTCCCCTATTCTCAAAGTTGAACTGCGGTAAATCCGCATATTGGCTCTGATCTCCCCATTGATAGTCTTTTTCAAAGCGGGTGCTAACACTTGCATTTTCTAGGCGATCCAAAATAGTCGCCCCCATACGCTTGTTTAATAGTTTATTATCAATAAGCTCAAATGAGCCCGCAGCCCGCTCTTTGGGTATCTTCTGAAAGCCCGTATTTACCACTTCCACCTCATCCAACTGATTCTCTATTGGTATCAATTTTATAGCCGATGATACTCCGGCAGTATATGAAGTTTCTAAACGCTTGAAACCGACATGGGAGAATGAAACTGTACCTGTAGAATTGGAGACTATTAACGAAAAGGAACCATCATTTTTAGATAATGCCCTACCCTTTTCATCAGCTATGGCTACCGATACACCTGATATTGGTTTACCGTCCGTTGCTGATACGACTCTCCCTGATACAGTAAGAAGCCCATTGGCCCCGCTGTCCTTGCGGGGCGTCTGAGCCGATAAGCTAAACATATAAAACATAAGAGCTAATACAATAAAAGCTCTTATTTTCTTCAATACATTTAAAGAACAATTAACAAGATTGAAAAACAATGCGAACAGCATTATAAGTACTACCCTATCCAATAAGGCAGCGCATAGATTTGGTCTTTTTATCATCTGCTTATGGATTAAGTATTATTCAGCAATTCGGTTAAAGAAACTGTGGATCCTTTGCTTGGCTTCCAGATCGACCGTAATGACTTCGTCAGGTTCAGCAAAGGCAAATGGCATCGCATCGATACCGATCTTGCGGAAGTGTACCAGGAAATAAGCCATCAGCACACGGCACAGTTTCATCAAAAAGGTATGCATCTGCTTTACGTCAGCTGCATCTTCCTGTGCCATGCCCTTTCTATAGTTTTCAAAGAGTTTCCACAGGCTTTCCTGACAGTCGGTAATGGTATGTTGGGACCAGAACTCCCGAATAGTATTTAATGGATCGTATCCATTATCGTATATTTCATAACATGCTAGCTCAAAGGGTAGCAGATTGTTTGATTTTTGGTTCATTTTTAAGGCATTAAAATGATCAGTACCGCGAAAAATTAAGGCAATACTCATCCTATCCCGCCCGCGTACGCGCTCAGGTTCATAAAATAGTTTAAAAAAATGCTCCGAGTTAGTTGTCTAATAATTGGTTACACAGCAGATGATATAGATACACTGACAAGCTTCGGACTGGGTCATAAAGATTCTTACTCCTAGAAATTAAGGGGGAATTGAATTGTTTGGATGTTTTGATTTAATAATCATAAAAATACTATTTCTATAATAGGCAAAGATTCCTTCTGACTAAATATGTCAAAGATTATTCCCTATAGCTTAAATTCATTTATGCGCAATAATTAAATAGTAGATATTCTATGTTGATATAAAGACAATTCGACAATACTCAATACCTTTTTAAATAATATATCTAATTTTCTAGATACTATAAAGTAAATATCTGTCGAATTTATTCGAATTTAAGAATTAGAATTCGATAAAAAAAGGTAAACACTTATTTATTTTCAATTAAATTCAGTGATATTCGATATTTTACTAGAATAACAACTTTGCTAAATTGTAATAGCAATTAGATAAAGATGGAAAAGATACATAGAGGATTAATCTTACACAAAGCAGCAAAACGTAACAAAAAGTCTATCACTCAAATCGCTAAAGATGCCGGAGTAGATCAGTCGACTTTTTATTATCATAAGGATCAAGAAGATTTGCCCTTTGATATATTATATAAATATGCAGTAGCTATGGATTATTTTTTTTCAGCTGAACTACCTGAGTTTACTGAATGGTTGAAGGAAAATAGATTAGATGTTCAAAATGAAGAAACACATTTATCAATAGAAAACCTAGTAAAAGAAAGAGACTATTGGAAAGATAGGTATTATTCATTATTGGAAGAGCATAATAAGCTAATTAAAGAAAAATATTTAAACAGTTAAATAGCGTTCAATATGAGAATAAATAAAATTTCCTTAACAAATTTTCGAAATATTGAGCATGAATCATTTTCTTTCGAATCTAATTTTACCGTGATTATTGGGATAAATGGTAAAGGCAAATCTACCCTACTCCATGCAATTCGAATTGCTTGTGGCGCGTATCTTTTAGGTATTCCAGAAACTGTTAAAAGGCATATTTGGCCCAACGAAATACGTAGAAAAGACTTTGGTACTCACTTAGCTCTGCAAACTCCTACAATTGTTGAAGCAGAAGGAAGTATAGATAACAAGAATTTAATTATTCCATGGAGAAGAATAATTCCGGAAGGGAAAGCAAAAAATAGTGCTACTTTCGTAGATATAGGGCAGATTAGAAGTATTGCTAAGTTTAAATATGATCAAGTTACTAAAGAAGGAAAAAACGTTGATAACCCTGTAATAGCCTTTTTTGGTACAAGTAGACTTTCTGGTGGAGGAAGAGATACATTATCAAACTATACTGGAAGAGAGATATTTAAAGCAGGCTACAATAATTGGCTGGAAATGAAACAGTCCACTTATCAATATCCTAAATGGTTAAAAGCTTATGATTATAGAGTAAAGGATAAAAGGGAAATAAAAGGTACCAAAGAAGCCTTTTTTGAAGCGATTAGGACTGCGGTTCCATTTATTACTCAACTGACCTTTGACGGTGATGATTTAGTTTTAAAAATTAAAATAGAAGATTTTGAATCTCCTTTTTTACCATTAAATCTCCATAGTGATGGCATCATAACACATACATCTATGGTTGCAGAACTAGCTTATCGATGTATAATGTTAAATGCACATCATGGTAAAAATGCTATAAAGGAAAGCCGAGGTATAGTTATGATAGATGAATTGGATTTACATTTGCATCCAACTTGGCAAAAGCAGGTTGTTTTAGATCTAAAAAATGCTTTTCCCAATATTCAATTTGTTGCAACCACACATTCTCCTTTTATTGTCCAATCTTTGAAAAGTGAAGAATTAATAAATTTGGATAAATTGTCAGATGTTGAGCCAGTCGATCTTACACTCGAAGAAGTTGCAGAAGATATAATGGGTGTTGAAGATAGTTACGCAATAGATAATTTAAAGAAAGAAAAGATTTCGGAGGACTATCTTTTAGCTTTAGAAAAACTTAAAGATGGAGACAAAGATCAAAATGCTGTTCTTGATGACCTTGAAATTAAAATATCTGATCCGGCAATGAGAGCATTTTTGAAAATGCAAAGGCTAGAAAATAATGTAAAAGGTAAAAAAGATGCGTCCAATACATAAAGGAACTGTACCAGCTGTCAACGGTATAGCTAAAACCGTTACTGATTATAAGGATTGGCGAGCAGACCTTCTTGATCGTTTGGGCCCATATTGCTGCTATTGCAATATGGATTTAAAAGATAGTCCTCAAGTTGAGCACGTAATTCCAAAATCAACCACCCCAGAATTGCAATTAGAATGGGACAATATGTTATTAGCATGTGGTCCCTGTAATAGAGCCAAATCTGATGATGATTATAATACAGACGATCATTATTTGCCCGATTACCATAATACTCTTCTTGCCTTCGATTATTTAATCTTAAAACATCCCACAAAAGCAGATACCAATGCATGTATTGTTATTCCTGCTGAAAATGATGTTGTTAATACGCAGAAATCAATTGATACAATTAAACTTTTTAAATTAGACGCTCTAAAATCAAATAAACGTGCTACAGACTTACGTTGGAAATATAGATATGAAGCCTATTATGCTGCACAGGTGTGGAAAAAACATTGGGATGATTGGGGTAGAGAAAAACATGTTGAGTTTATTGAACTTATGATTATTTGTGCTATTTCTAAAGGATTTTTTGGAATATGGTTTAAATTTTTCAATGATGTTCCTTCGGTAAAGGTGGCTTTGATAAATGCATTTGTTGGAACAAATAATTATGCTTTTGATAATACACTTACTCCTATTTCATTAAATGAGGGCGATTTATAAAAATTATCACTACCAAACGGGTAAATGTAAATGGTAAATAAGAATGGTTCTTCGCCAATTTTGATGCATCTATCCGGTTTGTGAGAGGCAAACCTTTCTCCTCAGCAATTCAAAACCACCCTTACCGTACATTTCGCGTTTTTTGTTCTTTAACCTGTTCACATTTCCTTCCACCAGTCCATTCGTCCAATCATAGGTTATTGCATTTTTCACTGCCTGAATATCCTTTTTTAATCCATTACAAAAGCTATCTATTCTTTTTCGGCCAATGAATCGGACATCTTTAATCCAAGCGTCCAATTGATTAGGGCAGCCTCCTTTCAGAAGAGTGCTAAACTCTATGTAAAACTTGCGTAAGCTGGATAGAAGTGGAACTTCACGAACTAGGTCATCAACGATTCGCCTTTCCTGTGAGCATTCTCCTGTATCTTTCGCAACTCCAAATTCTGGATTTGTCACATAAATTGATAGCATTTTGGGTAAAGGTAAAGGAATGAAATTGGTCATGATATCAGGTTTATTGATTTTTAATGGTTCAGGATATGTTCGATTCCATTTATGTTTATAATCTGGAAAGTTTAAGTTGAACCACCTAGTGAAGGATCGTTTACAACATTTTAGCCCTAAATCCTTTAAGGATCTAAACATGGCGGAAGAATTGATTTCCAAACTGCACATGTGTTTGATTTCATTCATATATCTATTATAATTTACAGATGTACTCCTATTTATTGAAGGTATTCCGTGTTCTAAATATTTTTCTACGGTGCGCCAGTTCGTTTTTGTTTTTCGAGCTATTTCAGAAATGCTGTGTCCATTTCCCCTCATTTTGATCATCTGAACAAGTTTTTCTCCTTTCTCAATCATACCTGAAGAGATCATCTGCTCAATATTTTCTTTAGCACCGTTCATGGAATCCAAATTCATTGCAATATCATCAAGAGGAATCTCTGATTCCGTTTTGGCATGAATAGCTTTACAAACCGTCTTTAAATAACTGTATTCTTGCCGAATTTCTTCTTGAATAGCATCACTTAGATTTTTCACCAAATGGAATCTATCGGCAATCTGCTTTGCTTCCGGAATAGCTTTGGTGATTGCACTGGCATAAGCCGTGGCTCTGTCCCGAGTTACGTATTCTATTTCTTTATGGTGGGATAGCCATTCGACAACATCATTGGAATCCCTGCTGTCCAGAAGATCTATGGGGCGCCCTGTATATGCATCGACGATTATTGTTCCATAGTTCATTCCTTTTCTCTTTGCCCAATCGTCTATACCGATGGAATGCAATTGTTTATTTGCGGTCATCGTCATGGATTTGACCATCCTAAGACAAGTATTGTTACTGACAGGAATATTCAATATCCTAGAAAAGTAAGCACCTTTATTGGCCGAAATCTCAATGAAAAATTTCTTTAAATATTCGGAAGCTCGCTTTGTACGTCTGGAATAAGGCTCGGTGAAATTATTGCATCTTTCTGAAAATATCTGCTTTTCGCAGGCGGTATTTTTGCAGGCAAAACGGCGTACCTCAAGCATTATAAGAACTGAACTCGCCGCAAAGGGTAGATCTACAAGTCTTCTTACGTAAGAAGAACGCACACTGCCACTGTATTTCATGCAACGCGGACACTTAGAACGAGTTCCTGTTCTTTTTGCAAAAAGACGTATTGTGGTATCATGTATTTCTAAACTGTATATCTTGATTTCTTTGTCACCATAAAATAAACCTATCGTTTTTAAGTTAAAAGCGCTGTTTGAATTCACTATAAAGCATATGATTATCGATGCTTTAAAATACAAAAAAACCATTACTTAAACAAGTTTTTGTGATATTATGTTATTGATAATCAAATAATTAAGTGGATTTTATAGGGAAAATATTATGTGCATCAAAATTGGCGAAGAACCACTTCTTATTGCCAATAATGCTGTGCCATTATTGGCATTTTTGATGCACTCTTAATTACCAAAAATTGTGTATTCTGATTTACCGACTACAGTGATCCAATTTTTTCTAAAAATATGCTCATTTTCGAGTCATATTACGGTATTACCGCAAATGATTACTTCAAAAGACTTTTAAAGTTATACTTATTAATTACAACAAACGAAAATGGAATGTCACCAATTGTTCATATTGATAATGATGATGCGATAAAAAGCTTTATGGGTACTTTATCAAAACTAATTCAATTTTGACGGGTCACTATGCTCCAGTATATCCAAAGGCAGGTGCGGTGCCTTCATTTTTTGAAAGATAGGTACCGATCAGATCTTTTCGACACTGGCTAACTCTCGCTTAATTATGCATTTCTTGGTTTACCATAGGTCTCAAATTCAATAAATTTCGATGTATAAAACCCTGGATCGAATTTTTTCTTCAATAAACGGAAAAAGTTGTCGTCATGAGTAGAAATTACTACTTGTCTGTTGATACCATCCTTGGAAATCATCACTCTCAAAAGGTCTATGAATGATAAGATATTGATCGAGTCCAAATATTGCACAGGATCATCCATAAAAATTGTATCAACAACAGAGTTACCTTTTTGCAAAGCCTTCGCCAAAAAGATACTGAGCGATAGGATATTGATCTGTGCTGAACTTAAATATAAAATAGGATCTATTTCAACATTATTGGTAAACTTTTTTGCTTTAATTGTGAGCTTTGGCTTGAGTTGTGAGAAATCTAAATCAAGCTTGATTTCTTTAAGTTCGGGATGAGGGTCTATTTTTTGATAAATATCATTGATAATATCTTGATTAAAAACCGCATTAACTTTGGTATCAATATAGAGCTTAACTTTATCTTTCAGGTCTGAAAGTTCAGCCGTAATTTCTTTTAGTTTATCGAACCGATCATTCATCGTTTTAAGCGCAGCTCTAGCAATTTGAAGGCTCACATTCTTTTCAATGAGTTCAAAGTGTCCTATTAGCTCATTTATTAATGCAGTTACATTTTGATATTCTACGGTTCGATTTTCACAGGCTAACTTTAGACTATTTAGTACTTGCCATCTATCAGTAACGTCAACAACTTCCTGGGCTTTTAAAAAGGCATCTAATCTGGAGTCAAACGCGCTAACAGAGCCACTTACTTGGATTAATTCTTCTTCAAGTTTTGTTTTCAGTGCCATCACTTCACTCTCCCTAATTTCCCCCAGTGATGCTGCCAAAGTCTGTCTTGCCAGTGTTGTTTTCTCAATATCTTCATTCAGCACATCGAGCTGGCGCGTCAGTGATGCGTTCAATTCGGCTGCATCCTCTGGACTCACTTCTTTTCCTTTCGAAATCTTTTCAAGAATTGCGTTAATTTCTTGATAGATTGGCTTTATCCGTTCTAAATTCAGTAAATTATCAATCTCGGCAACTCTATCACTACTCCTCTGTGTAGCGTCCAACAAATTGTTTATTGCATTTTTGGTTCCATCAACCAACTTCTCCTCTCCAACAATATCGAAATCAAGTTCTTTTAATCGATCACGTAAGGATATTAAACGTAATTCAATATCCTCTTCTTGCGATATCCCAACGTTGGTTTGGAAAGTATCAATCCACTGCTTTGAAAGGTCAGTTCTATTTTGATAGAATCTGATCCAATGCAAAATCTTTTGTTCCAACTTGCGCAGCCCAGAATTTTCTAGTTCAACCTTATCCTTCATCCTATTCAATTCCTGTATTATATCCTTGGTAGTCTGCTCAGCGCCTAGTTTGATCTGCTCAACTTCTTTTTTGAGGTTGTCTATGGTTTCCATCTGTTTATCCAAGTCCAATACATCGTTTTTCTGGTAGTTGATTGCACTAAGCAGATCTGCAAATGTATCAAACTGACTAGCACACATCGGACAAGAATTAGTAGTTGTTTCTTCTACATAGCTTTGACCGAATGCGATAATCTTTTGTAGGTTGTCATTTAGTGCACCACTTTTAAAATATTGCCGTTCCAGAGAGTTGATCTCTTTCTCCTTAGTATCTGCTAAAAGAGCTTGTTCAGCTAGAAGATCTCTTTGCGTAATTAACGATGGCTCATTAAGTCCTGTAATTAATTGTTGTTGGTCAAAATCAATCTTCGACCTAATTTCCAGTTCTCTCGCAGTTAAATCTGACTGCTTAAGCTCAACTTTTTTAAGATACTGTTGACACGCATTGCTTCTGGTAACACCATTTGCCTCTAAAACAACATTACGAAGAAATGCATCCCTATTATTCTGCAAAAATTGAAAGCTAGCATTCTGACTTTCTATTTCTTTTTTAAGTCGCTCTGTTTTATTTGTTTGGATGATTAGCTGATCCCTGAGATCTTTAAGTAAAGAAGCGCGGGATAGACCGTCCTGCAAGATTTCTTCTCGCTCTTTCTGCAATGCAGACAGTGTAGACTTGATTTCCTCGTAGACCTTCTGATTGGTACTAAGGGTTCTTACTTCCTCAATGTTTATTTGAAGAATATTCCTTTTTGCTATATCTCCCTCAATTTTTTCGTCCGATTTCCTTAGATCGTCAAAATTCTTAAGTGTACTATTATAGGTATCTATCTGGATTTTTAAAGTCTGAACCTTACGGAGGTCTTGCCCATTTCTCTGATGCCCTTCCATTAAGCCCAATATCTCGCTAATAAGATTCTGGTTAATACTTTGATCAGCGGTGTATCTGCCTGACAGCTGCACATATTGCTGTTTCAGTTGCTCAAACTTTTCGACAGTATCAATCTGATCAAGATCGATTTCCCCCAGTTCACTAGTAAAGAGACTTGAAAGATTAATCTTTACGATAATAGAATTAAAAAGGTCAGTTTGCCCAGTAGAAGCTGAGAGCGTTGTGATTTCATTTTCTTTCTCTCTAATCTTAGCTTCCTGTGCAGATAATTCTTCATTATGGCATTCCAACATTTCGGCAATACCCTGAAAATATTTAGTATCTTCATGTCCATCCCAAAAACCCGTCAGCGATTTGTAGCGATCCTCCGGAGTAGTAGAAAATACGAATTCATCTACTGCATTTTGTTGTAGGATTTGAACTATAGATTTGTTGGACTGCCTAGAAGTGACCGGAAAATAATTCTTTAAGCTCGAACTACTTGTTGATACTATTAGGCCGGGGTGCAAGTCCCATTTAGAAGTTTTTTTTACCCGACGGGTCAATATCTTATCCTCGGAGTCAGTGTAAGTGATTTCTCCAACTTTTTCCGTATCCCGATTATTTAGTACAACTTTACCCAAAGAAGCTGCATTTGCTAGGATCTTGGATTCAAACCTATTAATCTTATCACTCAATCCCCACTCTACGGCATCGAAAAAAGAGGTCTTTCCAAAACCATTCGGTGCATAAATTATCACAATATCCGCAAGTGCACCACTATTAGTCAAAAAATCAAAATACACCTTATCACGGTAGCCACGAAATGCTTCAATTTCAATTCCTTTTAATTTCATTATTGTAGGCCTTTTTCAATTAAATATTTTTCATAAAATCTCTTTTGTTTGTTGATGGCGGGATTATAGGTTTCTAAAACTTGAATCACCACAGGATTTTCTTTCTCAACAAGAGCTTTGACCGAAAGCTCACTAGCAATGTTCGGCTTAGGTTTATTGATATCTACGTCAAAAAGATATTTATTGAGCATTTTCTCTACACTCAATTTTTCCGAATCATAAAGACAGTAACGATCAAGCTCAATTTTACTGACTACAATTTTTCTACAAGAGTACTTATCCTGTTCAATCCTATATTTTATTTCACGCGATACTTCTTCATTGACAACAAAGAAAATGTAGATGTTCCAAATCTCAATATCTATCTTTAGCCCCGACTGAAAATAAAGGGCTATTTCGCTTTTATAAAGTTCCCACTCCGAATCGAGCATATTGGCGTCGTCCAGTGCTATTATAAATGCATGACAACGATACTGGGTTTCGTTTCCCAGTTTCACTTCCCATAAATTAATTTTATCTTTCGCATGCTCATTGCTCAAATTTTGGGAAAGCTCATGTGGAAGGCTTAACTGTTGATAATTGGCCATGTTCTAAGTTTTAGTTTTTAAATAATTTAGGATTGCTTTCCTAGCTGCCTGCTCAAACTGAGCATTACTGGCCTCGTATCTAACCTCAGCTAAAGCATCCTCCATACAGCTTAGATGAATGATAGACATTGATTTAACAGAACTGGGATTGGTAATATCTATTTCAGTCTTCCTTCTTAACACAGGATTAGCATTACACACGTCACTAACAATACCAACTAAATCGGTATCAGAAAAGTGTTTTCTTCCCAAAGGATGTATATCAGATGATACGATAATGTTATCATTGGGCTCGATCTGATCATAGGTGTCACGTAATATCTTTTCAACGATGCTGGCCATCTGTTTTTCGTGGGTATGAAAATACCGGATATGTATTTCCTTATCCTCACTTAGTAACTTGATTACCTCATTGACCTCTAACAGATTTTCGTCGCATAGCCATATGAAACAAAGAATTTTTAGCCAACCTTGCCATAGCTTTTCTTGCATCAGATGGTTGGCATAAGAGGTGCTGTAAGGAATAAATAGCTTGCCCTTGATATTTTCCGAGATAACAAGTGGATGAAAAATCTTCCCCAGCTCATTTGCCTTTTCAATTAATAAGGTTTGTATAACATCGGGAAATGCTTCGAAACTCTTCTGGTGATAGGTGTCGAAAGACAATAGTTGGTATGGTATCAATTTCAACAAATTGTGATGTTCTATCAACGCATTAAACATGTGAATGTGATAAATATTTAGTTTATTGTATACACCGCCCGCACCCGTAAGCTCAGGCATGATCCCTTTCAGCAGTGGAATTTCAGATTCCTCATCAAATATTCCACTGCCGGAGAGTCCAATAATATTTTCAGCGGCAGAAAATTCATTTGTTGAAAATGACGGAACTCCCGTGGCTTCAAACATTTCGTTACTGCTAATATCGGCTGTCAGTAAGAAGCTGCCAATAGGATTTTTCCTATTCTCCATAATATCTGGAAAACCGTATACTCTCAATTGATCCTTACGTTGCGCAATGCTATAATTGACGCTGACCTCAGGTGGAATACCATTGATTTTAATCAACGCAAGGTCTACATCAAGATCAGGATGAAGAAAGACATTTTCTGGATCTACATTAATGTCGAATGACATGGGCGCCTGTTGAGAGACATTTATAATATCCATTTTGTCTTCTGTACCCTTCTGCGCTACATTATGTCGCACCGTTAGTACATAGTAGAATTCTTTAGTAGAAGGCCTGAAAATACAACCGCTACCTTCATTTACCTTCACCGTCAGCATCTTTAGCGATTCTTCGTTAACTGGCATATTAAAATGGCATAATGTAATTGGTATCACTCAAATAGCAAACCTCGAAATTTGGATAATCTAACTTATCCTGTTCGGTAAATATGGATTGAGTAATTTCATTTTTATAATTAAAATAAATGGTACAATTGGGAAACTGATGGATTATTCTTGCGATCGCTTCTTTATCGGGAAGTCCATGCTTAGAACCATCGGTGCTAACGACAAATCGTTTACAATCTATTATCTCTAATAATTCTGTGGAGGTGTTGCCTTTGCTGGCATGATGCGAGACCTTAACCATATCTAATTTGAGTTTTTTATCTCTAGAATATTTTAGGTCCTCTAAGGAAGCAATGACTGTACTTGGATGGGAGTCAGCCAAAAAAAGTCCCTTTTTGTTTCCTGAAGTTGCTAGGAAGGCGATTGAACTTCCATTTGGTATTGCAGCATCCTGCTTAAAGTCTCTTGTAACCAAATTCTTGATATCGATATGAAAATCATCATGTTTATTCGACGACATTAAAATAGTATCTGACTTTTCAGTTTCCCATTTCTTGTTCAACATTTCTAGGGCTCCGAGATTTGGGGAAAGAACTTGTAAAGTGACTCCCCCAATTGTCTCTTGATGACCAGAAATAAGCAAAGGATGTTTCCAAATCGCTAATTTTTCAAGTGCAGCTTCCAAACTTTGGCCTTGTGGAACGCTCATTGATATTGCTCCTTTAGGAATAATTTTTACCCTCCTCTTCGGATCTATCTCGCATCCGAAATGATCAGTAAGCATTTTGCCAGAATTAAACCACGCTCCCTTCAATAGCTTTTTATCTGAGCTTTCGTCCGAAAAATAATTTACTATACCACCAATATGATCATCATCGATATGCGTTGTTACTAAAAGATCTATATCTTCCCCGGATTGTTGAAGCAGTTTAATTTCCTCTGAAAAACTTGTTGCATAAGTTTTGGGCGTGCCACTATCAACAATGATGTTATGCATCTTATCCCCTATCCTGTTTTTGATCAATATAAAATCGCCATTAAAGGCGGGAAGGATTTTTACTATCATAAGCTCTATATTTAAAATTTACTCAAAGCAGTTATCATAAACATTTCACTCCCCTTTCCTGAGATTTCGTCGATATCTACACTAAGCCCAATAATAGCATCAGCACGAATTGCCTGGGCACGTTGCTTGAGCGTTTCGGTAACACGCTTGTACATTTCCTGCATCTTCTTCTCATAGCTGGTAGAGCGACCACCAAAGAAATCTATATAGCTCGCGCCTATATCGCTAAAGATATTGGTGCCGATAACAACATTGGCTGCTATTGGATCATTATATCGTGAAATCTCCCTCCCTTCGATGGAATTGGTCGTGGTTACTATCATGGCATGCTACTTTTCAATCGGGCAAGGTTAATACCCAAGCCTAATATACATTATTTATGCTGAATTAATATGTTTACAGATATTAACTTTCAAGATTATTACAATTTGATAAGCTAAGGTATGCGTTTGAAAGTAGGACTGGTTACGGGAAACCGTAGCTGATTTATTCAGGAGTTTTAAATCAAGAGGTTATAATTGAAGGTATTTTTACAAGTACTTGCGTAAGGGAACAATTGCGTGTTATTCAAAATCTCTCGCTAACCGCCACAAAGGCTAGCGGACAGCCCATTTTAAATTTATTAACTTTATAAGATGAAAGATAACATTATTGAAAAAGTTGCTTTAATCTGCATAGTTGACAAGAAAGTATTAACAGCTCTTTCCCATTCAAAATCAAAGCTATATTTACCTGGAGGCAAGAGAGAAATTGGTGAAACAGATTTAGAATGCTTAAAAAGAGAAATTTATGAGGAACTTAATGTCCAAATCAAAGAAGATTCAGTGCAATATTTTGAAACTTTCGAGGCCCCTGCCGATGGTAAAACCGATGGTATATCAGTAAGGATGACATGTTATTTTGCTGATTATTCCGCAAATCCTGAACCATCAAATGAAATAGTATCTTTGGAATGGATAACCTATCAGGATAGGGATCGAACATCAGCGGTTGTAAAGATCATATTGGATAAGTTAAAAGCTTTGAAGCTTATACATTAATTTTAATATTATTAGATGGAACAATTACTATCAATCGGTGCTGAAGCATTAAGGAAAGCTGCATTAAATGAAGATGCAAAAGCTTATGTTTTAAATAACGAAGCACTCTACAAGCTAATGAAGAAAGCCGCTGACCGATACATTGGCGGTGAAAATCTTTCGGAAACTTTAATAAAAGTACAAGATTCAAATGATACCGGTTTTAAGTGTTCGATCGAGTATATGGGTGAAAGCACTCGATCTAGTATGCAAGCGGCAAAAGCGACGGATGAATTTTTGGATATCTGCAAAGCAATCAAGCAAAAAAATCTCAATTCCACGATTTCACTGGACCTTTCGCACATTGGACTAGAAGTCTCTGAAAGTCTTTGTTATGAGCACTTATCTAAAATATGTGAAACAGCAAAGGACAGGGAAGTTATTATTAGTGCTGAAGGAACAGAAAGAACTGACCGCATTTTGAAACTCTATCAAAATGGTTCAAATAAGTATGCAAACCTGTCCATTACCTTACAAGCCTACCTCCATCGGACAACTGATGATTTTGAAGCAATGTGTAATGAAAGAGGACGTATCCGTATCGTAAAAGGAGCATTTGAAACTGCTAAAGGACTGTCCCTACCGCGTGGACAGGAACTCAATGACCGCTATCTTTATTTTGTCGAACAGCTACTTTCAAAAGGCCACCCCTGTTCCATCGCAACCCATCATCATGAAATACAACAGGAAGTAAAAAAACTTATAGATACGCTGAAACCAAATAAAGAACTCTACGAGTTTGAAAGTCTTTTCGGAATCCAAACCGATCAGTTGGCCCAATTGAAAGATGAAGGCTATCCAACAAAACTCTATTTCGTTTACGGCCAGGAATGGTACCTTTATCTCTGCAACAGATTAGCGGAATATCCGTTAAATTTGTTCAGAGCATTGCAGGATATTGTCGAATCAAAATAACAATTATTAATAGAAAGTTCATCAAAACGATGAATTTTCTATTAACACAGACTTTATTTCATTAATTTAATTATTGTACATCTCAAATTTTTCAAATGAAAAATGAAGATCAATTCGAATCGCTCACTTTCCCACAGGACATAAAGAAGTTTAGGGATTGGGCGTTTGATTATTAATAAAATGCAAGAGATTTATAAGGGTTTTCACATGGAGATGCTTACTGCTGATGGAAATGCTATCGGCTTTTATAAAAAGAACGGCTTTGAAAGAGTAGGTCAAACAGAGCATATGTGGATTTATAAAGGTAATGATCACTGAGAGAAGGTTAAGGTAGCCTGCCAAAATTCAGGCATTTATAAAGACTGAAATGCAGGTTTATATCAATGCACAGCTTGGCGCAAATCTTGCGAGAGTAGCCAATATGGTAGGAACTATTCCTGAGGCTATAGTGAAGAACTGGGATCCTAATTGTAAATAAATTCAGATGCGAAAAGAACAAATAACAAAGCAGTTAAAAGAGTATTATCTGGAAGATCTTACCCTTGACGTTGTCATTGCTTATTACGCTTCAGAAGCTTACAATAACCGCAAACGATGTATTGAATCAGCTTGGTCAGACCGAGGGCAATGGAAACAATTAAAAGCGTCCCTTACCGACCTGTCTGCTGAAATCTGGGACTACTCTTTCTTGGGGGAAGCCCTTCATATCACTTTTCCTTCCGCCTCGAGCAGAATGAAAACATTTTATATCCTTTATTTGTCAGTGTTATTTCACCCTATTTCGCGATCAGGATATGGGTCTGTCCAATCGGAAAAAATCATTTACCCCTGTAAGCGATGCTGATTTTTAGGTATTTGAAAAGCTGAAAAAGAAAGTGCAAAATGTTTTCCCCGAACATCTGATAATTACGGATGACGGTTGCTACAAACAATAGAAACATAGTTATAGCAATACTATCCGCAGTATTTAAGAATACTGAAAAGGTCAAATTCAAGGCAGGCATACATAACGTAAAATATTTTTGGTGCTTAGATCATCAATAGTCAAAAATCCGGTAACAGAAAACTTTTTGACAGCTAGTGCTCCGTGCTCAATAGCTAGAAATACTTTTTTTAAAACCAAACAGGATTCGATATTGTATTAATAGTACTTTTCAAAAATAGGTAGTAATTAGGAAGCCTTGAGATCCTCCCAGACTCAAGGTTTTTTTATTCCTTTTATATCGTTTTTTATCGAATATCGTCCTTTATCCACTATAATTCCCAATGTTGTATCATGGCTATATACTTCTGCACGTGATCATCGGTCAATAAGCAATTGTCATCAATGTGGTAATTGAACTGCTTAGTGAAGGTGTCATACTGAATACTTCCTACATAAGCATTATTGAGATAAATATGCCAAAGGCTGTACTTCTTGGTCCGGACTTCCACTACCCGACGTTTTCCTTGATGATAAAACAACTCAGGCACGTCCGTATCAAAGCGAAGTATAAGCGCGTCAATGCACGCTTCATTGATGTCATCGGCGAGTACACCGAATGCCAATTGCCACACTCCCTGAGATTTCCTGAAAACATAAAAAGCAAGACCATTTTTGTTGTAAAGATGATAATCTTTCATGCACATGCTTTTATCATGCTCGGTAATTTGAGCGTACATTACCCTATTTCGGCACAAGATTTCTAGTGGTTTCATTTCATAATATTAGTAATATTGTGTGCAATAAAGATATTTAGGGTTTCTCATTTTTTAAATGCAACAGGATGGATGAAGTTTCTCATAGCTTGTAGAGCGACCGCCAGAGAAATCGAGATAGCTCGCTCTTTTATCGCTAAAGACATTGGTACCGATGACAACATTAGCTGCTATTGGAATATTAGAATTGGTCTTGGAATGCCGAATTAATATATTTACAGCTATTAACTTTCAAGATTATTACTAACTATTAAGGCTAAGGTATTGGTTTGGATGTAGGATTGGTTACGGGAAACTGTATCATTATTCTATTTAAGCAAAGAGTAGATTTCTGCATAAAATAAATATGCTCTTTGCCTTTTGTAGTAGAGGGTGTAAAGTAAACTGTGTCAAATAAAGAATTTTTATATTAGACACAGCAAATGGAAAAAGAGGAATTTGATTTTAAACGCTTCAAAGAGGAAGCAATGAGAGGCCTTTATGCAGGCAAGAAAATGGGCGGTACGGACGGAGTTTTCGCTCCGATGTTGAAACATCTTTTGGAAAGTATGCTTGAAGGTGAGCTGGATCATCATCTACAGGAAAGTAAAGCTTCAGGAGAGGTTAACCGTAAAAATGGGAAGACAAGAAAGACTGTACGGAGCCTTCAGTCCGGACAATTTGAATTGGAGAGCGGTCGTGATGTAATCTTCCCCTAAAATAGCTACGATTATTAATGTAGTTTTATAATTTAGGGACAATGAAAAAAAGTAAGTTTAGCGAGCCACAGATCATCAAGATTTTGTCAGAGCAGGAATCGGGTCAATCGGTTTCGGATATTTGCCGTGAGCACGGAATTAGCCAAGGAACCTTCTATTCTTGGAAAAGCAAGTATTCGGGGATGGAGGTTTCACAGCTCAAGCAGCTTCGGGAAATGGAAAAAGAGTTGGCGCAGTACAAAAAGATTGTTGCCGAGCAGACTTTACAGATCACAGTTTTAAAAGACGTTATCGAAAAAAAGCTCTAGGGCCTGCCGAGAAGTGTGAGCTTGTAGGTTATGCCCGTGAAGATTTCGGGATGAGCCTACGGCAGGCCTGTGCAATATTCTGCTTAAGTACTTCTGTTTTTTATTACCGTGCAAAGCGTAAAGATGATACGGAAGTCATCGAGCAGCTTTCCAAATTGGCAGAACTTCACCGTACATGGGGTTTCTGGATGATGTATCACCGGCTTAGAAATTTGAAATATATGTGGAACCATAAGCGTGTCTATCGTATTTACACAGCTATGAGGCTTAATCTGAGAAACAAACGAAAGAAGCGTCTTCCGGCACGTATAAAAGCACCTTTAATCTGCCCTATTGGACCGAATATCACTTGGAGTCTTGATTTCATGCACGACACACTGGCCAGTGGAAAAACGATACGTACATTAAACGTTATAGACGATTTCAGCAGGGAGGCTCTTTCCATTACAGTGGATACTAGCCTACCTGCACAACGGGTAATCCGTGAACTGGAAAAACTGCTGGAGTGGCGTGGCAAACCCGAAAAGATCCGTTCGGACAATGGACCAGAGTTTATTGCTGAGTCCGTTCGGAGCTGGTGTGAAAAGCACAACATACAGTGGGAATATATCCAACCGGGCAAGCCTACGCAAAACAGCTTGATAGAACGGTTTAACAGAACTTTCAGACAGGATGTACTTGATAGCTATATGTTTGACAGTTTGCCTGATATAAGAAAATACGCAGATGCCTGGGCATGGATGTACAACAATGAAAGACCCCATTCTTCCTTGGGGCAGTTAACGCCGACAGAGTTCCTGTTGAAATATGGAAAACTCTCCGAGTTCCCCACATTCCAACAGGATAGCAATAGCAATTCTGATTGGAATTCTTTAGTTTTGGGTGTAGCTAGCTAAGGGAAGATTACATATGGACATAATGTTTTCTAGTTTATGTTTTAACCAAAGGAAAGGGTTCACTAGTGGGATATTTTTTGGTTAATTATAACCATTGGCAATATTTGCTGAATTAGGATAAATTTGCGCTAAATAAAAAGTCACGCTGCAATCATCAAATATAGGCGTAAGCACAAGGAAAGGACAAATTAATGGCCTAACCTAATACCTGTTAAATAATATGTTTTATAAATTACAACAAAATAAATTTATCCAATGGACGATTATTCATATCAGATACCTTGTTGCATTGGCATTCGTCCCTTCCGGATTTACAAAAGTAGTTGGTGAAAGATTTACTCAATTACCTACAACCAGTACCATAGGGCAGTTTTTTGAAGTACTTTATCTTTCCGGTATCTATTATAACTTTCTAGGTGTCATGCAGATAATTACTGCAATCCTTCTTATGACGCAGCGCTTCGCATTAATTGGAACATTTCTCTTTTTGGCCATAACAGCCAATATCTGGATGATTACAATTTCAATGCACTTTAAGGGTACTTGGATAATCACTAGTTTGATGATGCTTGCGGGTTTAATTCTCCTTTATTGGGATAAAAATAGAATCTCAGAATTGAATTCGGATTATGATTCACCAAAAAAAATGTATTCTCCAAAGGTATCAAGAATTTGGGTTAATGCAGGTATAATTTATATAAGCAGCCTACTCATCCTTTGCTTTGTTGGTTCGAAAAACGATATGCTATCTAAAACCATTTATGTCATCGCACTATTTATTTTAGTAGCCACTACGCTTTACTCCAATTTTGTTTTCTGGAAAAAATCAAATTAAATAGAATTAATCCTTTTGAATGACTTTCTGAAACCCAACGGAGTCATATTGGTCTTGAATGATCTGCTGGGGCGTTGGCTCTCTTTCATTACTAAGTAATCCTGATTGGCCCGCCTACAACTATGCTAAATACGGAGTTTACGAAATATCAAAAGCGGCTCTAAAAAGGTACACAATCCAGCTAGCATATGAACTCCGTGATACAAATATTAAAGTAAATGCCGTTTGTCTCGGACTTACGAAAACCGATTTTACATACTTTAATGGCGGCGAAGTCAATTAAAACATAAAATCCTCTTTACTGAATGTAAAGAGGATTTTTGTACCCGGAGCCGGAGTCGAACCGGCACGGTTTCCCACTGGTGTTTGAGACCAGCGCGTCTACCAATTCCGCCATCCGGGCATATCCGTTTGGGATGATGCAAAAGTAAGCAAAGTTTTTATTATTCCAAATTACCCTACCAATCATTTTTAAAACCCACTGATAATGAATAAGAAAATTTAAAAAAAACTTTTAACTGCCCTATCAATAGATTTAAAACGGCCTTTTTTACCTAATTTTAATTAGGAAACAATCAAATGATCATGGAAAAAGTAAAACTCGGAAATAGTGAAATTGAATTCAAACCACTTGTCTTTGGTGGAAATGTATTTGGGTGGACCATAGATGAGAAGCAATCCTTCGCTCTTTTGGATGCCTTTGTCGATATGGGATTCAGCCTGATCGATACATCTAATAATTACTCGCATTGGGTGCCGGGGCACAGCGGATCTGAATCAGAAACAATCATTGGCAAATGGATCAAAAAAAGAGATACGCGTGATAAAATTCAGATTGCTACAAAAGTCGGTGGACGCCGAATAGATAATAGCAAACCTAATCTGAAAAAAGAATATATCATTAAATCTGTGGAAGATTCGCTCTTGCGCCTGAATGTAGATACAATTGATCTTTATCAATCGCATCACGATGATCTGACAACACAAATCGATGAAACACTGGAGGCTTACCATCACCTGATCCAGACTGGAAAAATAAAATGGATCGGTGCATCTAATCTCAGTCCGGAACGTATTTCGGAATCCCTCCGGATTGCTGAAGAGCACAATTTGCCCGCTTATATTGCTATCCAACCGGAATACAACCTTTACGACCGAGTGAAGTATGAAGAACAGTACGAACAATTGGCCATTGACAATCACTTGGGTGTAATCAGCTACTATTCACTCGCCAGTGGCTTCCTCTCGGGTAAATACCGCTCTTTGGATGATATAAAAGAGGTAAAGCGCTACGATGCATTAAAAAACAGGTTTAATGCCCGCGGTCTACGTATTCTAGATGCCCTGGCTGAAATAGCCCATAGCCAACAAGCAAGCATGTCAGCCATTGCATTAGCCTGGATTTTACATAGACCTTCGGTCACAGCGCCTATTGTAAGTGCAACCAGTATCAAGCAGCTCGAAGAACTCAGCATAGCTGTCGAAATCAAACTTACACCTGAAGAGTGTTACCTATTGGACAAAGCAAGCTCTTAGTAAACTAAAATACAGGTAAATCAGGTTAATAACTTGAAAACAAATACATTAAACATTAAACAATCGCATTACCAAATAATATTTGGCCCAAAAGCATAGCGGACAATCAGACTGATTTAAATAGTACAACATATTATTCACATAAAACACATAAAACCCTGTCTAACAAGAATAAAAAAAGTGAAGCAAAATAATATTTTGCTGCACTTTTTGATTCAATCGGGCTTTATTGATTTTGCTTATTTATCTTTTGCATTCAACAGCGACAGGACGGCAACGGGCACCATTGCACTGATATCGCCTCCATTAAACCAGACATCCCTAACAATGGACGAAGAAATATGAGCTGTTCCGGATCTACTCATCAAGAAATAACTTTCCACCTCATTATTGAGCAGCAGATTATTCTGAGCAATGGCATTTTCAAATTCGAAATCACTGGTATTCCGGAGCCCACGTAATATAAAACGGGCTTCAACCTGCCTACAGAACTCCACGGTTAAGCCTTTATATTTATGCACTTCAACCCCACTTACGTTGTTAAAAACACGACTAATTGAATCTACCCGTTCGTCGTGATCTAACATTCCTTTTTTATTGGCGTTATAACCTACCGCAATAATAATTTTATCAAATAGCGGCATTGCTCTTTCAACAAGATCTTGATGAGCTAAAGTAAAAGGGTCAAATGATCCCGGAAAAACAGCAATTTTCATATTAGTTAGTCTTAGCGTAAAAAGAAAATGATGAATACCCGTATTTTCTAGTTTCTATAAAATTTGGATGATCTTCCATCTGCCTTGTTGACGGATGCTCAACAACAAGGAGCCCACCTTCACGCAGTAATTGTTGGTCAAAAATTAGTTTTGGCAATTGTGGCAATTTAGGAATATCATAAGGTGGATCGGCAAAAATAAAATCATAAGTATGCTTACAGCTAGCAATGAATTTAAACACATCGGCTTTCCTAGCTTTAATCTGCTCCAATTTCATCTTCTCCGCTGTATCATTGATGTATTGCACGCATTTGAAATGAAGGTCTATCGCATCTACATGCTCCACATCCCGCGATGCGAGCTCAAAACTAATATTCCCTGTTCCTGCAAAAAGATCCAGACATGCTAAACCATCAAAGTCCAGCCTGTTCTGTAAAATATTAAACAGCGCTTCTTTGGCGATATCCGTGGTTGGTCGCACAGGTAAATTTGATGGTGGATTGAGCCTTAAGCCACCTAAACGACCTCCGATTATTCGCATAGTATAGAATCAAATAATACATTATATGGCGCCAAATTTGATTCGACTTCCCTATCTGCCAATACAACTTTTGTTTTTAAATCCAATATTTCAATATCAGCAGTATAAGTCGAGATACGCTTATAATAAGATTCATTTGGGATTTCTCCTGAAAGAAGCACTTTGTTAATGGAATCGCCAAGGTTGAATTGCGTTAAAATATTAAGCACATAATAGCTGATATCATCCAGGGTATGAATTTCAAAACTATTATAGAGCTGGAAAACACCGTTTTTAAATAGGTAAAAATCAACCGTATTTTCAGCCACAAAATGAAGCCCTAAGACACTACCTCGAATCGAAACGCGCTCCTGTGCGCGGTCAAGCACAACAGCGAATTCGGGAAGTATCACAGCATCAGGAAACAACCTCCTCCATCTATTTAATAACAATCCATCAAACTGATATACAGCAATTAAATTAAGGTTATCTAAAGAATAGCTAAATGTATTTTCAAGATCAGATGTGCCTAAAAACTTCAGGTAATCGCCCATCTTTTCACTCAGAAAAAACTCTTTCGGAATAAATGTAAAAGTTTGATGCGGTATCACCACACGGACAAATCGAAACGGAAGACTCATAATTCGCGTGGCATCTAAAATCGGCTCCTCTGAAGGATACTCGATCAAAATCGGCGCAACCGCCTTTTTATCAACCACTGCCAAGACATCTTTCTGAAAGCCAGCCTTGACCAAAAGATTGTACTCTGGTAAATAATGAATATTGAATTGCTTTGAAATATAATTCATTCGCTGAATTGTAAAAATTAAAATTTCTTAAAGCAAAAATAGCTTTTTCTAGAGGATAAGACAAACCTTTTAAATAACTTTGAAGGTGTTCATCAAAAATCTGTTAATACAGCAATTTCCATGGCAGGCCACCGATCAGCAGTTGGAGGCCTTCGAATTACTGGAAGAATTTCTACTCGCTTTTGACAAGCAATCCTGCTTTGTCCTTCGAGGATACGCCGGTACGGGAAAGACAACGTTAATTTCGGCGCTGGTCAAAGTACTGCCAGCATTACGCAAAAAAGCTGTTCTGCTAGCTCCAACGGGTAGGGCTGCAAAAGTGATTACCTATTATTCTGGTCGCAAAGCACTGACAATCCACAAGAAAATCTATCGAAAAAAATCTGCTGTCTCATTTCAGCTGGATTTCACTTTAGCAGAGAATCTTCATGAAGATACGCTATTTATTATCGATGAAGCGTCAATGATATCCAATGCTCCTGTCAATGCCTTTTCGGGAAGTCTTTTGGATGACCTGATCCGCTATGTGCAATCCGGGAAGAACTGTACCCTACTGTTTGTCGGAGATACCGCCCAGTTACCACCTGTAGGACTCCTGGACAGCCCCGCATTAAACCCAAGTTATCTTGAAAGTGAATTTCATCTCTGCGTTTATCCGTTTGAGCTGACCTCCGTTGTCCGGCAGTCCAGAGATTCCGGTATACTGTATAATGCGACAAAAATACGCGAAGAGATAACCTCTGCAGAAGAAGATCAAGATGACTTTCCTTTTCCAAAATTCATAACTAAAGGATTTAAAGACCTTTACAGAATGACAGGTGAACGGTTAATAGAGGGTATAAATTATGCCTATGACAAATATGGACTCGAAAATACAATGATTATCTGCCGTTCAAATCGCTCAGCAAATTTGTACAACCAAAACATAAGGAACAGGATTTTGTTTCGGGACGAAGAACTGACCGGCGGAGATTATATTATGGTGGTGAAGAACAACTACTTCTGGCTGCAGGAAAACAACATGGGCGATGGGTTTATTGCCAATGGCGATATGGCCAAAGTACGAAAAGTAAGTAACATCCACGATCAGCATGGTTTTCGATTTGCAGATGTCACACTTGAATTTGTTGATATTGACGAAATAGAACCGATCACCTGCCGCGTGATCCTAGACAGCCTCTATACGGACAGTCCCAATCTGCCTTATGAGACCCAGAAGACACTCTACGAAGAGATTGCTTTGGATTATGCCGACATTATGGATAAAAAAGACCGCCTAGAAGCGATCAAAAAGGATCCCTATTATAATGCGCTTCAGATTAAATTTGCTTTTGCAATTACCTGCCATAAAGCGCAAGGGGGCCAGTGGCCAATTGTCTTTGTCGACCAGGGGTATATAAACGATGAGATGTTGGATCTTGAATTTTTAAGATGGCTGTATACCGGAGTGACACGGGCAACAAAGGAGCTTTTTTTGGTTAATTTCAGTGAAAACTTCTATCCATCATAGGATTATTACACGAATCATTCGCAAAAGAACCCCATTATAGATATTTTTACATCCAAAACCATTATTACACGATTATCTATATCATTATTTAATGCATAAGTTCTACTTTATCTTAGCAGCCAGCTTATTACCCTATATTGGCACTGCTCAACAGGCGAAAGAGGCACCTATAAAAGCCAACTATCAGTTGGCGGCAAAATTTTCCCCTGAAAAATTAAAGAAAATGATTTTTTCAACGAGTATCAAACCAAACTGGATCAATTTTTCTGATCGATTTTGGTATGATTATGCAAGCCCGCAGGGAAAAAACTGGTACATTGTTAACCCTGCCCTGAAAAAGAAAGAACTCCTTTTCAATAATGACGACATCGCCGCTCAAATTACTAAAATCGTAAAAAACCCTGTAGATGCGCAACATTTGGAATTACAAGGGCTTCGATTTACCAAAGATGAAAAGAAATTAAGATTTCAGGTTCAGAGTACGCAAGATACCGTCAAATCCAAAGATGAAATACAAAAACTCAAGAATAAGTCCGATACCACCAAAAAGAAACTATTTTATCTGGAATACGATCTGGCAACAAAGTCTGTGTTAGAAATCAGTGACTCGACAAAAGTAAAACCACCTTTGGGTTGGGCGAGCTTCTCCCCCGATACCAATACAGTTTACTTTGCAAAAGACTACAATTTGTATTGGATGGACAGATCCAATTACCTTAAAGCGGTAAAAAATGAAAAGGACAGCACCATTGTAGAACACCAGATTACAAAAGACGGTGTACAATATTATGCTTGGGGCGGCGATGAATACAGTACAACTACCGGTGACGAAAAAGATAAAGATAAAGAAAATGAACCTAAACGTAAGCGGGTATGGATCAGCTGGTCGCCAGATGGGCGTTATTTTACCTTGAGCAGAAAGGACAACCGTTCATTAAAACCTTTGTGGGTAATCAATAATGTTGGCTCATCCCGCCCAACACTTGAAACGTATAAATACCAAATGCCAGGTGAGGTCGATTCGACGGAAACTGAACTTTATATCTTTGATGCAGGAGCAAAAACTCCACGCCGCATCAATGTTTCCGCGTTTAAAAATCAGACCCTCTCAACCTGGACAAAAACTCCGGATAAAAATTCGTATAAGGAAGATTACTTTATCAACTACTGGTTAGGCACTAATGAAGAGTTTTACATTTCACGTTCTAGCCGCGACCTCAAACGGATTGACCTCCTAAAAGTCAATATAAATGGTACGGTAAACACCATTATCCAGGAGCGTTCCAATGTATATCTGGATGCTCAAAAACCATTCTTGATTGAAAATAAAAAGCAATTAGTCCACTGGTCAGAAAGAGATGGCTGGGGCCACTACTACCTTTACGACACGAATGGAAAATTGATCAATCAAATTACAAAAGGTGCCTTTCACACGGAGGAAATTACCGGTTTAGACCCTGCTTCAGGAACACTATACTTTACCGCATCGGGCCGTGAGAAAAACGAAGACCCTTATTATTTACATCAATACAGTATAAATACAAATGGCGCTGGCATGAAACTTTTAAACCCGGGGAATTTTGATCACCAGGTGGAAATGAGTGAATCTTCAAAGTATTTTGTCAATAATTCCTCCAGGGTAAACACAACGCCCGAATCTGTCTTATACAATAGCAATGGACAAAAAGTAATGACATTGGAAAAGGCCGATCTGTCGTTACTTTTTGCTGCTGATTACAAATTTCCGGAACCTTTTAAAGTGAAAGCTGGGGATGGAACCACGGATCTCTATGGGGTGATGTATAAACCATTTGATTTTGACAGTACCAGGACGTACCCCATTGTCGAATATGTTTACCCTGGACCTCAGACCGAAGCAGTCAATAAATCCTTTGGAAGAAGCATGGACCGAATCGACAGGCTAGCGCAGTTCGGTTTTATCGTCATCACGGTGGGTAACCGCGGTGGACATCCTTCACGTTCGCAGTGGTACCACACCTATGGTTACGGTAATCTACGCGACTATGGTTTGGAAGATAAAAAAGTAGCGGCAGAACAGCTTGCTGACCGCTATAAATATATTGACATTAACCGTGTGGGTATAACTGGCCACTCCGGCGGTGGATTTATGTCTACGGCCGCGATGCTTGTTTATCCTGACTTCTTTAAAGTTGCGGTGTCTGGTGCTGGAAACCATGAAAATCAGATCTACAACCGCTGGTGGAGTGAGCGTCATCATGGCGTCACAGAAAAAGTATCCGCAAAGGGCGATACCACATTCTCGTACCAGATCAATAAAAATACAGAGCTCGCAAAAAACCTAAAAGGTAGATTACTTATCGCTACCGGAGATATTGACAACAATGTACACCCGGCTAACTCCATTCGAATGGTCGATGCACTCATTAAAGCAAACAAAAGATTTGATTTCCTGCTGTTACCCGGACAAAGACATGGTTTTGGCGATATGACAGAATATTTCTTTTGGAAAATGGGCGATTACTTTAGCCAGTATCTGTTGGGCGATTCCAAAATGAACGAGGTTGACATGACCGAAATAAATCGAGAAAAACCACAAAAATAACGGTTGCATGACCTACGATGAAAAATTGGCATTTTTATCCGTTACCTTGAGATCTTTCGAGGTAACGGATTTTTCTTTGGATATTCTTCAAGGGATAACCCTGGCCGATCTGTTGAAAATCTCCTTAGAGAAAGATAAAAAGATAGCCTTTCGCGCCGCATGGGTTTTTGAAACCATCGTTTTAAAAAATACGGCACTGCTAAAACCGGTTCTTCCACAATTCCTGGATAATTTAAAAAAACAAAAGAATTGGAGCTGTCTTAGAAGTTACACGAAGGTTCTGCTATTTTTGACGTCGAATAAGAATAAAGAATATTCACTTGGGAATGAGGCAGAAGAAGAAATCATCGAGTACTCCTTCCAATGGATGATCGACCCTCCCTGTCCTGTCGCTGTACTGGTCAACTGCCTGGACATTTTAAATAACCTACGGAAAAAGCATCCTTGGATACAGGAGGAGTTACAGGCGCAGATAAGCTATTTTCAACGAACAAAACCTAGTCCGGCTTTAATGAGCCGGACCAATAAAATTATGCAGCAAAAAAACTAAAATATACTTTTCATTCGTTCTTAAAACAGTGTGTTTCCTTTCGAATGATTCACTCGGCCCAAGTGCTTATAAGCAGCTTCTGTACATTCGCGACCCCGCGAGGTCCGCATGATGTATCCTTCTTGAATCAGAAAGGGTTCATAGACTTCCTCAATCGTACCTTCATCCTCCCCAACTGCTGTCGCTACAGTTTTTAGTCCGACAGGTCCACCCTTGAATTTGTCAATAATGGTTGTTAAGATTTTATTGTCCATCTCGTCTAAACCATTCTCATCCACATTAAGCGCATGTAAAGCGTACTTTGCTATTTCTTTATCGATGCTTCCGTTACCCTTTATCTGCGCAAAATCCCGTGTACGGCGCAGTAAAGCATTGGCTATCCGGGGTGTCCCCCTGCTCCTCCGCGCAATCTCGTAGGCCCCTTCCTCAGATATCGGTGTGTTTAAGATATGAGCCGAGCGCAGCACGATAGTAGTCAGCAGTTTTGCATCATAATATTGTAGACGTGAATTAATTCCAAAGCGTGCGCGCAGGGGGGCTGTCAACAGACCCGAGCGCGTGGTGGCACCAATCAAAGTAAACGGATTCAGCGAAATCTGCACAGACCGTGCGTTTGGCCCTGTCTCCAGCATGATGTCAATTTTGAAATCTTCCATTGCCGAATAGAGATATTCCTCCACCAAAGGACTTAAGCGGTGGATCTCATCGATAAACAAGACATCTCCTTCTTCCAGATTTGTCAATAACCCCGCTAGATCACCCGGTTTGTCCAATACAGGTCCTGAAGTAATTTTGATACCAACTCCCATCTCATTCGCAATAATATGCGACAAAGTCGTTTTTCCTAAGCCCGGAGGGCCATGCAGCAAAACGTGATCCAGCGCCTCGCCTCTCAGCCTGGCCGCTTTCACAAAAATATTGAGGTTTTCTAAAATTTTAGCCTGTCCCGTAAAATCTTCAAAAGCCTGAGGCCGCAATGCCCGTTCAATATCACGGTCGGTATTACTGAGACGTTCTGCATTTGGATCTAAATTCTCATTCATGGTGGCAATATTTTTAATTTCTCTTATAGCGTTTCCCGATACTACCTAATTTTAATTGGATAACTCCGAAAAAAGCTTCCTTAAAGATACTGGTGCTCATCTTTGATGTACCTTCGGTCCGATCTGTAAATATAATGGGTACTTCAACCACTTTAAAGCCATATTTTATGGCGGTGAATTTCATTTCAATCTGAAAGGCATAACCCACAAACTTAATCTTTTCGAGTGGGATTGTACGGAGGACTTCTCTAGTAAAACACACAAACCCCGCGGTAGCATCCTGGATATTTATCCCCGTTATAAAACGAACATATACCGAAGCGAAATACGACATCAGCACCCGGCTCATCGGCCAATTGACTACATTCACGCCCTTGATATAGCGCGAACCTATACTCATATCAGCACCATCCACACAAGCCTGCCGTAAGCGAAGCAGATCCTCCGGATTGTGACTAAAATCTGCATCCATTTCAAAAATATAGTGGTAATGTTCGCGCGATAGCGCCCATTTAAATCCATGGATATATGCCGTTCCCAACCCCAGCTTCCCGATCCGCTCTTCAATAAACAAACGGCCGTCAAATTCATTAAGCTGTAAATTCTTGATGATGGTCGCCGTTCCATCCGGGGAACCATCGTCTACAATTAAAATATCAAATGCATGTGATAAGGAAAAAACTTTGCGAATGATTTTTTCAATATTTTCCTTTTCATTATATGTTGGAATGATAACTAAACTATCCGTCACTTTTTTATATTTAAGACCAGTAAAGGTAATCATTTGCGTTAAATTCTAGTGCAGGAATTCGATGAAATATACAGGATAATCAACATTGCTCCGATGAAAAAGCAGTAAACCCTTCAAGCTCAAACCAACACACAGGCATCATAAATAAACGACATCTAGTAGGTTGCTCGCCATAAAAAGAAAAGCCCGTTACTTTGGGAGTAACGAGCTTTCATTAACCAATTATAAACTTAAATTATGAGACTGCAAATATGATTAAAATTGCGCTCATTTACAAATTTATTTGCGTTTTCATGCAACATTTTCAATACAATACACCTTTTAAATGTGCTAAATCGTTAATAAAACACGCATACTACCGCAGATTAGCGATCTACTTCACCCAGAACAATATCAATAGACCCCAGAATCGCAATCAAATCAGCTATCAGCACGCCTTTTCCGAGTTCCGAAATCACCGATAGGTTATTAAAACTCGGTCCCCGCGACTTTACACGCAATGGAATATCTGATTTATCTTTTGTGACAAAGTAAAAACCCAATTCTCCTTTCGGATTTTCAGCACGGACGTAATAATCCTGCGCTTTCAAATTTACTTTTTTCGGAACCAGCGCTCTCGGATCAAATTCAGCTGTACGTTTAAAGTCTTTCTGTAATCGTTCAAGACATTGCTCAACAATGCGAACAGATTCTTTGACTTCGTCTACCCTAACTTTATAACGGTCCCAGCAATCGCCGATTGCGCCCATTTCACCTTTTCCGACAGGAATCTCAAAATCAATTTCTGGGTAAACCGAATAGCCATCTATGCGTCGCAAATCCCATTTTATTCCTGAAGCCCGAAGCATAGGTCCCGATACACCATAATTTATCGCAACGTCAGCAGGAAGTATACCTATTTTAGCCGTACGGGAGATAAAGATTTGATTCTGAGTTAAAATTTCATCCAGTTCGACCAATTTAGGTTTGAAGTAGGTAATAAATTCTGCACAGCGCTCTTCAAAGCCGACAGGCAAATCATAAAACAAACCGCCTACCCAGATATAGTTGTACAACATCCTGGAGCCAGAAGCCCACTCGAGCATATTCATAATGTGTTCACGGTCACGGAAGCACCAAAGAAACGGCGTTGTTGCACCGATATCAATACCATATGTTCCAATAGCAATCAGGTGCGACGCAATTCGGTTGAGTTCACAGACCAGTACCCGGATATACTCTATCCTTTTAGGTATTTTACGATCAAGACCAAGCATGCGTTCGACACCCATCACGAAAGCATGACTATTATTCATCGAGGCGAGGTAATCCAGGCGATCAGTAAAAGGAATTGTCTTTGCGTAATTTAACGATTCGGCATGCTTGTCAAAACAGCGGTGCAGATAACCCAAATGTGGAACAACCTCTTTCACAATCTCTCCGTCGGTAATCAGCTGAAGCCGGAGCACGCCATGCGTTGATGGATGCTGAGGCCCCATATTTAAGACCATTTCCTGGCTGGATATCGCTGTAAGGTGTTTTTCATACCGCACTAATGCCTCTTTATATTTTGGATTCGCCATTTCGATCATTTAATATGGATGCCATGATATGTTTCTGCCTCTTCATAATCCTTCCGCAGAGGATAACCTTCCCAATCGTCAGGTAACAGAATCCTTCTAAGGTCCGGATGTCCCTCAAAATAGATACCCATCAGGTCAAATGCTTCGCGCTCATGCCAGTCTGCCGTACGCCATACCGAATTAAGCGAAGGAATCTCAGGTAATTCGTCCAGCGAACGATGACCAGACAGCTCAACTTTTAAGACCAAACTGTGTTGATAAGGCAATGAATTGAGATGGTACACAACAGTAAAATGCGTTTGATAGTCCACCGCAGTAAGATTGCTCAAAAAATCAAAATACAAACCCTCCGTATCCCGCAGGAATAAACAGACGGCTACGATATCTTCCTTATCAATAAATAATGCAGGCTGCAGCCCATTGCGATCTTCTTTAAGAATAACTTGAGTTCCAAATCTGGAAACCAACATCGATTTAATTTCGTCAAATGTCATATTTACGGAGCTATACGCGTAATCTTCCAGGAATCAGACACTTTTTTATAAACGATACGATCATGCAGCCGGCTTGCACGTCCCTGCCAGAACTCGAAATAAATCGGTTTCAGTAGATAGCCGCCCCAATGTGAAGGTCTAGGTACAGCGTCGCTTCCAGTATATTGGTGTTCGAGTTGTTCCACCCTATTTTCCAAGAAACTGCGGTCGGGAATTTCGTGGCTCTGTGGGGAAGCCAGTGCCCCGATACGGCTCCCTTTAGGCCGTGATTGAAAATATTCATCCGAATCGGCCTCACTTACAAAATCAATAACACCTTCGATCCGGACCTGCCGTTGCAATTCAGGCCAGAAAAACAATAATGCAGCATGCGGATTAGCTTTCATGTCCTCCCCTTTACGACTCTCATAATTTGTAAAAAAGACTAAACCTTCTGCGACAATATCCTTCAATAGAACAACTCGCGAGGACGGCAAATGATGGGAAGATACGGTTGAAAGCACCATCGCATTGGGTTCGTTCACCTCGCTGTGGATAGCCGCATCAAACCATTTTTTAAACTGGTGGACTGGATCACGATCCACATCCGATTCAGATAGGCTACCTAATACGTAATCCTGTCTGATTGCTGCAATATCTTTATGTTGAATGGACATAGAAACCTATATTTATGTCCTACAAACTTACTAAAATCATTGCTTTTTCTCTATAAAGTTAGTAGAAATTGACAAAATCCCAATTTTGGCACAAATCTCGCATAGTTCTAATTAAAAAAGATTAGATCAACAACTCATTAAAATACGCGCTATATGTTTACCGAACTCGACCCACAAAAAGGAAGTCTGTTAATTTCCGAACCGTTTATGTTAGACCCAAGATTCCTCAGATCCGTGATATTGCTATGTGAATATAATACGGAAGGATCTCTCGGTTTTGTTTTAAATAATCAAACCAATGTGCGCATAGGCCAATTATTGGAATCTATACCGGATTGTAATTTCCCCATCTACATGGGTGGCCCCGTGGCTCAGGAAAGTCTTTTTTTTGTACATAACCGTTTTGATTTGTTGCTGAGTGGCGAAGAAGTTGCTCCTGGAATCTATTTCGGGGGCGATGAAGAGAAGCTTATCGAAGCCATCCAGACGGATAGCATTAAAGCTGACGAATTAAAATTCTTTATTGGCTATTCCGGATGGTCTGCAGGTCAACTTGACGCTGAAATTAAAGAAAATAGCTGGGCAGTACAGAACAAATACCACCATCAGCTTATTTTTGAAGGTAACGGTGAATTGCTGTGGAAGGATGCCATTATTGGACTTGGACCCAAATATGCACATGTTGCCAACTTTCCACAGAGCCCTAGCCTGAATTAGGCTAAGGGGCTTTCGCTTGCTGACAGTCTACATTAAGATACATTCAACGCAACACATGGACTTATGACAAAATAGGACGTTTCCTGCCATCATGTCTTATAGGAGCGATTTGGAACATAGATTGTATGTTGTAAACAAATCATAAAATTAAAAAATAGCGACATACAAATTATGAATCCAGAAAAAGGTAGTATTTCAATTCACACGGAGAACATATTTCCCGTAATCAAAAAGTTCTTATATTCCGATAATGAAATTTTCTTGCGTGAACTGGTATCTAATGCCGTTGATGCTTCTCAAAAAATCAAACGCCTGGCTTCTTTAGGTCAATATCAAGGTGAAACAGGTGAATTGATTGTAGACGTAAAATTTGATGAAGCTGCCAAAACCATCACTATTTCCGACAATGGTATTGGTATGACAGCAGAGGAAATAAAAAAATACATCAACCAGATCGCTTTCTCCGGAGCGACAGAGTTTATGGAAAAATTTAAAGAAGCAAATGATGCAAACGAAATCATTGGCCGTTTTGGTTTGGGCTTCTATTCCGCATTTATGGTGGCCGATACGGTGGAAATCGAATCCTTATCCTATCAGGATGGAGCAGAACCAGCCCATTGGACTTGCGATGGTAGTACATCTTACGAAATCTCTACAGGCACAAGAACCACTCGTGGTACTGATGTCATTCTACATATTAACGAAGAATCCACTGAATTTTTAAGCCAGGCACGTTTACAGACGATTTTAGATAAGTATGCTAAATTCCTTCCCGTTCCAATCCGTTTTGGTACAAAAACAAATTCTGAGCCGGATGGTGAAGACGAAGAAGGAAAACCAAAATACAAATCTGTTGCGGTAGACAATATTATCAATAATACTAATCCAGCATGGACAAAGTCACCGTCTGAATTAAAAGATGAAGATTATTTGGCATTCTACCGCGAGTTATATCCTTACTCCATGGATGAGCCTTTGTTTTGGATTCACCTCAACGTAGATTATCCATTCAACCTGACCGGTATCCTTTACTTTCCTAAAGTTAAAAATGAACTGGAGATCCAGCGTAATAAAATCAAACTGTACTCGAGACAAGTGTTCATTACCGACGAAGTGAAAGATATTGTTCCAGAGTTCTTGATGTTACTTCACGGTGTAATCGATTCTCCAGACATTCCGTTGAACGTTTCCCGTTCATTTTTGCAGGCGGACAGCAACGTTAAGAAAATCAATAGCTATATCACCAAAAAGGTGGCTGACAAATTGAACGAAATATTTAAGACTGACCGCAAAGGCTTTGAGGAGAAATGGACGGATATCGGCTTATTTATCAAATATGGTATGCTAAGCGATGAGAAATTTGCTGAAAAAGCAAATGACTTCTGTCTGGTAAAAAATACGAAAAACGAAAGTTTTACCATCAAAGAATATTATGAGAAAGTCAAAGATATCCAGGTAGATAAAGATGGAAACATTATCTACTTATATACGCATGATGCTGCCCAACAAGATGGATTTATCCAAACTGCATTAAACAAAGGTTATGATGTACTGACACTCGATGGTCCACTAGATACGCACTTTGCGGCTTATTTGGAGGAAAAGGGTGGCGAAAAGGTGCAACTGAAACGTGTAGATGCTGACGTTATCGATAAATTGATTCAGAAAGATGAAAAGGTCGACCTGGCTCTTTCGGAAGAAGAATCTAAAAAAGCGCTGGAAGTTTTCGAAAAAGCAATTTCACGCCAAGATATGAAAGTTGAAATTGATGCGTTAAATGAGGGTGATCTGCCTGTATCGGTAACAATTGATGAATTTATGCGTCGGATGAAAGAGATGGCTAAGACAGGTGGTGGTATGAATTTCTATGGTTCATTGCCCGACAATTATAAGGTAACTGTCAACGGTAACCATCCACTGATCAAAAGAATTTTATCAGCATCGGACGAAGAGGGCTCAAAACTAGCAAAACAGGCTTTTGATTTAGCACTTTTATCCAGAGGTTTATTGTCTGGGGCCGATCTAACATCTTTTGTGAAGAGAAGTGTAGAAATGATATAAGGGCATTCCTTTTACAAAAAAAGGCGGTTTCTTTCATAAGAACCGCCTTTTTTAATAAAAATTGGAAGTAAAATGTGGCTTTGGGCGTAGCGAAATGCTTATCCGCACCGCTATGCACGCATTTCGACGTTTTTTATCAAAATTTAATAAACTAATCTTCACCTAGTTGGCTTTAAACGCTGTTTTTTTTCAGTCAAATATTTGGAGGGAATAGGGTTTAATCGTACTTTTGTATCATCAAAATCACGGTAGGTATAGCTCAGTTGGTTAGAGCACTAGATTGTGGTTCTAGGGGTCGTCGGTTCGAGCCCGATTACTTACCCAAAAAGGCAGATCAAATGATCTGCCTTTTTTAATTCTACAGGTTTCAGCAAAACATATGCTCCTTGACCAGCTACCCAATATCCGAACAAACTTCAAAGACCCATCCTTCTCTATTTCAATCCAGGTACAGGATCCATTAGCCCCGGATGGCGCGGATCATAAATAGCCACAGCAACTTTAGAGTCTGCACAGCCATAATATAAAAACCATTTTTGTTTAAAAAACACCAACCCTTCAATAAAAACCGTCCCGTCGATATATTGCCCACTTTTTTCGAAAGGTTCCATGGGGCGTAAAAAAGGAACGTCCATTCGAGCTAATACGCTTGTCGGATCTCGCGGATCAAATAGAACCTGACCTGCGGAATAGCTCTTTTTAGCAAAACGCATATCTCCTTTCTCAGCATGATTCTTACCATTGTATAACAACAAAATTCCTTTATCAGTTAAAACTGCCGGAGGACCGCATTCAGTCAATGCGCTATCGAAATAGCCATACCTGGGCGTGATGAAGGCTTTCATCGCACCTCTATGGTCCATTACGGGTTCCCAGTCAATCAGATTATCGGATGTGGCACCATACACACCGTATTCCCCCCAGTACAACCAATATTTTCCGTTGATTTTTGTAATCACCTGCTTATTGCCTTTCAATACGGTCACAATTGAAGCCGATTTATGCGGTTCATTGATTAAATTGGGATTATTTTTCGATTGTTTAAAAATGGGGCCATACTTCACCCAGTGTTTCAGGTCGGTGGATATTGCTACACCGAGCCGAGGTACCTTTCGGTTCCACTGGGTGTAAAACATGACAAAACGCCCATCCTCTGTTTGCGCTATCCGAGGATCCTCCGTCCCGCCAGGCCATTCGTTATCCTGTTGGTCATCAGGAGCAGGGTAGAATACCGGTGTTTTGAGCCGTTCGAAATGAATGCCATCCGCACTGGCAGCGAGTCCCAGCCTGGAGGTACGGTGGCCAATCGCCTTTCCTGTCCGATCCTCGGCGCGATAAATGACATATACACTATCTCCCTTAACAACCGCTGCAGGATTAAAGGTATCGTTATCCTCCCATCGAATTTCCTTTCTCAGCATTGGATCATAAAATACCGAACTTGTATCAGGCTCAATAATTGGATTTACTCCTTTGGGTCGCTCAAAGCCCCCAAATACCCAATGTCCTTTTCTAAATTGGGCATCACGATGTACGTTACAGCCGCTTAAAACGACCACCAAAACAACGCCTGCAAATTTTACGATAGTATTCATAATTTCATTGATTTTTTAAACTTTATATTACTTTTACCAATAACCTGTAAAAGCGGAAATTATAATTGGTCTCACTCTGTTTGCAATAGCCTGTTAATCTTCAAATAAATAGAAAGCTGGATATTGCAATACATAGTATAAAAGTATATATTTATACCATGATCTCAAAACAGGAATGCCACTATTCATTACAGGTATTGTAGCACATCCGTTTTTCTTCAGCGCTCTCCGGTTTATCAACTTACGACAAAAGAATGGCGTAATCGGCTACCTAAAATACGTTAGAAATAAAAAGTCGGTGTGGGCGAGATAATAAAAAAAGTACTTGAGCTGTCTATAAATGAATTAATAACTGGCGTAATCTGCCTTAGTTTAAACACAATGAAATATACTCAAATTAACACAGGAATACTTAGTTTTGGCATGTCTGGACGTGTCTTTCACGCACCATTTATATATACAAATCCACATTTTAATCTTAGTGCTGTTGTGGAACGCTCGAAAAAGAACGCGCATCAATTCTATCCCGGAATCATAAGTTACGATACTATTGCGGACTTACTAGCTGACGAAACTATAGAACTGGTCATTGTGAACACACCAAATTATACCCATTTCCAATATGCCAAAGAGGCGCTAGAGGCAGGGAAACATGTATTGATAGAAAAGCCTGCGGTGGATGACACTACACAATTCGACACGCTTCTTGCCATCAGCAAAAAACAAGGTAAACACTTAATTTTCTATCAAAACAGACGGTATGACGGTCACTTTTTAGACATTAAAAAAGTGATTGACAGTGGCGAGTTAGGAAAGCTGATTGAAGTGCATTTTAGATTTGATCGCTATAAAATGGAATTGGGACAAAAATACTTCAAGGAAGATACGCAGTATATTTCCAATGGTATCACTTATGACCTAGGCCCGCACCTTATTGATCAGGCCATCTCCCTTTTTGGAAAGCCGGTTAAATTTACCAAGACAACATCCATTAACAGACCGGATTCTAAAGTTGCAGATTATTTTCACTACCAGCTCTCTTATCCAGCTGGATTGAATGTGTATTTAACGGGTAGTCTTTTGGTCGCTTCTCCACAACCAGCCTTTGTCATCCACGGTACAAAAGGGAGTTTTATCAAGAATATGACGGATGTGCAAGAACAGCAATTGATGGATGGTATGTTACCCGACAATCCATCTTATGGCCTTGAGCCAGCAGGTCTCGAAGGGAAACTCGTTACCATAGATGCTGCGAATCAAAAACATGAATCCTTCGTAACGCCACATAAAGGAGATTATAATCAGCTGTTTGAAGCCATTTATGAAAGCTTAAGAAATAATGTCGATTACCCTATCAAAGCGGATCAGATTAAATGGCAGATCGAATTGCTTGAAGCTGAAAATACCTAAGTTTCAATAAAAATCAAATGGCGGCACGGCTCAAGAAAAATAGCATGTGCTGCCATGTTAATTTGACGCCCAAAGGCATTCGTTCGGTTCGATATGGATCATCACATGACCAAGATCAGGAACATGTGCAACCAAATGGTCTTTGAGCTTATGCGCAAGCTCATGCCCTGCTCGTACCGTAATTTCACTATCGACAATAGCGTGCAGATCGACGTGATATTTAGCCCCCGATTTACGGACAAAACATTTTTCTGTCGCTTTGATCCCCTCAACTTTTAATGCCTCTTTCCGGATGTCATCAATGACTTCTTCGTAGACATTTTCATCCATGATCTCGCCAAGCGCTGGTCTGAAAATATGATAACAGTTGTAAAGTATGAACCCAGCGGCAAATAATGCAGCATAGTCATCGGCATTTTCGTATCCTTTTCCGAGCAACAATGCAATAGATATCCCAATAAAAGCCGCAACTGACGTTATCGCATCGCTTCGATGGTGCCAAGCGTCTGCACGCAATGATGAACTATTTGTTTCTTTACTTTTCTTCATAACGATCCTGTAAGAAATTTCTTTCCATACAATGATGCCGCCGAGAACGATTAAGGTCCAAGGTTTTGGCAAGTCATGTGGCGTTCCTATATTCTCAATACTTTCATAAGCGATTATAGTTGCCGAAACAATAAGAAAACCGACGACAATAAATGTAATAAGGGGTTCTACCCGACCATGACCATACGGGTGATTGTCGTCGGCAGGTCGTTGCGCATATTTTAAACCCAGAAGGACGAGAAATGAGGAGAAAATGTCCGCTGTTGACTCAATTGCATCCGCAATCAGCGCATAGGAGTTTCCGAAGAAACCCGCCAGCCATTTTAATAAGGCCAGTAATGCATTACCCACAATACTAAAATAAGTCGTTCTGACTGCAGTCTGCTCTTGAAGTTCGGACATCGCTATAAATTAACTTGACACCGCGAAATTACTGTTTTTCTTTTCAAATTCTATTCTCCATCTATAGAAAATAGCGATTGCAACAGTTGATCGTTAGCTGCCACTTGCGATATCCTGCAATGCTTTTTTTATCTCAGGAGTTCCATAGTCACGGCTTCCCTCCAGGCGTTCTACGATCTTTCCAGCTTTATCCAGGATGACTGTTGTCGGTATGGACTGTCCTAAGAATTCTGCAGGAATATCCCCCGCTGCTATATAAAGAGGTAGGTCATACTTATTTTCTGCCATAAATGCCGAAGACTTCTCGATGTCGCCATCAACATCTACCATGAGAAAAACAATATCCTTATGATCTTTAAGCGATTGCCTAAGCTGGTCAATCGAAGGAAGTTCATGGATACATGGAGGACACCAGGTCGCCCAGAAATTGATAAACACGACCTTACCTTTTAAAGCACTTAATGGAAGAACCTTACCCTCTTTATCTTTAAAAGATAACTCCTGGGTTGTAGGTGCACTAACTTCAGCAGGTTCCTCCACCTTTTCGGTCTTGACCTCATTTTTAGTACCTGGATTTCCACAGCCAAAAAATAAACCGGTCGATAACGCGACAAGTCCAAAAAAAATAGATCTGCTATTAAACCTTATACTCATTGTCTTTTGTTTCATTAAATTATTTTATTTACAATATAAATTGTACCTTGCTAAGCGTCAACCCTACCGTCCTCGGGGGGAAAATTTTCAAAGCATGAGCTAATTTAATCTTAATTATCCGTGACCACAAGTGGCGGCTACCCGCATGCAATATAAACTACTGAAAACAAAGCTAGTACTCAACAATAAAATCTCAAAACTCATCAGCAACTTCCACAGGGTTAATCAACAAACATAATGATTGTTTAACACCATAGAAATGATAACACAAAATTCACCTAAAGTTGATATAACTTTAGGGTGAAATTCAATCCGGATATTTCTATCGCGTTATTGAACAATTAAGCGGAGCAGGCCACTGCATCGAAGCCCTTTCTTTTAATAATTTCAACAACTTCTTCTTCCGAAACACCATCAGATTTTACTGTCAAGATCTTGTCTGCATTCGCAGTGTCAACACTCCATTCACAGATGCCCTCCATACTATCCAGATCAGCGCTTACTTTAGACACACAGCCCCCACAGTTAAGGTTTGTTTTAAATTGAAGTTCTTTGCTTTCCATGTTATTTAATTTTAATGTTATCAATCTATTTCATTATTTATACAAATATCCCTATAATATAATGGGTTGTACTTACAGTTTTTCTGTTTTGTTTTACAATATTTACCGTTTAAAACGAAGTCTACCGCTCAGCCATAATTAGCTATTTTTTCCAGCGAAGCCGCAAGCTATTACTGACGACACTTACACTGCTCAATGCCATTGCTGCGCCAGCTATCATCGGGTTTAAAAGAAAACCGTTGAATGGATACAGAATACCTGCAGCGAGCGGAATGCCAACCAAATTGTAAATAAACGCCCAAAACAAGTTTTGCTTGATCGTTGCGACCGTTTGTTTCGAAAGTCGGATTGCCTGTGGTATTTTCGTTAGATCAGAAGAAATAATGGTCATTTTAGCTACGTCCATTGCGATATCGCTTCCTTTTCCCATGGCAATACTGACATCGGCTGTTGCTAAGGCTGTGCTGTCATTGATACCGTCCCCTACCATAGCCACTACCTTCCCCTTCTGCTGCAATTTTTTAACAAAATCGGCTTTGTGCTCTGGTAATACCTCCGCTTTGTAATGCTGAAGACCTGTTTCTGAAGCGATAGCCCTAGCCGTAGCCTCGTTGTCACCAGTCAGCATGTATAGTTCAATTCCCATTGCTTGCAGCTCCTTGATGGCACGTACAGAAGTTTCCTTGATCCGATCTGCAATGGCAATGACCGCTAAAGCAGTCTGACTATCGGCAAACCAGATCACCGTTTTAGATTGATTTTCCCATTGCGTGGCATGTTCCATCAATTCCGTCGAAATTGTAATCCTATTTTCCTCCAACAACCTTCGGTTCCCCACATAATACGTTTCGATTCCTTCACTGCCCTTGATACCTTTACCCGTGATACTTTCGATAAAAGATATTGGTGTTGCTTTTACATTATTGAAATAAGCTACAACAGCTTCTGCCAAAGGATGTTCCGACTTTTTCTCCAAGCTCAACAAGATGCCCTTTAAATCATCCGTATTATCCTTCCAATACACATCAGTAACCACTGGTTTTCCCGCTGTAATGGTTCCTGTTTTATCCAAAACAACTGCATTCACCTTTTTGGCCAGCTCTAGACTTTCCGCATCCTTAATTAAAACGCCCTGCTCGGCTCCCTTACCCACTCCAACCATGATGGCTGTAGGCGTTGCTAAACCCAGTGCACAGGGACAGGCGATCACTAAAACCGTTACTGTAGCCAATAATCCTTGCGCCAGATGGTTTTCTCCACCCAATATAAACCACAATAGAAAAGTTAAAATAGCAATCCCAATGACAACCGGAACGAATACAGCAGCAATTCGATCAACCAGCTTCTGTACCGGAGCCTTACTTCCCTGTGCATCCTGTACCATTTTAATAATATTTGCCAGCATGGTTTCTTTACCCACTTTTGTCGCTCTGAACTGAAAGCTACCTTTCTGATTGATGGTCCCCGCGAACACGTGCTCATTTTCCACTTTTAAAATAGGCACCGGCTCCCCGCTTAACATACTTTCATCGACATAGGAATTTCCACGGATAACAATGCCATCGACAGCGATCTTCTCCCCCGGTTTCACCAGAATAATATCGCCCGTATTAACCGCTTCTATAGGAACCTGACGCTCAGTTCCATCCGCTAGAATTACCATAACCGTCTTAGGCTGTAGTCCCATTAGCTTTTTAATAGCCGATGAGGTATTGCCTTTTGCCTTTTCTTCCAGCAATTTGCCCAATAAAATAAAAGCAATGACAACTGAAGCGGCCTCAAAATATACATGTGCATGTAATCCGCGTTGATGCCAAAAGTCAGCAAAAAGCATGTTGAATACACTGAAAATATAGGCTATTCCTGTACTTAATGCAACGAGTGTGTCCATGTTGGCGGAACGGTGTTTTGCCTGCTTCCACGCATTGACAAAAAAATCCTTACCTAGCCAAAGAACCACTGGCGTGGAAAATAGCCACATGATAGGATTAGCGTAAGGCATATTCATAAAAAACATACCAATGATCACTACGGGAAGTGATAGCAACACTGCCCAACGAGTTTTGATCTTAAGCTTACGGAATTTCTCTGCGTGAATAGCCTCCAAAGTTTCCTGCTGTGTGGATTCCTCTTCGATTAACAGATCATAGCCACCAGCTTGGACCGCCTTTTGGATTTTTAAAGGATCTGTTACACCGGAAATATATTCAACAGTGAGATATCCTGTTGCAAAATTTACAGCTGCATTAACAACCCCCTGTTCATATTTCGCCATACTTTCGGCGCTACTGGCACAGGAGGCACAAGTCATCCCAAGAACTGGAAATGTTTTGGTCAATGTAGAAACACCATAGCCAAGGTCTTTGATCGCCTTTACACTGCTAATGACTGCTTCACTATCCTTCGGTACGATAGCAGCTCTGTGATTATTCAATTCCACCCGGTAGCTCGCTAGGCCTTTAACCCGGGCTAGTCCTTTTTCGACAATTGATGCACAATGTTCGCTTTCAACATCTTCCAAAGGTATATAGACTGTGTCTTTATAAATATCTGTCGCCATAACGGATTGTTTGATTTTATACAACAAATTTGGCCACAAAAAAGATGCAAATCATTACACAATTAAGGGATTGATTTGTAAGATTTACTCAATATAAAATAGGAAAGGTTAAATTCAACGTAAAAAATTAATCTCGTTGAAACTCTTCTTTACATGTCAACTTCTTCAACAAAACCGTAAATGATATAATCACCACGTTGTTCGAGTTTAATCGTTTCCACGTTATTCCCCATGGATGCTTTGGTTTCTTTATCCATAAAATTTTGAATCCGGTCAAATGCGACACCGATTTTTGTTTTCCCGTCCCCATAGATCTGATATTTCGCGGAGGTTTGCCAGCTTACTTTTTTTCTAAATAACCGTAAACCTTCTCTTTTCAAAAAACAGTGCATTTCATTAGATAAATTCATATTCTCATTTGTTTCGATCGCTCACACTACTCACCTATTTATTTGGTAGACGCTTTTATCGTTTAAGGAATTACCTTAAGACTTTTATTTAGCTTATCTAGTGATGCCACAAGATTTTAATCGCTAAAGAAATGGTTTTCCGAAGCTAAAATAGATAGGTCTAAGATAAACACCCCAACAGAATTCTACAATTAAGCTACCGCTATTTCATCGTACTCAAATGCGATTTCGTCGAATATGATAACAGCGTACAGTTGCCCTTCATTCACGCAAATCATCTTCTGACCGGTTACATCGAAAAGGTTTAACATCAATATAAACTTAAACAGAAATAGCAACAGACGCTATTTTTTCGTCGAATGGATTCTTTAGTTCGTCGGCTTCATTTCCCATTCCGTCGATATTTTTCGTCGTTCTCTTCCGTAGAAAGCACATTTGTTTACAATTTAAACGTATTACCTATGGAAAACATTGAAAATTTTTTAGCGGAAGATTTTGTACTGGATGTACAAACTGTCTGCGTGGTCGAACCGATCTCATTTTTTGATTTTGATGATATGGAACTGATAACAATTAGGACGGTTACATCTTCAAAAGTAATATAAAAGAGGATAAAGCTGTAAAGGCGTTCTGGTAGGCGCCTTTATAGCAATCGTCTTTGCGCCCCCCATATAAAAAAAACTAACCAAATACATGACTTCACCCCAACTCAAATGTTTTCTCATAGAGGATGAACCACTGGCAACAAAAAAAATGGTGGAATACATCCATATGTTTCCAGATCTTCAATTGATAAGAATGGTCGAAGACATTGAAAATCTAGCATTATTTAGGCAAGATCTAAAATCTGCGGACATCCTATTCTTAGATCTCATTGTTAGCGGCGGCAATATCAATACGCTTGCCGAATTGATCGTCGATATCCCTATCCTAATTATTACCTCAGCTTTGTCACGTTGGCAATATCCCGAATTTATCAAAAATAGGAAGCATTTTGCACTGCAAAAACCAATTTCGCCCGAAATGTTTCAGTCCTGTATAAAACAGGTCATGAAATACTAGTCCCATCTATCCATGTCATTATTCCAGTTATCCGATTATTTTCTGCTGCGCACACCATTACTTCCCACGACAGTTGCCGTTGATCTGTTAAGGATAAAAGAGGCAGATGTTATGGAAGAGAAACTTCGTCATCTGTTTCAAGGTGAGCGATTAAGAGAAGCACTATTTTTAGCAAGCCCGACCTTCTCGGTTGAAGTCGAAAAATGGATTGAATACAAAAAAGAGAGCAACCCAAAAATAATTACTTCGCTACTCAAATATGCGATTCGCATGAGCACAAGGAGTACGCCTTTCGGTTTATTCGCAGGTGTATCTTTGGGGAACGTTATCGCCTCCGAAAAAAAGGTGTCATTAATCAGGGGTAATATCCATAAAACTGTATTGAAACTGGATGCATCCATTCTGACAGGGATTATTGCACAGGTATCCAAAGACAAACGAATTTATAGTCAACTCTATTATCGCATTAATCCAACCCTATACGTAGATGGCAAATATTACAAATACTATCAAAAAGTAACCAATGGAAAAAAAGGATAGAATATACTGAAACGCATTAGGCTTACCCCTGTTTTGCATCGTGTCGTCGAATATTTCGAAAGCAATGAGCGAACTGCCCACTATCAATCATTGACCGATTTGCTGCAGCGTTTTGGGGCTTCAACAGCACATGCTACCCTATTTGTCAATAACCTCATCAGTCTCGGGATTATATCCTCCGAATTACAGCCCAATGTAATTGGTCGAGGTTATCTGGACAGTTTGATCAAGACTCTTGAAAGAGTGGATAAGGAGAAATATTATTTAAATGCTTTATCAAGGATACAAACACTGCTGCATAGTTCTCAATCTGCAGTTAACATAGAGAATGACATTGTTAAATTATTGCAGTCTATCATTCCAGACCTCGACAGGGCCAATTTGTTACAGGGAGACCTCCTTATTGAAATGAAAGACAACAAATTACCCAATACTGCATTAAATCACCTCAGAGATCAATTTCAGGAGTTACTACCACTTTGCACTTAGGCAAAGTTGGCAGATTTTGACCGGTTTAGAACTGCATTCTATGATAAATATGAAGATAGAATGATCCCATTGACTACGGCCTTGGATCCCGATACCGGTATTGGTTATGGCCGTCAGGAGGGTGTATACAATGTTACCGATGAAATACTTGGGGAAGTAAAAAATATAGCCGCAACCGGAGAAAAAAAATATGAGGACCACCATTATCAAGAGATGGTCATTAAAAAATTTGTAGAAAGTGCAAAAAGTCATTTCACTGAAATTCAGCTGACCCGTGAAGATCTAGATCATATTGCTAAACAGCGCAAACAGACTCCCAATGCCATTCCTTCCTCGTTCTATGCCATCGGCAATCTCCTTAGAAGTTCACGTGAGCAAAATTTATGCTTCAATCTGGGTACTATTGGTGGTTCGTCATCCGGAAACTTAATTTCCAGATTCGCACATCTGGATGAAAAATTGAATAACAAATTAAAGGAATCTGCCAACAGAGAGCAACAGCAATTTCCCAATGCAATACTCGCCGAGATATGCCATTATCCAGATAACAATGCTGCAAATATCATTTCTAGACCAGCACTCCGAAGAGCTTCCATTTGTCTGACCGCAACTATTGACAAAGAACAAGAACAAATTGACGTGAGTGACTTATATCTGTATGTCAAAAACAATCGCTTAGTCTTGTGGTCTAAAAAATGCAATAAAATGGTTATCCCCCGTTTGACGACAGCCCATAATTTTGGGCAGGGTATGAATATCTATAAATTTCTTGCAGATTTCCAATTCCAAAATAACAGGCTGGATCTCTCCTGGAATTGGGGAATTATGAAAGAACAGCCTAGGCTCCCGAGAATAAGCTACAAAAATATTATCTTATCCCGAGCGCAATGGCGAATTCAAAAACTCGCAAAATACCCAAGTGACCCCCACGATTTCGTGAAAAATATGCAGACAGCGCTCGATATCCCAACAATGGTTGTCATCAGCAGCGGAGATAATGAACTGCTGATAAATTTAAACAATCCTTTTTGCGCGGAAATACTATTGGATCACATCTGTAAAAGAGAGACGATTTTAGTCGAATATCTCCTGAATGATTATTCATCTATCGCGAGCGATAAAGATCAAAATGTTTTTGCCAATGAGATCATTATTCCAATAGAAGCAGCGCATGATGCTCGTGTAAATGAGTCAGCCCCTCAAGAAAATAACCTGAAAAGGTGCTTTCCCTTGGGCAGTGAATGGCTTTACGCCAAAATCTACTGGGGTTTACATTTTGCAGACCCCCTGTTAAAGGAAATTTTCCCCTTAATCATAACGACTATTCATCAGCAAAAAGCTAAAAAAAAATGGTTTTTCATACGTTATAACGATCCAGTGCCCCACATTAGATTTAGGGTAGAGCTTTCAGACCCAAGCCATTGTTCTTTCGTTGTATCCACTATAAATCACCTATTGGAACAATTTGTGCAAGAGGGTCTGATTTCATCAATATCCTTTGATACTTACAAACGCGAGATTGAACGATATACCCCATTATGTATCGAACTTAGCGAGGAGTTATTCTTCCGGCAGAGCGAAATCATATTAATGACAATTCAGCAAAGTAGTTCAATAAACGATCGCTGGCTTTTGGCTTTTCAACATATGGAATCGCTATTCGAAGCCGCAAAATTTACGATGATCGAAAAAAAAGATTTTTGCATACGTATGAATACCCTTTATCAGCAAGAATTTGACAATAATAAAAATCTCTGGGTTCATCTCAACAATAAGTTCAAAGATAGAAAAAACTGGTTCGCTAAACCATTAGACAAACTGGGAGAAACCAACGAGAGACTAAGTGCAGTCCAATACAGCATATTCTCCACCTTACGGAAACATACAGATCAAGAAGAGTTTCGGTCAACCCGGGCCTCGTTATTGTCAAGCTATATCCACATGTTTATTAATCGATTGTTTGTGTCGGATCAACGTTTGCATGAACTTGCGGTCTATCATTTTATGGTTTGCTATTATAAAATGCAGATCGGGAAACAGAAAGAGTTTATGAACCCGATAAATTAAACTTTTATATAAGTCCCATCTTGGCAAAAAGCTGATTCCGATATTGCAAACCTATACCGAGTTCTGTTCCATTTTTCAGAACTACTTTGCTTGCCTCAACCCCCTTGATTTGCTTGATATTGACGATATAAGATCGATGCATACGGGCAAACATATCCCAAGGTAGTTCTGCTTCCATATCTTTCATGGTAGACAATAAAGTTTGCATGCCTTCTACAGAATAGATCTGTATATAATCCCCCCAAGCTTTTAGGTAGAAAACATCCGTTGGGTCTATAAAAATAGTCTTATTCCGATCCTTTATCTTAATCGCCTTTCGTTCCCCATGTGCGGCCCTTCTAGAAAACAGCATAGCCTTCTGAACTTTCTCTATTGCCTTGATTAACCTTTCTTCTGTCAGCTGTGGCTTTAAAATATAATCGATTACATCCAGTTCGAATCCATCGACGGCATATTCATAATGGCCAGTTATAAACACAACAAAAGGCGGATGAACAAGTCCTTTGAGAAAAGTAATCCCATCCATCTCGGGCATATCAATATCTGACAAAATAAGGTCTATCTCATGCTTTTTCAAGATATCAATGGCCTGCGAAGGATTTTCAAATACACCCAATATTTCGATCAGTCCCAATTTGGAAACTAGTTTCTCCAGGCGACCTCTCGCAATTGGCTCATCTTCAATAAGGATAGTTTTAATTCTATTCATAAGTACTTCGCAATCCACAGCTTTGGTGCTACGGCTGTTCTTCAGGGAGTAAAGTTACGACAAGATTAACAGTAAACACACCCTCATCTGACTTTATTTCCAAAATGTGATGATGCGGATAGTGAAGTTCCAGTCGTTTTCTTACATTTTCTATCCCTAATCCACCGATATAATTTTCTGGTTTTGAAAGTTCTCTATACGCATTGGACACGTTTAAATGCACCTCATGGTCCTTCACTTTAATGTCTATGGATATCCATCCCGCCGAAGAGCTTAGGCGAGGTCCATGTTTAAATGCATTTTCTACAAACGGAAAGAAGATCAGGGGCACCATCATACAGTTCTCGTCATCGGCCGCTAGATTTAGATTGATCTGCACGGTCTCACTATAACGCAACTTTTCCAATTCAACATAATCCTTTAGCAGTTGAAATTCGCGACTAATATCCACCTTGGGCTGATTGCTCTCGTGAAGCAGGTACACCATAATACTACTTAAACGCATCATACTTTCGCCACCTCTTTCATCACGGTCGGATACCAGTACATAGATGCTATAAAGTGTATTAAGTAAAAAATGAGGGTTGATCTGGTATTTTAGGAAAGCGAGCTCCAACTGAACGTTGTTTAATTCCAATGCGGCATTTTTCAGTTCGAGCTTCGTTTTGGAATTTTTGACAGACATAAATGCCTGTACTATTTTTACGGTAAATGGTAGGGCCACTAAAAAAATAAAATCCAATAAATAATCGCTAAGGGAAGAAAGCCGAAAGGCTCCAAAGATTCCATTACTTTGTACTATTTCGAGATAACTTGCTAAACGAATATCTGGTGTCAAATATTTTAACGTTAATAGGGCGCCAAAATAACTTAGAAACGACCACCAGGCATAAATAAACAATAGCCATAACATACACAGCAAAAACTTTCCGGGAATAAACCAACGCGGAATAATAACATAAGCTGTCACATAAAATATGGTCAATAACGAAAATACGTCCTTTAGAAACAATATCCACGAATTATCAATGTCTATCCGTTGATAGGAAATAAATTGCATTCCAAAAACCAAAAACACAAATGGAGAATAATACGTTTTCCCGTATTGTAATTTTGGAAAAAACTGTTCATAGATAGCATACCTGTCAATAATATCAGTCTAATATAAAAATATCATTTAGTTTGTACGAATGTAAATCGTCAAGTAATGCAGCAAAAAGACATTTTTGAGACAAAAAGCTATTACTATCTTCCCTATATTTAACTTTACAGAACCGACAAAAGCAACAATTCGATGTCAACTACATTTACTCAGCTATGGTTATATAATAACTGGGCGAATACAGTACTACTGGAAAACCTGAAAAAAGAAAGCGAGAAAACGCCCCATTCTTGCCTGCGGCTATGGCTTTTCATAATAAGGTCAACGATATCCTCTTACACGTATTTAATCATGGCACTTACCATAGGGCGCAAATAGCGAGTGAAATGAGACGAAATGGCGTTGAGCCTATCAATACAGATTATATCACTTTTATCCGCCTAAAACAACACTAAAGGTATACGCTGCTTCCAATCTTACTATTATAATAAGATGCCGATTTTCTCGCAAAGATAAATGTCGTGCATCATGATCATTCCGCATGATAAACACATGGGAACTACCACAAATTTAAAACAAAAAATGAGTTACAAGCACATCTTTAAAGCATCTCTAACTTGGCCTCATACTGAACAGCCGAGTTTTCAGGGATTAAAAGTTTATCATAAAAACCATCACATCGCGATTGAGGGAAAAGCAGATCTTCACGTTTCAGCCGCAAAAGTATTCAAGGGCGACCCCGCATTATACAATCCAGAAGATTTGCTTCTCAGCAGCTTGGTTTCTTGCCATATGATGTCATACCTATATGTATGTTCGCAGAACAGCATTCAGGTTCTATCTTATACTGATAACGCTGTTGCTATCTTGGCAACTGAAATAGACGGCAGCGGCCGTTTCACAGCGGTTACATTATACCCTGAAGTGGTTATCGCAGATAATTCTCAAGTAGACCTTGCCTTATCACTACATACACAAGCAAACAAACTTTGCTTTATTGCCAATTCATGCAATTTCAAGGTAAAGCACCATCCGACATGTAAAGCCATCAATACAGAATCTTAGCGCAATCGAAAATAAAAGACTGATCACAAATTAGTAATTAAATAACATACAAGTTTTTAAGGATTTGATTATTTTTGGAACATAATGGAAAATTCCAAGAAAAAAGCAGCAATCGGATTTATATTTATCACATTACTCATCGATATTACAGGTTGGGGAATCATTATTCCTGTTGTTCCTAAACTTATTGAGGAGCTCATCCATAGTGACATCAGTGAAGCGGCTAAATATGGTGGCTGGCTTGGCTTTGCTTATGCTTTTACGCAGTTCATATTTTCTCCTGTCGTTGGCAATCTGAGTGATAAATATGGTAGAAGACCTGTTATATTGATTTCCCTTTTTGGATTCGCGGTAGACTATATCTTTCTCGCCCTTGCACCAACCATAGGATGGCTTTTTTTGGGGAGAGTTATTGCCGGATTGACTGGAGCCAGCTTTACAACTGCAAGTGCCTATATTGCAGATATATCAACCGATGAAGATCGGGCGAAGAACTTCGGCTTGATAGGTGCTGCATTTGGTTTAGGCTTCATCATCGGTCCCGTTATCGGTGGTTTACTCGGCCATTATGGCGCTAGAGTTCCCTTTTATGCCGCCGCAGGATTGTGCATGCTAAACTTCCTTTATGGTTATTTTATCTTACCCGAGAGCTTAGACAAAGAAAAACGCAGAGCCTTTGACTGGAAACGTGCCAATCCTGTTGGATCTTTTAAATTTCTCGGAAAGCATCCCGAAATATCCGGTTTAATCGTTGCCTTAATTTTAATCTATATTGCAGGACATGCTGTTCAGAGCAATTGGAACTTTTTCACCATGTACAAATTCAATTGGACTGAAAGAATGGTAGGTATTTCGCTAGGTGTCATTGGTTTGCTGATTGGGTTGGTTCAGGGTATTTTGATTCGATGGACAACACCCAAACTTGGTGAACAGAAAAGCATTTTTTATGGGCTTACCCTTTATGCGATTGGCTTACTGTTATTCTCATTTGCAAGCGAAGGATGGATGATGTTCGTATTCCTAATTCCCTATTGCCTCGGAGGTATTTGTGGCCCTGCCCTACAATCTGTGATAACCAAAAATGTTCCTTCAAACGAACAGGGTGAACTTCAAGGCGCATTAACCAGCCTGATGAGTGCAACATCAATAATTGGTCCTCCGATGATGACCAATCTTTTCTATTACTTTACTCATGATAACGCACCCTTTAAATTCTCCGGCGCACCATTTTTCTTAGCATTTGTTCTGATGTCAATAAGTGTAATAATTGTATATACCGCTTTCCAGAAGAAGCGGAAACAACAAATAAATCAGCTTTAAAAATATCGTCAATGGAATTTCATGACGTTGCGCCATCCTGCGAAAGTAGATTGACAAAAAACTATAGCGTGATTTATGGACAGTATATAAACAACTAGCTAAACACAGACCCAAAGATTATATTATATTGATCGATCACTCGCATGAAAACCACATAACTCGCTTATTCCTTGCTGTAGCTACACGAATTAGCGATGTAAATCAGCGCCCGCAGGACTAGTTCATCTTCGCTCGTTTATACCATTAATAATAGTCCCAACTTCAACATGGCTGCGACTGTAATCATGATAGTCCAAAAGCCGGCACTTTTATATAAACTAGTTCTGCTCTGCGCTGATTAAATACTTTTGCTTCTACATACAGCATAGCTGCCTGCCTTCGCTTTCAGATTGATGTATATTACATAAATTGATTTTATTATGTTAACAAATGTTGTCAATTAGTGTTCGTGACCCCCTGTATTACTCATTTTAGCATTGATAAAAAAAGCGCCCTTCACAACAATTTTTGTTCCTGCAGGAATCTCCATTACAGGAATAATCGCAGTATATCCCAAGGCAGACACGCCTTTTTGAATCTCAATTTTTTCAAAATTGATGTTCTTTGCCTGTTCCTCCCCGTGCTGGCCAGTTTCTTTCTCATCGCTGTGTGCATGTTTTGTTTCGCCCTGATCATGTGCATGCCCGTGATCATCGTGCTCTTCTTCATGTTCTTCAGGTTTCTTGTCTGTTTCCACAAATATGTAATACTTGCCGTCGGCCTCCACAATGGCATCATTCGGAACAGCCGGAGTCCGCACATTATTGACACCGATCATCCCCGTAATGTTCATCCCATCAATCAAGCCCACTTTGCTACCTACCACTGTACTGTGTACAGCGATGGTCTTGCTGTCGTTTTCAAAGGAAGAACCTATGGTAAAAACTTTGGCAGTATAGGTTTTATCGGGGTTGTTTGTCAGCTGGAAGTTGATGATCTGCCCCACTTTAACCAAGGGTAGATCCTTCTCAAACACCTGCAGATCTAAGTGCAGAAGGCTATTGTCAACAATCTCGATTACCGGAGAAGATACATCCACATAACTCCCTATTTTCGCAAAAACAGTACTCACCGTTCCATTGATAGGGCTTGTCACGGCCAATGAAGTGCGCATATTGGAAAGATTCAAACTATTGGGATTAATTCCCATCAACTGAATCTGTTGCTGCAAGGAAGCCTTTCGAGCCCGTAAACTGTTGAAGTCAGCTGTTGCGGCCTGCAGATTTTTACGTGCACCGGCATTGCCCTCATTCAATTCCTGTTGCCTTGCCATCTCTTGCTCAGCGAGGGTAATTTTGCTAGCAAGAGATACATATTCTTCCTGCAGCAGTACAAACTGCGGGTTGGTAATTGTCGCGATCACCTGCCCCTTACGCACATTGTCCCCCAACTGTACATTCAACGTCTTTACAACACCACCATAAAGCGCCGTCGCATTCGCTTTATTATTATTGGGTACACTCAAAAGTCCATTGGCCTTAATTGTAGCAGTTAGCTCCTTCTCTTCAATACCTCCAAAAACGATGCCCACAGCTTTAATTTGTGCAGCACTCAATGCCGCTACGGTAACCGGTCCCTCCTCGTGCCCCTCTTCGGCATTAGGCTCTTCCTTTCCCGCGGGTTGGCCTTTAGGCTCCGACTCATTAGAACCGCAACCGTAAAAAAAAGCTACGGCGATACATACGATAACTATTCTTATGAAAACTTTCATTGTTGACTTATTTGTTATTGAAGTAATTATATTGAATTGCTGATTGATTATACTGATTGAGTACTTCGAGATAATTCTGACGAATCCCAATGGCCTGACTTAAAAATTGACTTAATTCAGCGAAATTAATCTCCCCCGTTCTATAACCCAAAGTAGCTGCTTTAATAATCGCATCCGCTTGTTTCAAACCCGAAGACTCGTAAAATTGCAGCAATGCACTATGCTTATCAATCTCAGCAAGTGCGTTCCCTTTATTGGTTTGGAATACTTGCGTATCATATTCCAATTTACGCTGTTGAACTTCCATCTCAGCACTGGCAGCCTTCACCTTACTTTTATACGCGCCCAGACTAAAAACTGGAAAAGATGCGGAGACAGAAAATCCCGATAACGGATCTTTGGCTCCCCAAACACGTTGGGAGAAAAATCGACCCGAGAACTCCGGCTTATTGGTATTTTTCTGAACGCTGATATTCGATGAAGCGATATTTACATTTTGCTGCTGTAAAACAAGTAAAGGATGCGTTAGTTCTTCAGACGGACTGCTTGCTACATCGATCTTCGCTAAAGACTGATCTAATGGAAGCATCCATACATTACGATCCAGCAACATCATCAATTTCTGTTGCTGAATAACGATATCTTTTTTGTTTTGAGCTAGTTGTGCTTGTAGCTCTTTCAATTTTGCTTCTGCGGCGATCTTATCAAGTGCGGCTACGTCACCAGTTTTAAAACGTAATTCAGTTGCCTTAAACATACCCGTATAGATACTATCGAGCTCCATATATAATTTTTGGCGATCCTGGAGATACCAGAGCTGAAAATACGCCGTCCTTACATCTTTCGTAATCGCAATTTTCAGTACGTCTGTATTTAGATTCGCATATTTCAGTTGTTGTTTAAAATACTCTTTACGCGCCGTATAGAGTCCGGGCCAGGCAATGCTTTGCGTTACACCGATTTTCAGCAGACCGGCCTTATCCGATGGACGATAGTCTTCATTTTCTGCAAAGATCCCTGTCTTGGGTATTTCGGTTGCCGTTTTGACATTAAAACCTGCTCCCGCGATCTCGGCCTGATTGATCTGAAACTGGCGATTGCTCTTCAACGCAGTTTCCACAGCTTCTGCAACAGAAATACGTTCCTGGCCAATCACCACCTGAGATCCCAAGGTCATAAATAAGAAAATAAGTACTGTAACAAACGTCTTAGCACCGCTACTTCGTTTCATATTCCATTTAGAATTAAAAATTATATACAATAGTGGCAACACAAACAAGGTCAGAAAAGTTGCTGTTACCAGCCCTCCAATAACCACGGTAGCGAGAGGTTTCTGAACTTCCGCTCCCGCACTGGTGCTGATTGCCATCGGCAAAAAGCCCAATGAAGCCACGGTTGCCGTCATAAGCACAGGGCGTAAACGCGTTAAAGTCCCCTCTTTAACACGTTGAAAGATATCGCTAACACCCTCTTTTTTCAGCTGATTGAATGTACCGATCAGAACAATACCATTGAGTACAGCAACACCAAAAAGTGCAATAAAACCGATACCGCCACTGATGCTAAAAGGCATTCCGCGCAACATGAGTGCAAATACTCCACCAATGGCGCTCATTGGGATTGCGGTAAAAATCAACATCGCCTGTTTAAAGGAATGAAAAGTGAAATACAGCAACATAAAAATAAGTAGCAATGAAACAGGCACAGCAATCAGCAGGCGTGAACTCGCTTTTTGAAGATTCTCAAACTGGCCGCCATAGGTGAAATAATACCCTGCAGGAAGCTTTACATGTGCAGCTAATTTTTGTTGAATATCTTTTACCACAGTTTGAACGTCACGCCCTGCTACGTTAAAACCGATCACAATTCTTCTTTTGCCCGCTTCACGGCTGATTTGGGCTGGCCCCAACTTATAATCGATGGTAGCCACTTGAGAAAGCGGTATCTGTGTACCGGTATCTGTAGGAATCATAAGATTACGCACATCATCAATACTATTTCGATGCGTTGTATCTAACCTCACGACCAGATCAAAACGGCGTTCATTTTCATAAATCTGTCCAGTACTACGGCCCGCAAAAGCCGTACTCACCACATCATTGACATCCTGAATGGTCAGACCATAATTCGCAATCCGTGTACGGTCGTAAACAATATTGATTTGCGGCAGGCCGGATACACGTTCAACCTGTGTTGATGTTGCTCCTTCAACCGACTGAATCTGGGCTGCAACCACAGTAGCATATGCAGCTAATGAATCTATATTTTCGCCAAAAATTTTTACAGCTACATCTTGACGAACCCCTGTCATCAATTCATTGAAACGCATCTGAATAGGTTGGTTTTTTTCAAAGAATACCCCGGGAATAATTTCGAGCTTTTCAAGAATAGCCGCTCCTAATTCTTCATAAGACCGCCCAGACTTCCATTCTTTCCGAGGTTTCAATACAACCATTATATCTGTTGCTTCTGGTGGCATCGGATCTGTCGGAACCTCGGCGGCCCCTGTCTTGCCGACAACCATTTTAACCTCCGCAAACTCTTTGATAATACGGGAAGCCTGCATGGAGGTTTCAATACTCTGCGAAAGTGAGCTTCCTTGCGGTAAGATACAATGGAAAGCATAGTCACCTTCCTGCAACTGTGGAATAAACTCTCCACCCATATGCTTAAAACAGAAAACGGATAATGCAAAAATTGCAACGGTCAAACTCACGATCAGGTACTTAAATCGAAAAGCTTTTCGCAATAGTGGTTCATAAATACGCTGCAGTCCCGCAATCATGCGGTCACTGAATGTTTTCTTGTCGCTGTGCTTTTTCGGCAAAAACAAAGCACACATCATAGGGATATAGGTTAACGAGAGAATCAATGCGCCGAAAATAGCAAACCCAACTGTTTGCGCCATTGGGCGGAACATCTTTCCTTCAACACCCACCAATGTTAAAATCGGAATATAAACGATTAAGATGATAATTTCCCCAAAAGCTGCACTTGTACGGATCTTAGACGCGGATTCGAATACCTCATGATCCATCTCCGCTTGGGTCAATTTCTCTGTCGACTTCCGCAGGCCTAAATGATGCAGCGTAGCTTCCACCACAATCACAGCCCCGTCGACAATCAGACCGAAGTCTATAGCACCTAAACTCATTAGATTCGCACTGACACCAAAAACATTCATCAGTCCAAGTGCAAACAGTAGCGCCAGGGGAATCGCCGAAGCAACAATAAGACCTGCCCGCAAATTGCCAAGAAATAGCACCAGCACGAATATCACGATAAGCGCACCCTCGATTAAGTTTTTTTCAACCGTACTGATCGCACGTCCCACTAGATCCGTGCGGTCTAAATAAGGTTCTATGATGACATCATCGGGTAAGGATTGCTGAATAGTTGGCAGTTTCTCTTTCACCCTATTGACCACCTCATTACTGTTTTCACCTTTCAACATCATAACAACACCACCCACGGCATCCACCTCACCATTATAGGTCAGGGCGCCATAACGCACAGCATGACCGAAACGTACATCAGCAACATCTTTCACATAAATCGGTATGGAGCCTGATTTACGAATAGCAATATTTCTTACATCATCCAATGAGGTAGCCAGACCAATTCCGCGAATAAAATAAGCATTTGGCTTTTTATCGATATAGGCCCCTCCAGTATTCTGATTGTTTTTCTCCAAAGCTGTAAATATCTCGGGAATAGTGATATTCATCGCTTTAAGCCGATCGGGATCAACAGCTACTTCATATTGTTTAAGCTCGCCGCCGAAACTATTAACCTCTGCAATTCCCGGGGTTCCATAAAGCTGACGGGCAACGATCCAGTCTTGCATAGCTCGCAAATCTTTTGCATCGTATTTCTTGTCACTTCCCTTTTTGGGATGGATAATATATTGATATACTTCGCCCAATCCGGTACTTACTGGCGCCAATTCAGGTTTACCAATGCCTTGGGGAATTTGATCGACCGCTTCATTTAAACGCTCACCAATCAATTGACGGGCAAAGTAAATATCGACGTCCTCGTCAAAAACCACCGTAATGACAGACAATCCAAAACGTGAAATACTCCTGATTTCTTCTATTTTCGGAACAGTTGCAATACGCTGTTCAATCGGAAAAGTGACCAATTGCTCCACTTCCTGGCCTGCGAGTGTGGGGCAAGATGTAAAAATCTGAACTTGATTGTTGGTAATATCGGGGACAGCATCTATTGGTAGTTTTGTTGCGCTCCATACTCCCCAAATGATAAGTAACAAAGTCATTAAACCAATAACAAACTTGTTCTTAATGCTAAATTTTATAATATGATCTAACACAATTATACGTGATTAATACTTAAATAATCGCTCATTCTTATTGGAGTACACACAACAAGCGAACTCCAACAACAAAACCCGATAAAGAATAACATGCATTCTCTATCAATTCGGTTTTGAAATATTTAAAAAAAATTAAGCATTAACCTTCGGCGGTTGCCAGATGCTTCCACAATAGCTGGAAACAATTTTGGTATTGAGGACTGGTATACGATTGTCAAAATAAATAGAAACCGGAACGCCAGCTATTTCCGGAAATTGATAAGCATAAGCAGTTATATTTCCGCTACAACAATTGCAATAACAGAAAATTGAACACGCATCAGATGCATCATCACCATGGTTGTGTGTTTGATTGAGCTTTGCTTCCATAGCAGTCTCTTCACAGCGATTGTTCGAATCGCTGCACGGGACAAAGGAAAGTCCCAGAATATAGCCAATCAATATGAAGACTGTTAACCTCATGGATACACAAATCTAAGAAATTAAATTAAAATCCTCTCTCTTAACTGAAAAATCCTCTCGGTACTCATGAACATTTGCTATCGATCAAACCTATTTTGACTTCCTGACTTGGGGAAGTTATTAAACCATCACTGAACGATCACTGAAGAAACACTGTTAAAATGCAAAATTTGGTGCAGCGTTGATCTTTGGTTCTGCACCTTGATATGAACATAAAAATAATAAGCTACAAGCAAAATTGTAAACAAAAAAGGAGATGTTTCCTATGTTTGCATGATACAAACATAGGAGACATCTCCTTTTCTATTGTCGGCACACGCCTATTTCAAGGCCAAATCGATGATCTTTACTACAGAGCACTTAGAGAATAGACTGCAGACGCTGTGGGAAATCCGCTATCTTCGAAAGACTCAGCTGCTTCATGACCTGATACAAATGTGTTTTGAACATATTGATGGTATGTTTGCCGCCTGCTCCACCTAAAGCGCCTACACCATACATAAAAGGCCTTCCCATAAAATTGAATTCTGATCCGACAGCATGGGCACGCGCCAAATCAACACCCGAGCGAATCCCACCGTCCAACATGATTTTAATATTCTTTTTATATTCGGGATTACTAGCCAAACGAATTAATGAATTGATCGAAGACTCACTTGCGTCTAGCTGCCGTCCACCATGATTTGAAACAATCACACCATCAACCCCCAATGCGATTGAAGCCTGCATATCTTCATCTGTTGCAATTCCCTTCAGCACCAACGGGCCTTTCCATAGGTCGCGTATTGCTTTAATCTTTTCAACATCAACTTTACCCGTAAATGTCTTATTCATAAACTGTCCCAGTTGGGCCAAGTCAAGACCTTTTTCCATATAAGGTTTTAAAGTCGCAAAAGAAGGAATACCATATCTTAGCGTCTCAATACCCCAAGTTGGACATGCAAAAGTTTGCAAAATATTTGAAACGCTCATCTTAGGCGGCATGGACAATCCGCTTTTTATTTCACGATACCGAAGTCCGAACGCCGGTACGTCGACCAATACCACCAATACAGGACATTCAACAATCTGTAAACGCTTAATAATGTCATCTCGCAATTTATTCTCGCTAGGATGATAGAGCTGAAACCATGCTTTCCCATTTGACACTTCGGCAATACGCTCAATACTACTTGTCGAAACAGTGCTTAAAATATATGGAATATCATTTTCCGCAGCCGCTTTCGCAAGAATTTCCGGCGCATTCGGCCACATCAGTCCTTGAAGTCCAATGGGCGAAACACCAAATGGCGCGCTATAACGGCGACCAAACAATTCGACAGAAAGATCTATTTCATCGCTCGCTAATAGATATTGCGGTTTTAACAAAATGTTATCAAAATCGTTTTCATTTCTAGCAAGATTCAATTCTTCGTTTGCTCCTCCGGTCAAATAATCAAATGCAAATCGGGGAATCCTTTTCCTCGCTTTAATCTTTAGATCTTCCACAGAAGGATAACGCGTATTATATTCAAATTTTTGGCTCATGATTGATTTTTATTTACAAATAGTCTATAACTGCGCGCCAAACTTAGATAAAATGCATTTCAAATGCAAAATAATTATAACTATTATAAAAATTCAATCATGCCGTTGAAATAGAAATTATTGCTTTAAGCCGATATTATTATAAGGCTATGAGCCCATCGTTTTCTAAGCACAACACTCCACCTTAGCTCAATAATTTTTTCTGAAAACCAAAACGAACAAGTCCCGCCGTATTCTTGGATCCTGTTTTCTCGATCAACTGTTGCCTATGCCCTTCGACTGTCCTTTTGCTTAAATAGATCTGCTCTGCTATTTCAGCATTCGTATGTCCTTGTGCAATCAATTCCAATACGGAAAGCTCCCGCTCAGAAATGTCATATCTGGTCATTATGGCGCTTCGATCCACATCCATATGGGTATATTTCGATAAATTTCTAATAATTTCAATACTCAGTGATGCACTAATATATTGTTCGCCTCGGACAACCTGCTGGATTCCGAAAAGGATTTCCTCAACATTAGAATCTTTTGACAAATAGCCATCAGCACCAAGGTTTAAAATTTCCTGAACTACCTGGATATTATCTTCCATGGATAAAACGATGATTTTTATGTCGACATACTTCTTTTTTACTGCTTGAATGAGCTGGATGCCATCCATCTGGTCCATATGAATATCTGTTAAAATGATATCTGGCTTCGATGAACTGTCTAAATATTCCATGGCTTTTTCACCATTTTCTACCCCAGCTATTACAGTAATGTCCTGTTGTGCCTCTAATATTAGTTGGAAACCGGATCGCACCAATGTATGATCATCCACCAAAAGCAACTGTTTCATAGCTTTCTGTATTTTCGTTTTAGTTTAGTTGAGTAACAGATTTTTGAAAGAAACAGCTTTCAGACCAAAAATGTTTTAATAAAAAAATGTTTGAGTAATTACGAACACTCGCCAATAACTCGGTACATCAGAATTTAAGGAGCATCATTTTTTTTATTCTCTTCTAAAACTGCCTAGTGGAAAATGGAGAAATGCTGCGATCGAATTGGATTATATAGGATCTTGATTTTCGCATTAAATACACAAAATATAAGTATTCCAAACCATAAGATCGCCATCAATGTTCACTTAGTAAACAAATAAAAATCAAGTATCAGTATTATGGAACACACATTCGACTACGTACACGAACTGCTTAATAGACAAATGGCCTTACGAGCCAAAATTGAAGAGAGTCCAATAGCCGGGGATATTAAAATGATTTACGGCCAAGATTTTTATCAAGAGGAAGTAAGAGCGATGGGTTTGGCGATGATTCGTGACGGTTGGGACGTAGAGGGCGAGCAACTCATACAAGATTATGTAGCAGAGCACTATCCAACGCGAACTAATGATGAGCTCATTTGGATTAATAAAATGATGCACCATTTGGAGGCAGTTACTGATACTTTTATCGACAACCTACAAGCTGCGGGCTATAAATGGCTACAGGGTAATGTAGACATGCCTAATGAAAATGTACTTTTTTACCCTGTTCACGAAATTGACGAATTTGGAGCATTATCTACTAAATTAGGCATAAATAATCTGATAGACCTCAAGAATATTGACGAACTGAGAAATGTTCAGGGCTGGATTTATTACCGATATGGAAGTAAATAGCCTCCATTAGGCTGAAGTCACTTTTGAATCATAACGGATGGCTTCGGCTCTAACTCTCTCTAAAAAACTACTTCTAAAGCATTCTATTTTTTGCACATTCTTCAAACCTACTTGAATGGAAATTACATAGGCATCTGCTGTAATGTCTTTTGTTAAAATTTTTACATCAAGATTGGGATCAATCTCCTCAAAAGAAGAAATGATCTCTTTTAGCCATTTTTTCCAATCTTCGATGTTTCGGGCGGTAATGATAGTTAGCTGAAGGTTCAAGCGGATATCAGATTCGTCAAATGTCCAATTGACTAATCGGCCAGAAAGCAAGTCACCATTAGGTATAATTACTTGAGCACCCTGATCGGTCAGTAAGGTACTAGATCGGATTCCGACTTGCATGACTTGCCCTTTTTTGTCTGCAAGTTCTACATAATCGCCAACTTTAAATGGCCGCTCAAATACTAAAATAACACCCGAGACGAAATTGTTGATTATATTTTGCAAGCCTAAGCCTATACCAACACTCAATGCGCCTATAATGACGGTCAGTTTGTCAACTCCCAATCCGAGGATACGTATTCCTATAAGGAAGCCAATAATGAAAATTACGACGCGCACGAGCGGCAACAATGCATTAGGGCGCTGATTTCCTTTTGAATTCGGCCTATCTAGAAGATCCTTTAAGTTCTTTTGAATCCAGTTCGCGGACCATATCACTACAAAAGCTAAAAGAACATCTCCATATGTGTAGGTTACACTGCCGACGGTATGCGTGCTATTCAACAGCCGGTCACCTAACCGACGTAGCTCACTCGTAACATGCAAAGTGTTAGCCCAGATGATAATCCCTATTAAAATAGAAAAAAAACCAGTTATTCGGTGCAATGCCGCAATCAATTTTTGCTTATCAAAACGATTTATAAATTGGTCTTTTTTTGAGTTCTCATAAGAATTAACCACATCATGAGCGAGCATATCACGGAATGCACGCATGGATAATGTTTGCAAGAATCCTACAGCGACTGCAATATTGAATGTGCGTGCTAAGTTTAGAAAACCGAAAATATTAAATATAATCGCAGCGACACCAAAAGATAGTAATAGCCACCGCACAGTAGGTCCTACGTGCGTAAATGGTATTTTTCCATCCCTACTCCACCGTAGCGCCCAAAGTAAACGGATACCCACCAGATTGACAATTACAACAATGATCCGTGAAATCCAATCTGTGTCTAAAATTAAATTGCTGACCAAAACCGCAGTATAGTAAAAGAAAATGGAGTGCCAGACCTTAATTTGTACATCGGACGAGGCGGCACGTATCAGTACGTATAAAAATCCAAATACAAGTAGATAGGTCATTTCCAGCACAAACACTGGAATTCTAAGCGAGGTTAAGGGTAGTAGAATGAGAAAGAAAACGGCAAATTTCAGAATGGGAATCCACCAAGGTTGATTGCGATGTAAGGGTAAAGCTTCATCCACCCCTACTGCGCTCTTTCGCATTTTATATAACCAATAAAAATAGGCAAAGCTGAATATAATCAGCAGAAAGCGACCATCCCATCCAGTGTCATAGTAACTTTGCGAGAAGCCATCCTGTTCGAGATTCTTTTGTATAATATGTTTCCAATGAAACCAAGTGGTAATATTTAAAGCTGCTCGAACCACCTTCTCTTGTTGCTCGGTCTTATCACTAAGATCCTTCATATCCAACAGAAGTGATTCAATATCCCGCCCTAAAATAGCAGCACTGTCTTGAATTGCGTGCCAAGAAGTTGCAGTAGAATCCTGAGGTACCGTCTGTTTTTGCAGGATATTTACTTTCTTCTGTAAAGAAAGCAATGTGGGTTTTACAAATTGTATGTGCTGTTGTACTTGATTTGGCACGACTAATTCATTGTTTGTTCTTTGCCAAGCCACGCTCCGTTTTACACTGTCAAACTCCACATAAGAATGGTCAACCTCACTACGCCATTTTTCGAGAAAGTTTCTCGCCGAAGCAAGTGGGTTTTTGGGCAATGAATCGAGTAAAGCTATCGAATCCTTGGTTCTCAAAACAGAACCAACTTTTTGGGCGTACAATGTAGAAATGAATAAGCTGAGTTGAATCAACAAAATTAACTTTACTACGGTACAGTTTATCGTACCCTTAATAGTTAGCATACTCCTTACTTTTTTTAAATTATATGTTTACTAGAATTTTGCCTGCGAAGCCGCCGCTGTGAGTTATTGACAATACATTTTTAATCTGAAGGTTTATCCCTGTCTAAGTTATCCAACGGTATCCCCTGTTCCTTACTTTTATCATTTTCCTTGTTCATATCCTGCGGCCGGCTTCGATGGATGTTGTCCAATGGAAGGCCGCTTTGTTTGGTTATTGTGTCGGTTTTATCTTCTACTTCGCTATGCTTGTTCGCGTCACCGCACGCGGTCGACGCAGCTGCAATTAAAATTGCTAAATACGTGTATTTTACCATTATCTTCTATTTAATAATTTAACCTTCTGCTGTTCCGTTATGTAGTGGTTATCGTCCACTCAAATAATATCTAACGTATATACTCTTTAATTAATGAATATAATCTTTAGGTATAACGTATGCGGGAGGCATCTCAGGGGTAGCGATTTTTAAATTGAGTACTTCTACCTATTACTGATGTGCCTAATACGCTTTAAACACTGATCGACAAACTACTCGATTTAGTTAACTGTTATAAAAAAAAGCAGACTACATGATTCACTTAGATAATCCACCTGAAGATTGCCTTAGGTTCTTCCGGGATACCCTTCAACTTCTACAGCAGAGTAATAGCCAATTTATGGTGGGCGGAGCCTTAGCAATGTTCCACTATACGGGAATAATAAGGCCCACAAAAGATCTCGATATATTTTGCAAGAGCAGTGAATATCCAAAAATTCTTAAGCATTTTGCCGCCAATGGCTATCAGACAGAATTAACGGATGTTAGGTGGCTAGCGAAGATCTACAGAGACCCTTATTTTATCGATATTATTTTTGATAGTGTCAATCACTATTGTACGGTTCAGCAGGATTGGTTCGACAGAGGGCCAGAAGGAATCCTTTTTGACACGAAGGTGCGCTATATACCAGCAGAAGAGTTGGTGTGGTGTAAGCTCTATGTACAAAACAGGGAGCGACATGATAGCGCTGATATCAATCACATTTTGTTAAAACATGGAAAAAAGCTTGACTGGAATCATTTATTGGCACGCATGGATCAGCATTGGCATCTGTTGCTTGCACAAATACTTATTTTTCAATTTACGTATCCACATGATTATCGCGACATTATCCCAAAAGACCTGTTCGATGAGCTTCTCATGCGCGCATCAGGTCAGTATGAACTACCCCCATGCCTCGAAAAAGTATGCTTGGGACCGCTAATTGACCAAACGCAATACGAGATTGACATTAAAGAATGGGACTATAAATCGTATACTATAAAAACTGTTTGATATGACCAAAACAACGATAGCCGCCTTAGGTGATATACATATGAATGTAAATCAGCAGGGAAAATGGAAAATAGCTTTTGAAGAAATTTCAGAAAAGGCCAAAGTCCTACTATTATGTGGTGATTTAACCGACACTGGCGATGAAGAAGAAGCGGAGCTACTTGTCTCAGAACTGCAGTCCCTAAAAATTCCTGTGCTCGCAGTATTAGGTAACCACGATTATGAAAAAGGACGACAGAAACAGATCCGCCAGATTTTGATTGATAATAAAATTACAGTTCTGGACGGCGAAGCCATTGTAGTCGAAAATATTGGATTTGCGGGCGTGAAAGGTTTTGGTGGTGGATTTGACCGCTACATGTTATCAATGTTTGGCGAAGACGCCATGAAAAGTTTTGTTCAGGAAGCTGTCAATGAGTCTTTGCTGTTGGATCGCGCGTTGGCGCGGCTTGAACAAGAACATGCGGATATAAAAAAAGTCGCTTTGCTCCATTACGCACCTATAGCAGAGACTGTATTAGGAGAACCCGAACAGATCTATCCATTTTTAGGCTCTACACATTTAATGGAGCCGCTGCAACGTCGTAACGTCTGCGCTGCCTTCCACGGGCATGCACATGCTGGAAAATTCAAAGCTTTATCGCCCACCGGAATACCGATTTATAACGTAGCAGTTCCTGTCCTGAAAGCTCATCATGGAAACGATATTGCCTACGCTCTTATTGATATTTAGCGAGATAAGTGGTTCATTCGTTATTTTAAGATTGGGGATTTAAATTTAATCAAAGCAATTTAGGAACAGACTAGCCGAAATGTCCACGTTTAAATTATCTTATTTCAAACTTTAAATGATTTAGATCCGTTATATAAAAGTAAATAAAGAATATTAGTAAAATTTAATTACATGGAAAATTTAAAGAATAAGCGGATCGCCATATTGGTTGCGGATGGATTTGAAGAAATTGAATTAACAAGCCCTAAAGAAGCACTGGAAAATGCGGGTGCAAAGACGGACATTATATCGCCTGTTAATGGAAAAGTCAGAGCAAAGAGTGGAGATGAGTGGTCAAATGATTATCCAGTCGATGTTGCTCTCCAAGAAGCTGAGGAGGATCGATATGATGCATTACTTCTTCCCGGAGGAGTAATAAGTCCCGATAAATTGAGGACAAATAAAACGGCAATTGCCTTGATCAACGCGTTTTGGGAACGGGATAAACCAATTGCAGCAATTTGCCACGGGCCACAATTGTTGATTAATGCAGATTTGGTACGTGATAAAAAGATTACCTCTGTCGCAGCTATTCAGATGGATCTTATTAACGCAGGTGCATTATGGGAAGACAGTGATGTTGTAGTCGACGATAAACTCATCACAAGCCGCACACCCGATGATCTACCGGTTTTCAATAAAACTATCATTCAAGAATTTGCTGCGGATAGGAAGAATAAAGGGTAATAGTACGATCCGATAGCGTACTTAAACAGCCAACTATTAAATGCTGCAACATGTTCAGTCTATAAATAACAATAAACACGGACATTATGAATACGACAAAAAATTCAAGCAGTACGAATGCTAAAGGGCAGTCGCACAACAAAGGTACCGACAAAGGAAAAACATCAGTTACAGCGACTGGAAACAAAGCTTCTTCGTCCAAAAGTTCAAGAAATGAAAACGCAGACAAAACAAAAGCCGAACTCTTAGAAATGGCAAAGAAAATGGAAATCACTGGACGTCATGATATGACTAAAGACGAGTTAATCAAAGCCATTGACAAACATGGAAAAAAATAGCACTATTTTAAATGTATAGCGCTGATATTAAAAAGGCCCGCGGAATTGCGGGTCTTTTTTATTTCCTACTTTCTTTAGGCCTATCCGTAGGATCGTTCGGCATATCGTTAAGTTGATCGACCTGTGGATCTACCCCAGCCTCTGCATCACCTTGATCCTTATCGTTTACATCTCGAATTACTTCTCCATTGACCCCTAGTTTAACTTTTTTCTTCTTCTCCATTTCTGTTCCGACTACGCGATTTTCGTTCTTTGTTGCCATGTCTTTTTAGTTTATTATTGTATAATTATTCTATTTATATCCGCTAATACCACATCGAGATCAGATTTTTTAAATATTCAAGACTGCTATTTAACTTTCAACATCAGCCAGAAAGGCGATATCAACCAAGGTTTCAAGACTTAATTGGGAGCCAGTCCCTAACAAAGGACATTTCAAGCATATTTATGTTAGATCTCTCTGTTTAAATGAACTTATATAGTAGAGGAACAGCCTTCAACTTTATAAAGTTCTTTACAATGCTATTTTTTCAACAACAAAACAAGCACAATACTCTATCCGACAACAATAGATAAATTAAATTCGAAACACTTTCAATTTGAACGTTGTTCTTCAGCTAAGTGTATGCGACTGCATACTACGATTAAAAAATAAAGTGAATATGAAAAATTTAACAAAATTAATTGCCGTTGGACTAGTTTGTCTTGCCGCCTTCGGATGTAACAGCGCTAAGACCGATGATGAGAAATCAAAAGAGTTGATGCGGGACTCCGTCCCAAATGATACTACAACGATACAATATCGTGACACTACTTCTCCACAATCTAGAGGAGAAATCCCACCGACCCCTCAACCGGATACATCAACGACAAGATAAAAACGAATAATAATCTGTTACTGTCATTCCACTCACATTTGGATAACCGTCTATTTTCATTTTATCGGAAATGCACGTAATCGATTCATTACAGAGAGCTAGATCAATTCAATATTTTCTAGCTCTCCTATTTAAATTTATTTGAAAGTCAGATTGATTTTTGAAAATCCCAAACCCTGCAGAAGTGGCTTAAAAACCGTATTGGCATTCGCTTTGGTTTGCTGAAGAATGTCTGATTTTTTAACATCATCTGCAACCGCCTTTTCTGCGGCTTTATATGCCTCATCTACAAGTTCCGCTTCTCTTAAAAAAGCCATCTTGGTATCATATACCTTCGAGGCTTCATGGTCGATCTTAATATAGCAAATTTCTGGAGCCGGTAACCTTATAGCGACTGAATCTCCAATAACTTCAATATCTTCCGGAGTAAGCTTCGTCAGATTTACACAACCTACAGCATCCGCTTTGACAATTAATAATACACTTGCGTCAGGTAAAAATGTATTGACATTCTTATGTTCTACCACATCACTATAACGATATTTCACCAATTCTAATTTCCCCATAGCCTCAATACGATCCACTAATAACTGATGCTTACTTTCCACCAACGGACCACTATTATATTTATTGTAGACAAACCAAGCGCCCCCCGCCAAAATGGCTGCGGCGATTAAAAATTTAAAAAATTTTCCCATAAATTATACTATACAAATTAAAGACCAAGTTGCCTATTTATCTATTTAACCTCGAAATATTACCTGGATACTAGCATAAACTTCGCCAACTTGGTTAAAACAAAAACTATATGTTTTGATAGACAATTGTTTAATTAAAAAGTTTAAAAAACATTTGGAAAATATCAGGTATAATACTACTTTTGTGACATCAAAATCACGGTAGGTATAGCTCAGTTGGTTAGAGCACTAGATTGTGGTTCTAGGGGTCGTCGGTTCGAGCCCGATTACTTACCCAAAAAGCGGATCAATTTAAGTTGATCCGCTTTTTTTATTTCAAGTAGTATGATCAATAATTTTTCTTTCGCCTTCTAGCGCCACATAAAACCACCTATACGGAAAAAACGTAGCAACTTGTTGATCATGGTTAAAGCAGGCTTTTTAACTCTCCATTTTAATCCATCAATTCCTGTAGGAGCTGCATTGAAATCCTTTACTGTTGCCTGCCCTGTTTTCATATGTATCGGTGCCTCATCTCTTCGGTGCTTCTCCACAACCAAGATACTGTCATAATAGTGAAGCGAGCTTACCGAACGTGTAAATCCATTTACTTTCAACCCACGTTGTTCCGAATGATAAGCGTTGATATAATCGATGAAATTCTTACTATATTCAATAAAAGTTCCATTCCTTTTGTGCCCTCCACCGTAAAACACTTGATAAGATGTGTGCAGATCTTCACAGAGATATACACCCGTGTCTTTTACATGATCAAATAGTTCTTCAAAAGTCACAATCTGCTGTTTCATAGTATGGCCGCCATCATCGATTAAAATATCGATCGGTGGAATAGATTCTTTCACCTGACGCAGGAATTTTCGGTCGGACTGTGAGCCAATAAATATCTCCACATTCTCTTCTTCGAGTTCTTTACAGTGTGGGTTGATGTCAATACCGTATATTTTCGCGCGATCACCAAAATAGTTTTTCCACATCTGAAGGCTTCCACCCTGAAAAACCCCCACTTCTAAAACGACGATATCTTTGCCTTTGAAACGACTAAAATGTCTGTCGTATACATCGAAATAATGCATCCATTTATTAATCAATTTTGCATCATTATTTCGGAAATAAATTTCTAACTCGTTCATTTATTTTTGGTCTATTTTGATTCGTTCTTTATTTTTATGTGCTGAATTTATAGAAATATAACGAGAAAAACAATGATATATTTTTTGTTTTTAGCACACCGATTTGGATGATATGACTCTTAAACAATGCCACATTTATTTCTTTGGCTTTATCACTCAAATGAAAACGAATTCTATCGAAACAATTGAGGAAATGGAACACTTATCCTATAAAAAAAATCAAATTTTATTTTTCCTATGATATTCTTCAAATACTCTTGCTACCTTTGTCATTCAAATTAAATAAATATGCCAAAAGAGACAAAAGAAGGGCTTTATCAGGGAATTATAGAGAAAGATGACAATGGAAACTATTTTTGTGGCCCCTACTTACTGGATTATCAGACCGTAGAGACTTACTATAAATTGGGAGACCGTGTTAGCCTTAAAACCATCATTAAAAACACGAGTCGCAAAAGTATGGAGACTTACCCGCAGAAGTCGGTTAAATTTTCTTTTGCTTCTACGGAACATGAAAATGATTAATATTAATTCTGAAAAGGGGATCATTCGATGATCACTTTTCAGAATACCTTCCGACTAAGAAAGGCTGTCAAAGCGATCCTGGAGGTATGAGTTAAGGTAGGATTTCATACTTGAATCAAAACCATCGAAGAACTTTGTAGAGATCCTTCAATTGTTATTTTTATGAGTTATGTTGGTTGAGAAGACTCTAGCAAATAAAGCGTTTTCAAAATTACATATAAGCCAGTCAAATGTTGACTGGCTTGTATGTAATCTGCGGGAACTGCTAGTTCATTCTATACACTTTAAGCTGTTTTTGGAGTTTTTTACGTACCATATGAATTCTAGTCTTAACTGTACCTTCTGGCATATCAAAATAAGATGCGATTTCATGATATTTATAACCGTCCAAAAACAGACGAAAAATTTCATAATTTTCTGAAGTTAAGCTCGTCATCGCTTTTTCGATATCTTCAGCCATGAATTTATTGATTCCTTTATTATGTTCAGTAGTATTTGTACTTTCTAAAACCACGTACTGATCTTGAATTTCAGTAATTCGTTTTGCTTTTCGATACTTATTGATGTACGTATGTTTCATAATGACATATAACCAGCTCATCAATTTTGGATGTTGCACAAATTCATCTATTGACTTCAATGCTCTTATCCAAGTCTCTTGTATCAAATCTTCCTTTTCATCCGGATCAGCTGTAAATTTGGCAGCAAAATGATTAAGCAAACTTCTTTTTTCGTTAATGAGTACGTTTAAATTGTAATTGTTCATAACTTATCCTCTTTCTTTATTCAACTGATTGTTTAAAATGGTTTTACAAGAATAGAGTAACAAGAAGAGTGCTACACTTTAAACCCTTTTTAGCTTTAAAAAGAAATAACATTGGTCCGAGTAGAAATACGTTTTCCAACTCTTCGAAGCCTAATTCGCAAGCTTTAGCAGATTTATTACCTATAATTTAAGTGGCTATCAAAAAAAGAGCAATATTAAAAAAAGATAATAAGGTATTTATTTACTGTTGAAATGTTAGAAATACGTTGAGACTGTATCTTAACGATTCATTTTTAACAGCATAATGTACGCTCCGTATCGTAAACTGAACACTTAAATGATTTAAAATAATTTATCAAAACAAACTATACGTATGCGAATGATGTTCTACTGGAAAAACAAATCAAAAATTATGGGAAATTTATTGTACATCATCGCTGTCATTTTAGTTATCATTTGGGCAATCAGCTTTTTTGGAGGCTATGCTACAGGAAATATCATCCACGTCCTATTGGTTATTGCTATAATTGTTGTACTACTTCGTGTTATTCGTGGTGCCGCCTAGCGTAATAGCATAAAGCTGAAGAGTTAGAAAGCCGAACATGTCCTCGTTCGGCTTTTTTAACAACTGCGAATCAGTAATAACGATGCTTTATCTGAAAAACTGCTTTTTTTGACAACATGTTGGCGTTTATAACCCATTTAAATTAAATTAAATTGTCGGCAAACATTTCGTCTCACAGTTTTGTTCCAACTAAGATACAACGTTTTAAGGCACCGATCAATTTCAATAATCTTAATACAAAATTTATCAACTATGATACAAAATTCAGAAATCATGATACATGCCGCCCGATTAGGCAATATCGAAGTTCTACGTGAATTGATCTATCAGGATACTGATGTCAATACTCGGGATAGCAAAGGCTATACGGCATTGATAATTGCCTGTTATAATAATAAGCTTGCCGCTGCCCAACTATTATTGGAAGCTGGTGCCGATGTGAATGCTCAAGATAATGGAGGCAATACAGCGCTCATGGGAGTAGCTTTTAAAGGTTATTACGATATCGCTAAATTACTAATCAGTTATGGTGCAGATCTAAATTTACAACATGGAAACGGTGGCACTGCTCTGATGTTTGCAGCCATGTTTGGACGAAATGAAGTTCTTCAACTTTTGCTTCACCACGGTGCAAATACGAGTTTGCTTGACATGCGTGGACTATCGGTACTTGACTTAGCCGCGCAACAAGGCAACGATACCGGTTTAGCTCTTTTACAAAATGAAACTATCTCAAAATAAAGAAGCTGTCCGACAAGGG
>NZ_DCRG01000034.1:0-25764 GCF_002325125.1 Sphingobacterium sp. UBA1498
GACTTTTCGGACACCCTCTTTATTTTAAGACTATGCTGGAACCTTACCTTTTTTCTCCCGCTCCCAAAATCTGTGCTTTGCAATTGCCTTAATAAACTTATCAGCCAAAGACTTCGAATCGCTTTCAATGATTATTCCTTCATCCAAGGTAGAGCTAACGTCAAATTCTGGTCCCTTATTGAAAAAATAAGTGGCATCCAAAACCAGACGAGCCTCCGTATCTGCGGCGATAGCTTTACAGTGCTTAAAAGCTTCATTTAGGAAATGAACCGCATCCGCATTTGATTTTAATTTGTTCACGCTGTCTTTCCCTCCAGGCAAGTATATGGCGTCATACAGTACGGATGCTGCCGTCAAGAAACTTTCCTCCACTTGAATCGGCTTATTATCTGAGCCCATAATTTGCCCTAACTTTGGTGAGATAATATGAATGATGCCTCCTTCTGATCGCATAGCATCTGTCACAACTTTTAGCGAACTTGCGTCTACACCATCAGCAGCTAGTACGGCAATTTTTCGGCTTATAATCGTACTCTTAACAGTATCTTCCATACTTAATGCAGCCGATCTTTTTAATTTCACCTTAACTTCAATAGGCTCATAGTCGGAAGGATTTGCATCTGCTGGGAGACTTTTATTGATTGGCTTTTCGAGCTTCTCCTGCACCTGCAACCCCAGAGCGGTTGCTACTTTGCCTGCGAGGCTTTTATCAACCAACGATAATATACCAATCATTCGCTGTCTTACTGCAACGGATTTTACCTTGCCTAATTCGAAACTGAATGCATCGATAATGTGGTTTCTTTCTGGCTCAGATTGACTATTGTAAAATAATCGTGCCTGACTAAAATGGTCTCGGAAACTGTCACTTCTCGCACGAACTTTTCGCGCATCAATACGCTCTTGATAGCTTTTAAATCCTCCTGCTTCTTCTGATACTTGCAGCGGATAATTATCCCCCAACGAATTTGGTCCATAGCTTGTCTTCCCACGATCTATTCGTTGGCGCATAAATCCATCACGTTGGTTATTGTGGGAAGGACTAATGGGTCTATTTATCGGAATTTCGTGAAAATTGGGACCTCCTAAACGAATCAGTTGGGTATCGGTATAGGAGAATAGGCGCCCCTGCAACAGCGGATCATTCGTAAAATCGATTCCAGGTACAATGTTTCCGATATGGAAGGCAACCTGCTCTGTTTCAGCAAAGAAATTATCTGGATTTCGATTCAATGTCATTTTACCTATAGGCAGTACCGGTACAAGTTCCTCCGGAACAATTTTTGTCGAATCCAATAGGTCAAATTCGTATTTAAATTCATCCGCTTCAGGGATGACCTGTACGCCAAGTTCCCATTCTGGAAACGCACCGCTTTCAATCGCTTCCCAAAGATCCCTTCGATGGAAATCGGGGTCTTTACCAGAAATATTTTGTGCTTCATCCCATGCAACGGAATGAACTCCAAGCATTGGTTTCCAATGAAATTTAATAAAATTTGATTCTCCACGGGCGTTGATAAATCGAAAAGTATGCACCCCAAACCCCTCCATCATACGATAGCTGCGTGGTATGGCACGATCACTCATTAGCCACATGATCATATGTGCCGACTCGGGCATCAACGAAATAAAGTCCCAAAACGTATCGTGGGCCGATGCAGCCTGTGGAATTTCATTATCAGGTTCGGGTTTGACCGCATGGACAAGATCTGGGAATTTCATAGCATCCTGAATAAAGAAGACAGGCATATTGTTACCAACTAAATCGAAATTACCTTCTTCAGTATAAAATTTGACTGCGAAACCACGTACATCGCGCGCCAGATCTGTTGAACCCCTTGAACCAGCAACAGTCGAGAAACGAACGAAAACTGGCGTTTCTATTTCTGTATTATTCAAAAAACCTGCTTTTGTTAACGCACTCAAAGGCTTATATAATTTAAAAACACCATGTGCGCCAGACCCTCGAGCATGTACAACACGCTCCGGAATGCGTTCGTGATCGAAATGGGTGATCTTTTCCCGTAGAATAAAATCCTCTAAGAGCGTTGCACCTCGATCACCTGCACGTAACGAATTTTGATCATCATTGATTTTGACCCCCTGATCCGTTGTCATCTCTTGACCTGTAGCATCTGCGGTATGAGGCCGTAGTGCGCTGACTTTTTTATTTTCAACTGCCTCAACCTTTGCCGTTTTCGATTCTTTTTTTTTCATTATAGTCGATTTATGGGTTTACACATTTTTAATTGAATTAAGACCTGGGAAGGCAAAGACTGACTCCTCATGCTATCCTAGTTAAAAATATTCGATATTCCTTTTAGGAACTCTTCCAATCCATTAATCGTTTGTTTTAATTATAAAAGTTATTCCTAGGGTTTCGGTTACAATACGACGACACAACTCATAATGATATACACTAATTACTAAAAAGTCTAAAGCAATTGTATAAATGCATATCGAAAGTCGGACGATAAGAGGATTATTGAACTTGTTGTCATTAGCTTTCAAAGCTTATACAAAAAGTTGTACCCACATTGAGTTCACTTTCAACAGTAACTTTTGCGTTGAGTCGGTCAGCTATTCGCTTGACAATGGATAAGCCAATACCCGAACCTTCAAATCCTTGCGAATTGGGCAGACGTTTAAATATGTCAAATATATTGCTATCGTCACGAATATCCATGCCTATCCCGTTGTCTTTGATGTAATAGTGAACCGAATTACCCTGTTTTATGCTATAAACTTCAACTACCGGTTGATCCTTTTTACTACTATATTTTATGGCGTTGCCAATCAGGTTTAAAAATAGCTGATACAGCAGTGTTCTTTCGCCTATAATCGGCCAAGTTTCACCTAGTATAAATTCTAGATTTTCACTATCAAACTGCTGCTTGCTACTCTCTAGAATATTCAGAATTTTATTTCGCGGATCGATCAGTTCGGTCTTAAAAGTTACATAATTAGACTGCGTAAGCTGATAAACTTTATCCATCATTTCTGTGATCAGTCCTGTGGCATCCATGATATTTTTTGCCATCTTACGTAGCATGTCTTTAGAAAGATCATCTTTTATTAACATCATCTGAGCGGCAAGCTTTATCGAGGAAAGTGGATTTTTAAGGTCATGCGTTAATGTATAGCCAAATGTATCTAAGGCGTTGTTGGATCTGATAAGTTCCTTGTTAAGTTGCGCAATCTCCCCGCCCCGTTGTGCGATAGCTTGTTGGGCTATTTGTGCCACCTTCTCCATAAAAGAAAGTTCAGTCTTTCTCCACTTAACAGACTTGCCTTTCATCGTTTCACGCCAAGCTTCAAAAGATGCTCTTGGCGAGGGAAATTCAACTTTCCTTTCGGGATCATAAAGGTATATTTTTTCGGGCTTTCCTGCCCAAACGTCGTCATATATGTGTTCCTTACGGAATAAATAGATGTAATATTTATTGCCAGGAAGAATATTTATTCTTAAAACGCCAGGCAAAAACACGCCGTGTTCTGACTCTACTTGATCATAAACAAAATTTGACGTAGAAAAGAGTTCGGTTCGTTCTTGGCTTTCTATGTACTTATCTATTGTACGTTGCTGCCCTTCATCCGGCACCGTTCCCCAGCTTTTAGCAGTATGATCGTTCTTGATCATTAATCCATCGGCTGCTACAATTTCCAAAATCTGGGGGGCAAAACGTTCAAGCACAACTCCAATATCACTATTTACTAACAGTTCGGATTTAAGATCTCGTTCCATAACACCCATGATGGTTTGTGCGACCAAATTTTCCTTTTGATGTTCTGAAAGATAATAATTTACTGCATATTGCGTTAAAAAAGCACATAAGTGTCGTTGGGAAAGATCGACATTCCTGGGAAGCCTGTTTTGACAAGCTACAATTCCCCAAAGTTTTCCATCGATAACGATAGAGAAGCTAGCACTGGCGCGCGCGCCCGAGTTCCTGAGATACTGCAAATGCACCGGCGATAAGGCTCTGACGCTGGAATGCGTGAGGTCTATCTCCCCCGCCTCCAGTCCATGAATAGGAATAACAGGGGCATCGATATCCGCAACATGTCGCGCAAGAAATTTGGTATAAAGTGCTCTAGCCTGTGTAGGAATATCAAATTCCGGGTAACGATATCCCATTAGCGAGCTCATTCCTTTGTTAATAGACTCCGCAATTACTTGTCCACTATGGTCTTCTTCAAAACGATATACCATGACACGATCAAAACCAATGATCTGGCGGATCAATACTGTCAAAGATTGCCAAGCATTGCCATTTTGTTCCTCAAGGTATTTAGCATAATAGAATAAACGCGGCGCTTTTAGGCGGTTCTCATTGCAAATCTCTAATTCAACATATGTTTTCTCGTCGTAGCGGTAAATGCTCAAATAGTAATCATTATCCTTCATACGGATACGCTCAACGAAACGAGAGAATACCTGCTCAGTGATCTGTCTCTCAATCTCTTCGATATTCCATTCGTTCGCTGCAGAAAAAAAAGGCAACAACTCCTTAATCGAACGTCCAAGAATTTCGTTTAAAGGAATATTCAGCACATGAGATAGATTTTCACTTACTGCAATGCATCCGATCTTATCGAAAACACAAAGGAAACCGAAAAATTGGATTTTACCACATAAGTGGATTTCTTCATCATGACACTCCAATTGAGGCATATCTTACTAGTTTTTAATATTTTAACTTACTATTAATAGGAAATTCTCGAAAAAGATAATTGCCATACAATATAAAATCTAGCATCCCTCTTCAAACATGTCATATCTCAGGCTAATATATAAAAAATAACTACGAATAATTGATTAGACAAGCGTCAAACTTTTTTTAGCAATTACAGGTAAATATTACCACACCTACTTAAGCGAGAAAAAGCTAGGTTGGAAAGAACCTAGCTTTTAAACTTTCTTCATGGCTGGACAAGCCGTCTTGAATAGTAAACAATAGTATTACGTACTTTGTTTGAAATTTGTGATCATCTTTGTATCCACCTTTATCTTTTCAAATAAGCACTGTAATTTTTAAAAATAAGCTATTGAGAACTATAAACATAGCCGGACCAAGGTGATAACGGATAGGATGTAATTACCGGCTTATCCGTACCAACAATAAGCTCAGCTTGTTTTTCGTGAGTCTCAAATATCATTCGCCATTTGAAATCTTCCGGTAAATTAACGTGCTGTACATGGTCGGAAAAGTTCATGATTACAACGATAGATTTTTCCTTTTTTTTCACCTGAAGCAGAAGTACTTTTTTATCTTCGATGCATTTGACCTTCAACTCATCCCGCTGCACATCTTTCAGCAGGGGGTTTGTTTTCCGCAACGCTATTAACGATTTGTAATACAATAAACGTTGTCGATAGGGTTCGCTATTGAGCTCGTCCCAATCCAATATAGCCTCTCTAAATATACTTTCACTCTGAGGATCTGGGACATCAGAATTCGTAATAAAATCTTCAAACTCTTTCTTCCGGCCTTCCCTAACTAGTTGCACGAGCTCAGGATCACTATGGCTTATAAAATATGGGAAAGGCTTTTCTGTCCCCCATTCTTCACCCATAAATAGTAAGGGAAGATAGGGAGACATAAACACAGCAAAGGCCATGAGGCGCGCTATTTCGCTAGAATAAATCTTCACTGCGCGGTCCCCTAGCATTCTATTACCGATCTGATCATGGTTTTGGCAAAAAACTATGAAGCGATTTCCATCAAGACCAAAACTGTCTGTTCCGAAGAACTTTTCCCGGTGGGAAGAGTAATTACCGTCAAAAACATAGGCTTTCTCATAGGCTTTTGCCAGATCATTCAATCCATTAAATTCTTCATAATATCCCTTTTTTGGTTCGCCCACCGACACTCTTAAGGCATGATGGAACTCATCTAACCACTGCGCATCCATATCATAGCCATTTTTTGTCAATGGATCCAGAAATCGCCTATCATTGAGATCGCACTCAATGAATAAAAAGCGATTCTTACCCGAATTGATGATAATCTGGTCCGTTTCCTTGCGAATTTCCTGAAGTATGTGAACTGCTCCGAAATCTTTAATCGCATGCACCGCATCTAGTCGAAGAGCATCAATATGAAAGTCTTCAAACCACATACGGACGTTATTGAGCACTAGATCCCGCTGCCCATGACAGAAACGATCATCATAATTAAGAGCATCGCCCCATGGCGTATGGTATTTGTTGGTGAAATATGGCCCATAATTCGAAAAATAATTTCCTTCAGGTCCGATATGGTTATACACCACATCCAAAATTACAGCTATATTAACTGCATGGAAGGCATTCACAAGCCGCTGAAATTCTGAAGCTCCACCATAGGAATGCTGTACTGCAAATGGGAAAACGCCATCATACCCCCAGTTCCTCCCTCCTGGAAACTGTGCGACTGGCATAATCTCTATCGCAGTGATCCCCAAATCCTTCAAATGCGGAATTTTTTTTATGACACCATCAAAATCGCGAGATGAGGTGAATGTTCCGACGTGAATCTCATAGATCACGAATTCGGAATTTTTAGGAGGCTTATAGCTCTGATCAGTCCAATTAAATCGGAGATCTATTGCCTCTGATGGTCCATGCACACCTTCGGGCTGGGAAAGGGAAGCCGGGTCTGGAAAATCATTTCCGTCCACACTGATTTTATACCGATCCCCAGGAGTTATTAATGTACTCTCAGCATACCAATAGCCATATTTTAGTGGCCTTAGAGGTATTTCTAAATTATTATCACACAATCGGCAAATCACAATTTTTGCTATTGGTGCCCATACGCTAATTTGACAGGTTTCGCCTTCAAAACGAATGCCCACATGCTTAATTCCGGTCTTGCTCATACGCTCTGCAGTCTATTATTGGGATTGAAATAATAGTATGGAACGTGAAGGAACTAAGACAGTATCACCCGCAGCAAACTCTCCGAAATTTTCTATCGTATCATTATTCGTATCTAAGATTTTCATCCACCTAGCTCCATAATTTTCATTTGGGAGCTGATACGACACATCTTCCCAATACGCGTTAAACAACAGGTAAAAGCTAGCATCCACGATTTTCTTTCCGTCGTTACCAACTGATCTAATACCTTCACCATTTAAATATACCGCAAGTGAACGCGCATGGTCTTCCTGCCAATGATGGTCGTCCATCTCGGATGCATCAGGTAAAAACCATACGATATCTTCAACACCCGTACCGCGAATAGGCAATCCTTGAAACCATTTTCGGCGACAGAATACGGGATGTTCCCGACGAAGATGTATTAATTTCTTGGTGAAGTCCAATTGGTTTCCATCGATTTTAGTCCAATCCAACCACGAAATCTCATTGTCCTGGCAATATGCATTATTGTTTCCCTGCTGCGTTCTGCCGAATTCATCGCCAGCCACAAGCATGGGAACCCCTTGAGAAAGAAACAATGTTGTCAGCATATTTCGCTTCTGTTTCTCCCTCAAACTATTGATCTCAGGATCGTCTGTTGGTCCTTCGACACCACAGTTCCAAGAACGGTTGTGGCTCTCTCCATCCTGATTGTCCTCACCATTTGCGTCATTGTGCTTTTCATTATAAGATACTAGATCGTGAAGCGTAAATCCATCATGTGCCGTAACGAAATTGACACTGGCCGAAGGGGTACGGTTGTCGCCTCGGTATAAATCAGAAGAACCGGTAAGTCGGTTTGCGAATTCGGCAATCATGCTGTCTGCTCCAATCCAGTAGTCACGGATACAGTCGCGATACTTTCCATTCCATTCGGCCCAGCCGGGGGGGAACTCGCCAACTTGATATCCCCCTTCTCCGATATCCCACGGTTCGGCAATCAGTTTAACCTGTGAGATGATTGGATCTTGATGGATCACATCGAAAAAAGAGCTCAATTTGTCTACTTCGTGCAGTTCACGCGCCAGTGCTGAAGCCAGGTCGAATCGGAATCCATCTACATGCATTTCTTGAATCCAATAACGGAGGCTGTCCATAATCATCCTTAATACGTTGGGTTGGCGGGTATTTAGTGTATTGCCGGTTCCGGTAAAGTCCATATAATAACGAGGGTCGTCAGCTAATCGATAATAGGAGGCATTGTCAATACCTCTAAAAGAAAGTGTTGGCCCCATTTCGTTACCTTCGCCAGTATGGTTGTATACCACATCTAAAATAACTTCTATGCCTGCCTCGTGCAGTGCTTTAACCATCTGTTTGAATTCCAAAACCTGCTCTCCATGGTAGCCTGAAGCAGAATAGCGCACATCTGGTGCAAAAAAACCAATACTGTTATAACCCCAATAGTTGCTGAGTCCCTTATCCTTTAGATGACGGTCAGTCAAAAAATGATGTATAGGTAACAATTCTACCGCTGTAATACCCAATTCTTTCAGGTAATTTACTGCAACGGGATGGCCCATTGCGGCATAGGTACCTCTTATTTCTTCAGGAATATCGGGATGCATTGCTGTAAAGCCTTTTACGTGTGTTTCGTAAATCACACTCTTATGCATAGGAATGCGGGGTGGCTTATCGCTTCCCCAGTCAAATTTGTCGTTTGTAACGACAGATTTAGGAACAAAGGGAGCACTATCGGTTGCATCCATGCTTAAGTCATCATCTCCTATAGTGTAGGCGAATAAAGCATCATTCCATTTAACAGTTCCTGAAATTGCTTTTGCATATGGATCAATCAATAATTTATGTGGGTTAAAGCGATGTCCGCTTGATGGGTCATAAGGACCATGAACCCGATAACCGTAGAGTTGCCCAGGTTTTATTCCAGAAACATAGATATGCCACACTTGATGTGTTTTCTCCGTAATTTTAAATTTAGCGATTTCTCGCTCGTCTGAACTATCATAGAGATAAAGTTCAACAGCCTCAGCGTGCTCGGAGCAGAGTGCGAAGTTCACTCCTTCCCCATCGTAGGTTGCCCCTAAAGGGTAAGGATTTCCGGTATAAATGTTTGTTTCCATCTTTATGTTTAACGGTTATATATTTTCGTGTAATTAAATAATTTATGTTGAATTTTTGATGTAAATGCTCTTTTCTGCATACGCCACAACCAATTTCCAGCAGTACTGGCTGGCGTATTCATACGGCATGATCCATCAAGATTTAAAATATCTTGCATCGGCACTATAACCTTATCCGCGACAGATGCGTAAATTGACCGTATAAGCACTTCATTGACATTCTCACTATCAACTATTCTTCCAAAATAGTTTCTTAAATTTATTTTGCTCAATAGACTTAGGTCCTGATTGTACCAAGATAACGTGGTATTATTATCATGTGTACCGGTATAGGCAACAGAATTTCTGACATACTGATGAGGAATGTGAGGTGATCGGGACATATCCTCACCAAAAGCAAATTGTAATACCGCCATACCGGGAAATTTAAATCGATCTCGAAAATCATATACTGCGGCATCGACATCGCCGAGATCCTCCACTATAAAGGGCATATATTCTAGATTGATCTTAACTTGCTCAAAGAAAGCCTCACCAGGGCCCTCCAACCATTTTCCATTCTTGGCAGAGGTCTCTTGAATAGGTACTTCCCAATAGGAAGAAAATGCTCTAAAATGATCCAGTCGCAAAATATCGAACAACGAACAGTTGTGCGCTAGCCGGTCGATCCACCATTGGTATCCATCATGCTTAAGAGATTCCCAATTAAAAGTTGGCATTCCCCATAATTGGCCATCTGCATTAAAGTAGTCTGGGGGTACTCCGGCAACATATTCCATATCTCCGTCTGCTTTTAAGGAAAAATAGTGCGGATTGACCCACACATCTGCGGAATCGTAGGCTACGTAAAATGGAATATCGCCAATAAGTCTAATGCCATAATCTCGTGCATGTTTTCTTAAGCCATCCCACTGTTTGAAAAATAGAAATTGGAACCACTTTTCTTGTTGTAATTCATCTCGAAATTCAGCAGCAAAATTGCTCAACGCGGCACTTTCTCGATTCTTATAATGCTTTGGCCACTCATACCATGGTTTATTTCCATTTCTATTTTTTAACACCTTGAAAAGAGCATAATCATTTAACCACTTCGATTCGCGATCTACAAAATCGGAAAATTCAAATGCTGCATGCGCTGGCAGACGACTATAGGCCTGTTCCAACAGTTGGTATTTTGCCAACACTACTTCAGCAAAATTTATCGTTGTCGATGCTTTACATTTTAAGTGCTTTATTTCATTCTTTTGGAGCAGACCTAATTTTATCAGCTCCCGCAGATCTATGAATAATGGATTTCCAGCCCTGCTACTCAGCGTACTATAAGGCGAATGGAATTGTGTAGCATCTGTAGGGCCCAATGGAAGAACTTGCCACCAGCTTTGCCCGCTGCGGTAAAGTTGCTTCACAAATCTTCTAGCTTCCGAGCCCAAGTCGCCTATCCCGAAAGGGGATGGAATTGAACTAATATGCATCAAAATGCCTGAGCTCCGCTGAGGTGGAAAATCCGTGTAGCTGATGATAGCCATTGGAAGATCCTTAAAAATCGTATTGACTGCAATCTCCATTCCTTCACCTTCTGCTTCTGTTAGGATATGCTTCCAGGCTACGGAATGGTTTGATGAAAGATGAACTTTGGTATCAGACCAATCAAATGAACCAGGAACAAATTTTGAGATATTACCGATTTCTGCGAGATGTAAGGGAACAACTATAACCATCCATTCCTCACCCGATCTACGCGCGAATGCTAAAATATTATTACGAAAGCGGCCAGTTACTTTAAGCGGCACGTAACTGCCATCGGATGCGAGAGCACGGTGTTCCTTTCGCAGTTTCACCAATTCCCTTACCAACCATAATTTAATTTTCCCATCAAACCTATATCTCCATAAATCTTTTATCCGCACTTTTTTATCCCCATTTTCAATAGCAGACAAAAGATCCTTCCTACGCTGATAATCTATCGGTCTTCGATTGTCTGGATCGACAAAACTATGGTTCCAAAGTTCTGAACCCTGATAGATGTCAGGTACGCCAGGACAAGTAAATTTTAAAATTTGCTGAGTAAGCGAATTTATGACACCAAAATCAGCGATCACTTCAAGAAATTGATAAAAGCTGGTAAAAAATGGACGGTCTCTATCGAGCAGAAAAGAGGCGAACTCCTGAACAGAAACTTCATAGTCCACATTTGGGCTCTCCCAGCAAGAGCGTTCCTTCCCCTCTCGGAGATATTTAACCAAGTAATCAAGAAAGCGTTTTTCAAATGCTAAGGATATATTAGAATCATTTTTTTCCATGGGAAAAGAAGCGACCAGCGACTGATAAATGAAGTATTCATCATTTGGATGCGGAAGATCTCTTGGGTATTCGTTCCGCACCATATCGTGCCAGAGTTGAAGCTGTTTAATCCACTTTTGCGCCATGGCGGTAAGTACCAATAGACGACTACGCGCATCTTCACCACGTTTGGTATCGTGAGTCGAACTTGCATTCATAGATAGTGACCAGTTCATCTGGCGCTCTTGCATCATATTATGAAATTCATTTTTACTCACACCCCAATTCGCTGGATGATCGCCCACTTCATTATGGCCAATAAAGCGGTTATACGTAAACATTAAAGTATCTTCCACCCCCTTCGCCATGACTGGACCTGTCAACTGCATACAACGCATGAGAAATTCCACCAGATCACTTTGGGTTTTCGGCTGATAATTCACCTGCGCTTGTTCGAAGAGATTCCTAAACTGATTAATCAGTGTTTGGTTGAGCTCAGGAATCTTAGTTAACTTTGCAAAAATTGATAAAAATAATTTATAAGTTGATGCTGACAGTGGAAAGCGATCGTCATAAACGCGGTATATAGGAAACGATGCTAAAAATGATTGTAAAATATCCTTTAGGTGGCTTTTTTTAACCTTGCTATTAACACGTAGGAGGCTTGACAGTAGCTTCGTGAGGTTTGCAAGCTCGCCCTGCATGTGTTTATTGAGAATTGTACTCTTTTTTAAATATTGTTGTTCCGCAATAGATGAATTTTCGCCAACTAATTTCGTATAATATTTATCTAAAATTTTCTTTCCAGATTTGGATGTGAAGACATTATTGCACATCGATAAGAAGTCGTATCCTGTTGTTCCCTGTATTGGCCATTCATGGGGAAGCACTTCCCCATGCTCCAATATTTTTTCAGCAACTATATATGTAGTTGAGCCAACAGACTTCCTCAAATTAAACAAATACGCGGTTGGATTGTAAAGTCCGTCAATATGATCAATCCTTAATCCGTCAATCAGTCCTTCTTTAACCAGTGTTTTTATTAACTTATGGGATTCGTTGAATACATTCTCATCCTGCACGTTTAAACAAATCAGTTCATTTACTGTAAAGAAACGTCTAAAATTTATTCTCTCGTTTGTGATCCACCAAGGGCAAAGTTCATAATGCTGAGCGTTTACCAACACATCAATATCATTCAAATTACTATTAAATTGATCAAGAATGTGCTTTAACTTTCTTTTCGTCAGTTTATTAAAAATTTGAGCACGCAATAGTTTCCATTCTTCACCATCTCCATTAGCTTGAACAGTACTTATCTGTGTTAAAAGTCCTTCAAAATTAGATTGTGTAGCCTGTAAATAATCCTTCAGGATAACACAATATGATTGAGGAGAAATTGGATACTGGTTTCCCTTGTAAGACAGCCGAAGGCTATTATTCAAAAAAATGACAGCGATGTCGTTGTTCGAAATCGCCTCCTCCAAATTATCTGTCAATACAGGGACCATTAACCTTCCCTTATCAAACAAACCTGAACTATAACAGGTATCGAAAAAACCACTAAATTGCGATGACTGGCCAAATTCCAGAAGATCCATAAGCCATTCATTTTTCGGATGAAATGCCATATGGTTAGGAACAATATCTTGTAACCATTTAATTTGGTATTTGTTCAATAGCTCCTTAATCGATCTCAAATCTTCCAAATTACCCAACTCGCTATTTATCTGATTAAAATTTATACCATCATATCCATGAATGCTCCCAGGGGTTGACTGGAAAATGGGGGATGCGTATACTGTATCTATACCCAAATCTCGGAGGTAAGGAATTACGCCTTTAAAGTCCGAGAAGTTGAAATCTTTATGAAACTGAATTCTGTATGTGGTATTTGGCGTATTAATAGATACTTTTTTAGTTGTGTGCATGGCTTGCTAATATCTTTTTAGATCAGAACATCTTTCCGCAATTTTAGTTCATTGGATTCTCCAGAAAAAAAGATTATTAATTATAAAAAACAATAAAGCAAAAAAACAATTTAAAATTAAAACGAATCTGCTTGAGCTGCGTTCTTAATGTACTTCTTCAATAATTGCAGTTTAAATTATTATACACATGAAAAAAATAGGAATTACGTTTTCTGCTTTTGATTTGCTTCACGCAGGTCATGTTAAGATGCTCGAAGATGCCAGAGAACAATGCGACTTTTTAATATGCGGATTACAAACAGATCCTACTCTCGATCGCCCAGAAAAAAATAAGCCAACACAATCTGTATTTGAACGCTATATGCAGTTAAAAGCGTGCAAGCACGTTGATATGATTATACCCTATGCTACCGAACAGGACTTAGAAGATGTATTGCGATCGTTCAAGGTACATGTTCGTATTTTGGGAGACGAATATATGGATAAAGCATTTACTGGCAGGAAATACTGCGAGGAGAAAGGAATACAACTATATTTCAACAGAAGAGAAAATAGATTTTCTAGTTCGTCTTTACGGAAAATAATTGCATCCAAAGAAAAAAACAATAAAGGGGCTGTGGTAAGCATAAATGAGGCAGCAAGTTACGCTTTGAAGCGTGTAAATGCATAAATTAACAATTAACATATGATAATAGGTATTATATTTGGGGTATTCGACATGTTGCATGTAGGCCATATTGTGGCTCTTCAGGAAGCTAAGAGTCAATGTGATTATCTTATTGTAGGTCTTAAGACAGACTCAAAAGTACAAGAACATGATACTCATGATTCTGCACAAACTATGGTTGAAAGGTTTATCAAATTAGAAGGTTGCCAATTTGTTGATGAGATTATTCCGTTTGAGTCTGATGACGATATTACCGATATGCTTCAGTCGCTTCCTGTACACAAATACTTTATAGGCGAAGAGTATAAGCTTGTAGATTTTTCAGGTAGAGATTATTGTATTTCAGAAGGAATTGAAATTTACTATACCAAAAATAAAAATAGGTTTTCAAGCCAATCACTTCGAAAAATTGTAAGTGAAAAGGAAATAGAAAAGGCGGAAAAAAGTTTTAATACGAATCTAAAATGTCATACTACTACTAATACTTCGATAACTTCCTCATGAAAGACGACTAAAACACATGTTCCGCAGGGTTCCAATTAACAGCATTATGTTGGCGATCTGAAAAATCAACATAGATGTATATGCGAAATTCTGCGCTAATCGTCCGTAAAGCTGGATGACTTGAATCTATTAGCAGCAATTCACAATTTGTAATAGGCCGAATTGCTGCTATTCTATTTTGGCCTTATTAAAAAAGATATTGAAGAGTTATTTCCCTGTATAGTACTATTTTCCTGACACAATCATTTTTCTTCTTGTCCTGAAAGCTCCACAACACAGTAGAAACCGATATCAGTAATATACTATTCACTTTACCTACCACCTCAAAATTTATTCAATTTATTAATCAATTTAAGGACGGCCCCTTCCATTTCTACTTGTTAAAATAGATAGAATCTATGGTTCAGTTACGTTGTTCCACTAACTTATCAGCGTATAAATAACGTGAATACAAAGGTTTGGCGTAAAACTCTACTTAGAAAAAGTTTTATACGGTTTTATATTCCAGGCGTCATGAGCAGAAAAGTACATTAAACTATCTATAAAGCTCATAATCAGCGTACCTAATTGATTTTAAGTATAAATCACATCTCCCGTGATATTTACTTGAAGATATTGCTAAAGCTTATGAATAGGCAATTTTGGCAAAAAACTGCACTGTTGTTGTACTGTTTCATCAGTATTCATTAAGATTATTAAATAACAATATGCAACATATCGAAATAAATTCATTTTTTATTGAAAAAAGAGGCCTACTCAAAAATTTCGCTTCCCAATTTACCTCAGATCCTGAGATTAAGAATGATCTTATACAGGACACTATGGTTAATGCATTGAAATCCATTGAAAAGCTTATGCATAATCCAAAAGTGGGTTCTTGGTTATACGTGATCATGCGAAATATCTATATTAACCATTATAGAAAAACTAAAAGAACTGAAAACTATCATCATGAATATGCATCTCTTGTCATGAATGAATCTACTTCTACGAATGCAAGCACAACTAAGTTTATTCTAGATGATATACAGAAAGCGTTGAGTCAACTTTCTCAGGAAAATTACGAAATTTTCAATATGTTTTTGGAAGGATTTAAGTATTATGAAATCGCGGAATATATGCAGATGCCTGAAGGAACGATTAAAACACGTATTCATTTTATTCGTAAAACAATGAAAAAACAACTATCGGTATATCATTAATAGACTATCGTTAATTAAAAGCTTCATTAAACTATAAAAATAAAAACTATTTACAGATAAATCTTGTTATTTAAAAAACATCACTAAATAAATAAATATTATGATTTCAAACAAAACACTATTTGCTTCCCTAGCGGCTTTAACATTGCTAGCATCATGTAATAACCAGACGCCACAGGAAAAGGCAGCTGAAAATATGGAACATGCGGAAGAAAAAGCGGCAGATGCCAACGAAGAGGCGATGAAAACTTCAGAAGACGCTGCGACAAAAGATGCCGAAGCAGTTGTTTATTCGGATAAAGCAGCCGCAAACGCTGCTATAGCTTCGGTTGCTGCGCCTGCTCTTTCCAATGATAAAGCCAAAGAGCTCTATACAAAGCTTGGAAAAACTTGGGTAGAACGTATCAATGCAGAAACTGCTGATAAAGCATTGGATAAAGAAAAATCTTTGTTAGATATCAAAAATGAAATTGAGAAAAATGTTGCAGACGGTAAAATATCAGCTTCGGATAAAGATAACATCATGAAATATCAATCCGACTGTATTGCCGCAGTAAAAGCTGCTCTTTAGTACAAAGGAAAAATAACTACAATAATTGTCATAAACTGGATGTCTTGCAGATTGGTTTCAATAGCAGGACATCCTTTTTTGTTGATACCATTACGTATAAATTAGGCAATTATCTATCCAGGTGGGATGAACTTTCGACTGCTTCTAGCAGGTCATTGATATCAAAAGGCTTTGCCATAAAACGATTAGCTCCTGCGCGAAACGCCACCTCCTTTCCATCCTTACTGGCGGATATGCATATGATAAACAGTTCTTTCAGTTCTTTATCTTCTCTAATTTTTCTTATCAATTCATCTCCGGAGAGCATCGGCATCCATATGTCTAATAAAATGACATCGGGTTTCTTTTCCCTGATCACTCCTAAGGCATTAAGACTGTTTGTCTCAATAATTGTGTCGTAACCCGACATTTCCAATAGCATTTGTAACATGTCAACTATTGTACTATCATCATCACAAATGAAAACCGTCTTGTTTTCCATATTTTATTTTACTCGCTAATTTTGAACATTATTTTTTCATTCATTATCCCATTGTGTTCCCTTTGTGACCTGCTCGTCTTCTATGAGTGCTATTTTTCAAATATAGTTGATAAATATGTTATAACGCGAAATTCTTATAAATTCGTTTAATAATCTCCCACATATTATAATACTTTGCATACGGAATTACGATACATTAGCAATAACTTGCTCTAAAAAATAGATTTGGCGTTCATTTATCTTCTTTATGGCCTCTGGAAATGTAAACCAGGCGCCCCGATCAACTTCAGGATAAAGTTGTATCTTTCCTGATCTAGGAGGCCATTCCAATGAAAAGGTATTACTGATGAGTTTATGCGCATCCATATCACCCTCAATTGCCCAACATAATACTTTTTTCCCTCCTTTCTGTTGAATAGCAGACAATTCCATAAAGTTTCCATTAGGTAGACACCCTGTTTCCTCCATAAACTCCCTTTTAGCAGCTGCGAGGGCATCTTCGCCCATACCGATCTCTCCTTTCGGAATGGTCCAATAACCTTCATCTTTCTTGGCAAAATATGGTCCTCCAGGATGTACTAAGAAAAAATAAATTTGTTGTTCCTGAATTTTATACATTAATAATCCCGCACTACAATTGAGTTTTCTAGCCATTCGTGTTATTGTTACTCAATCTAATCCATGTAGGGGCATGATCGCTGCTTTTCTCCCATCCACGAACGTCCCGATCTATACCACCTTCCATTAACCGAGCCTGGATCGACGGACTCAATAGGATGTGATCTATACGCAACCCTGCATTTCGAGCATAAGCCTGACGAAAATAATCCCAAAATGTATAAACTTCCTTATCCGGGAAAAGTGTACGTATAGAATCTTGCCATCCATCTTTTAGCAAAAGACTAAAAGCTTCCTTAACCTCTTTTGTAAAGAGTGCATCATTGATATATTTTTCTGGCTTATAAGTGTCTATATCTTCTGGAATAATATTGAAATCCCCGATCAGAATAGCCGATGCATTCATCCGAAGAAGTGTTTTAGATCGTTTGGCCAACCGTTCGATCCAATCTAATTTATAATCATATTTGACCCCTGGAAAAGGGTTGCCATTAGGTAGATAAATACAACATATTACGACGTTTTGGATTATGACCTCCAAATATCGGCTTTGGTTATCCTCAGGATCTCCGGGCAGAACTCTTGTGATCTCTTCAATCTCATATTTCGAAAGCACCGCAACTCCGTTCCAACTTTTCTGGCCATGCCAAATGGCATGATAGCCGAGATCACTTATTTCTTTCAACGGAAAACGTTCTTGAGGGGATTTAAGCTCCTGAAGGCAAACTACATCTGGCGACTCTTCTTCCAACCATCGTAAAAGGACTGGAAGCCGCGCGTTGATACCATTTATATTATAAGTTGCTATCTTCATAAAATGAATATGTTAAGTTAAAACACAACGAGCTAAAGGTCACAATTGTTTGGGAATTTATAATATTATCGTATTATAACATCTACATTCAATCCTATCTGATTAACCGAAATGAGTTATTGACGTCAATACTTCCAGGCTACGCAGACAAAACACGTTTTATTACTAAATCAAATCTTCAGATTAATTCCAATAATTGTATGCAAATCGTTGAACGCTAAATGCGCTTCGTGTTTATACTGTCATAAAAGATCGGTTCTAATAAGAATCCAAGGTTTACTGCGCTATAAATACGTAGTTAAACTGAAATTTACGGTAGGCGCATAACATTGCTACGCTATTTCCATTAAAAAAGTACGGATATGCCTTTACACATTGTCTTTGGGTATAAATTTTGATTCATCTTTATCAAAAGAATTACACTTAAAATAGCGTACTGATATGGAAAATATTGATAAAAAAGCAAAAAAAATAGGATTGGAAAAGGGATATTATTTGTTGCTAATGGCCATTCTCGATCTTCCAGTTGAAGAGGTACAAAATACAGTTAAGGAGGGTTAAGTTATATGAAAAAAATAGCAATTATAAGTACGTGCCCACCACAAGAATGTGGGTTAGCGACCTTCACCAAAGACCTTAAACAGGGAATGGAGTTAGATGCTAGCGTCCATATTGATCTCATCGCATTATCAAAACATGGAGTAGAGGATTTTGACGAATCTGTTCGCTTCGTTATCCATAAAGATCGACTTGACAGTTATCATCAAGCGGCGCGCCTCATCAATGAGGAATACGACTATTGTGTTATTCAGCATGAATTTGGAATATTTGGTGGTGTTGATGGTATTTTCATTACACAAATTGCCAACAACCTTACGATACCTTTATTAACAATATTTCACACTATTTTGCAAACACCGTCGTTGCAGCAAAAAGAAATTATGGAATTACTGTTGGAGAAATCCCAGGCTGTTGTTAGTCTTTCACCGAAAGGAGTCGAATTATTGAAAGAACAATTTGATCCAGCGCATGCGGATAAAATTAAATTTATACCCCATGGTGTTCCTCAGTTTGATTACAACCAAGGTTTGGCGAAGTATAAATTAGGTCTCCAAGAAAATTTTGTAATGATGACCTTTGGCCTGATTGGAAGGAGTAAAGGATTGGAGTATGCTATAAAATCTTTAGCGGGTACTGATCTGCCTGGATTCAAATATTTAATCATCGGAAAGACCCATCCTAACGTTTTGGTTCATGAGGGGGAATCCTATCGTTTTGAATTACAAAATTTAGTCAGTCAATTGAAATTGGAAGATAAAGTTGTTTTTATTGATAAATTTCTAACTGATGAAGAATTGAAAGAGTACCTCACCGCATGTGATATATATCTATCCCCCTATCCTCACGAACAGCAAATCAGCAGTGGAACGCTGTCATTCGCTGTGGGAGCAGGTGCTGCTGTTATTTCCACGCCGTATTGGCACGCTAGCGATTTATTAAAAGATGAACGCGGCATATTAACGCCTTTTAATGATATAGAAGCAATGCGTGCTAACATCAATTTATTGTACTCATCAAAACGTCTATTAGCTTGGCATCGTTTTAAAGCGCGCAGTTACGGTGAGCAGACAGTGTGGAAGAAAGTAGCGAAAATGTATATCGATCTCCTTCAAGGTTTAGCTACTCCGGTAAGATCATTAGTTGATTATGAAAAATATGTCTCTTTTGACTTGAAAAGAGAAGCATAAAATTAAAGGTTCCCAGCAATTGTTGGGAACCTTTAATTCTTTAAAAGTGTGTTTAGAATTTCTAACGCTTTAATCGTATACCTAAACTGAGCTTCCTGCATCCCTATATTTGATCTTAGCTCTATTGTTTCTGTCATTAGAATCTCCTGTTTATATGCGAATGAGACAAATGCGAACAATTTGCCCTTTGATTCAGGAACTACTGTTGCATACCCGGTTGTGGCGACCGACCAATCCGTATGAAACATTCTGCCTACCGCGATTGCCATTTCCTCTGTTGTTCTTGACGATACACAGTCACATCTTTCCGCTAGTTCTGCATCGACATCAAGTATGTTAATCTTTGCATCAATTGAATAGGCTGTGATGCCGCCAGCGAAAACCTCCGTTGCTCCTTCCATCTGCGAGCAAGCTAACTGCAAAAATCCTGCGGTCACACTTTCGGCAATAGCAACACGGGCTTTAGCATTACGTAGACTGTGCCTTACCTCTTTTAATACTATTTCTGGAAAATCTATTTGCGTCATATAATAGAAATAAGTAATAGATACTGTTTATTAGTAAACTTTATAATCAATTTTAATCGTTCAGCTTGCATACGCTAATTTTTAGATATGCTGTCGCGATTTGTCTTATTTTATTGTCCAAACTAGGGTATTTGGCAAGAACAGTCAGAACTTTTCCCTAAATTTAGTTCACTAAAACGTTCAAATCTCCTTTGAAACCAAACAGTAGCTAAGGGAATATCGTTTTTAATAAATAGATTTATTTATTTTTCCAATAATATTTTGACCTTCTAAATATGATCCAACAGTTTTACACCTACCTAAACATTCTTGCACTCTTTCTGTTTGTAGATGTTTTGATTTTCTTGAGAATAAGGATATTATCGATCTGGAAATCAAATATATTGTTTGCTAAACTAGTTTGGTGGTCTTTAAGTTTGCTGTCCTATTTATCAATATTTCTCAATTTATTTTTTAAATGGAATAGTTTTGAAGCAGCGTGTTTGGTATTTTTTCCCATTACGTTACTGTTTGCGAAAATTATATTTCTATTCTTTATTGGAATTGATGCGATGTGGCGTGCTTCTACTGTGTTCAAGAATCTCCTTGTAAAGCCTAAACCCTTATCCCATCAAGATGGAAATATACTGTCCTTAACAAGATCTGATTTTATAATCAAAAGTGGTCTTGTTCTGGCTAGCGTTCCTATTGCTGCGCTTACACGTGGATTTGCTTTAAATTTATATGATTATCAGATTAAACATATCAATTTAATTTTACCAAATTTACCGAAATCTTTCGAAGGAATGACCATCGCTCAGATTTCTGATATACACGCAGGAAGTCTTTATAATCGGGATAAAGTGAAAAGCGGCATTGACTTGCTGATGGGGGAAAATCCTGATATCATTTTCTTTACTGGAGATTTAATTAATGATTTTGCGTCCGAAATGGATCATTATTTGGACATATTCAATACGCTCAACGCTCCTCTAGGCACATTTTCTATACTCGGTAATCATGATTATGGAGACTATCATTTCAATAGACATCATTTTTTTGAAAAAAGTCGATTGACAAAAGAACAGAACTTCGCGGAGCTCAAAAGCATCCACCGTCAATTGGGCTGGCAACTGCTTCTCAATGAATCGAAAGAGCTCATACTGAACAATGATAAAATTACAATTATAGGCGTGGAAAACTGGGGGTTACATAACCCTAAAAATTATGGTGACATCGATTTGGCGATGTCTAAAGTTGATAAATCATCTTCTGTCAACTTCATGCTCTCACACGATCCTTCACATTGGCGGGCTGAAATCATCTCCAAATACCCCAATATCGATGTTACTTTTAGTGGCCATACTCATGGAGGACAATTTGGTTATACCAACCCAAAATATCAATGGAGCCCAGTGAAGTATGCTTACCAGGAATGGGCAGGTTTATATCGTGAAAAACATCAGGCACTCTATGTAAATGTTGGATTTGGCTATCTAGATTATCCGAGCCGATTAGGAATGTTGCCAGAGGTCACGATATTTCATCTAAAAAGTAAAGATTAACTCTTCTGCTTTTCAGTGTCCGCTGAAAGGCACCGAGTGCTTTTAGAACCTCTGGTATGAGATAATCTTCTTCACCAAAGGCCGCTATAAATAATTTATTGTATGCAGGAATAGCCTTCAACTTGGAAATTAACTTTTTCAATTCCATATCCATTCTAATTATCCCTATGGGATAAAAAAGTCAATTTTATGAGTATAGCAGAGAGAGCAATAAAACAAAAAATTTGTCCTTTGGAATTTGCAGTGAATCCATTAGTGGGAAATGAAAAATTCCGATTGTGTGGCGGATCAACGAAGGAGAAAGACGTCTAAGTGAAATGCTACGTGGCATTGCAAAAGTTGACCGACGGGTTCTAAATCAACAGTTAACGGAGATGGTTGAAGGTGGAATATTGTCCAAAAAGTCCTTTTATGAACTTCCGCCACGTGTAGAGTATTCACTTACGTCTTTGGGAGAGAGTTTGGTGGAAGTACTTTGGAAAACACTCAGCAATCATAACAGGTTAACAATTGAGATAAAATATAGAAGAATTGGGATACCATTTTTTATAATCGCTGTAACCGTTTGGTTTATGGGTTGTATTTCTTGGCTTTTTTTGGTAAGTGTACCAATCTCCAAATAATCCAAATAGCGATATCATCCCCATATAGAAATTCCTATTCCAGCCATATTTGCAATAGTTCCACTTATAAAGTCCTTCATACAGAGCTTTATTCTTAATAGAGAGAAAACGAATACGATAACTTTCGATACAGCTATGACGTCGGCCAAAATTTTGTCAACGAGAAAAATCTCCTCACTAGCTATAATTTACTATTTGAAAATATCCATATGCTCATCATAGATAGGGCTTTTCATATCCAAAAATTTAAGTACACTATGAAATACATGATTTTGAGTCAACGTTCTATTTGGTTTCAATTGTTTAGAATGATCAGATACCCAAACAATAAAGGGAATCTCATATTGTTCTTTAGGTGCAATGCTCATAGGCAGTCCATGCATATATAGGTTATTTTCACCCAATGATTCTCCATGATCGGATACAAACAACATCGCACTATTGTATTCCTTTAAACCTTTTAGATCCTCGATCAGCCTGTGCAAAATATAGTCGGTATAAACTACCGTGTTATCATACGCATTAATTAACTCTTTTTTCGAACAATTCCCTAATTCTACACTATTACAAACGGGCTTAAACACTTCGAATTTAGCCGGATATTTCTCGCTATAAGTTGGGCCATGACTTGTACTTGTATGAAGAACAACAAATACTTTATCCTTTTTACTCGCTGATATTCGTTCTTTTAAACCTGTTAGTAAAACCTCATCGTAAGCACATTCTGCACCTTTACAGTTTGCAGCAAGCTGGTCACTCGTTTCATATTCTTTAATATGTACCGGAGGCTCACCCCAATTGCTTGTACGCCATATTACATCAACATCATTTCTGTAAAGGTAATTTGGCAAAATTTCATATAAATCGTCCGTATTTTTATGCTCTAATAGACACTTTACTCCTGCTGTCGTATAGGTCGAACAAGAAGTTGCATCAAAATGATAAAGATTCGGTGTCTTTGAAAGCAAAGGATTTGTATTTTTTTGATAGCCATATAGCGAAAAATTCTCCCTTCGAGCGGATTCACCAATAACCAAGACGACCACGGTCTTTTTGTCACTAGTAATTGTCGCATCCGGCAATAATATCTCCTTTTTATTTTTTTGATGTTCATGGATATAAAAACGTGATATATTGACAGTATAAGACCAAGGCATGGCAAGTGCACCTAAAGTCTTAGAATTCTTATCAATCCATAACCAATTAGTTGCATTCGCAAATATTAAAATAACAATAAATAATAACGAAAGGGAGGACGTAACCAAGAACTTCTTTGGTTTATCCTTTACTATGTTGGCTTTGATGATGAAAATGCTAGGAATAATACCCAGAACCAAGAGATACAAGATCATTCTCAGGGAAAAGAAACCACTCGACTCGGAATAGCGAGTATTCAATATATTGCCAATCATTGTTTCGTCCAAAATAACGCTATAGGTGTTAACAAAATAAACGGCAATGGAATTGATCAGAAAGAACAAAACAAGTATGGATTTCCCAAAGCGACGTGATAGCGAAAAAAATAAATAAAGTACAAAAGCGTTCATCACCAGCATCAAAACCATTAAACTACCAATCAGGATAATACCCCCAAAGCTCCTGTAGTCAACATTGTTAAAAACAAAAGTATAAAATGGAAAATGGAAGAATATAAAATTCAACACACTCATTAACAGGACAAAATGGACTAGTTTTAAGCTATTTTTTAGCATAAATGGTAACGATTCTAAAGAATGAAATAATTAACAGATAAATGTAAAATAAATTATTAGCAAATTATTATTAATTATCCTATCAGCTAATACAATACTCAAAATAAGGGAGTAAAATTTAATCATACCCTATTTACCAACTATTCATACGGATGTTGCCACGGGCTGCGATAGGGTCTGCGCAGCAACTGAGTTGCCTCGGGGTCATCAATACATATTTTTTGCGTTGGATCATAAACTAAAGGGCGATTCAGCTGCATCGACAAATTGGCCAAAATACAGCTTGCGGTCGATATATATCCTTCTTCAATATCCGCTATAGGAAGATGGTTGTTATCAATTGCCGATAAAAGATCAAGCATATGCTTTCTTGTAGCAGGAGCGGTATGAAGCTCTATTCGGTGTTCTGTAAGATCTTCGGGAAACTCCTCTTTTTCCAAAATAACATCTTGTCGAATGGATTCACCTTCTCCAATCGGGATAAATTCATATTTCATGACGCTCCCCTTCAAAGTACCTTTATCACCATATATAACGAATGCCCAAGGATAGTCTGGGTCTGCTGCTGAGCCCCATGTCCTATGCTGCCATACGCAATTAAGATCTTCGTATTCAAATATGGCAGTTTGAGTGTCTGCAATTGTCGATTTCCCACCTTTTTGAACATAAATCCCCCCTTTTGCATAAACGCTTTTGGGCCATTTAAGCTGCAAAAGCCAGCGCACTGTATCAAACATATGCATTCCCATATCCCCGGTTATTCCGTTCCCGTAGGCCATAAAAGTTCGCCACCAGCTCCCATGAGGTAGACCATCAAAGGTGCGCAAAGGTGCTGGCCCAGTCCAAAGTTCATAATCAAAGAATTCTGGCACTGCTTCGGTAGGTGGATTGCCATTCTTTCGCATATGGTAGTAACAACACATCTCTACATGAGAAATTTTACCGAGTAAGCCGCGATCGATCACACGATTCTTGGCATCGACAAGGTGAGCTGTGCTTCTGCGCTGAGTTCCTACCTGAACTTTTCTGTTATATTTCCTTGCAGCACGACAAATCGCATCCCCCTCAAGCACATCAACACTGATAGGTTTTTGCAAATAAAGATGAGCACCCGAACGTATTGCGTCAATAGCCTGCCTTGCATGCCAATGATCTGGGGTTCCAATTAAAACGAGATCAAATTTGTGATTAGCAAGCATCTCTCTATAGTCATTGTAAAGTTTCGGAACCTTTTTCGAAACCTGACGATCACTAATTAGACGCCCCGCTTCTTGTAAGTGACGGTTATCAACATCACATATTGCAACGACATCGACATCACGAACCTGAATTAAACGACACAAATCACTTCTGCCGTACCAGCCTGCACCAATTAACCCAACCCGAAATTTTTTTACGACGTCTTTAAACGACAGCGCTTTGACTTGCAATGCTGACAAGGTTAGCACCGCCCCTGCTCCTTGAATAAATCTCCTGCGATTTAAATTGAAAGTACTCATAATTTAATGGTTTATTACCTAATATAAGAATAATTGTAACTGGTAAATACGATGT
>NZ_DCRG01000029.1:0-73983 GCF_002325125.1 Sphingobacterium sp. UBA1498
GTTAGGGTTAGTTTAGGTTTAATATAGGTAAAAGCTATACTAAACCTAACTTAAGGCTAAGTTATAGGTAAACAAAAACCATATTAAGGGATAAGAAAGTAGTAACTGTGTATTTTTTAGGGATAAGACACTGCTATAACTAAGGATAACACCCAGGTCAAAGACGAGTCCAACCGCAGCACAAACCTCAGCTTATCCATGCCGAAAAATAGCTTTTAAGAAATAAATACGCGTATGTGCGCAGGATAAAGGAACACAAAACCCTTTTGCGTAACCAAAATTTACATTATGAAAATGCGTTTAGACCCGTAATATCTTGACCTGTGATCAATAAATGAATATCATGAGTTCCCTCATAGGTAATTACAGACTCCAGGTTCATCATATGCCGCATTATCGGGAAGTCACCGACAATCCCCATTCCACCAAGGATCTGTCTAGATTCTCGTGCAATCTGCAGCGCCATATTGACATTGTTCCTTTTGGCCATGGAGATTTGCTGTGGTGTCGCGCGTCCTTCATTTTTGAGTACACCTAAACGCCATGATAACAACTGCGCCTTAGTAATTTCCGTAAGGAATTCTGCAAGTTTCTTTTGCTGCAATTGAAAACCAGCAATTGGCTTACCAAACTGATGACGTTCCTGCGCGTACTGAACGGCAGTTTCATAACAATCTATTGCTGCTCCAATAACGCCCCATGAAATCCCATAGCGGGCTGAATTCAAACAGGAAAGCGGTCCCCGCATTGAATTTACACCTGGAAGCACATTTTCTGCTGGGATAAAAACATCATGAAAAACCAATTCACCTGTTTTCGAGGCGCGCAACGACCATTTATGTAGGGTTTCTGGCGTTTCAAAACCTGCCATTCCACGCTCAACGATCACCCCGTTTACTTTTCCGGACTCATCCCTCGCCCAGACCACAGCAATATCACATACGGGTGAATTTGTGATCCACATCTTGGCTCCATTTAATAAAAAGCCATCACCTTTGGTGGTTAATTTAGTTTCCATTCCACCGGGATCAGACCCATGATTGGGCTCAGTAAGACCAAAAGAGCCGACCAACTCCCCCGACGCCAGCCGCGGCAAATATTTAACACGCTGTTCCTCGCTACCATAGGTGTAAATCGGAAACATCACCAAAGAGGATTGCACAGAAGCTGCCGACCGAATGGCCGAGTCACCAGCTTCCAGTTCCTGCATGATTAAGCCATAAGAGATCTGATCCAAACCGGCTCCGCCATATTCAGTCGGAATATAAGGACCCAAGGCTCCAATAGCACCTAATTTAGGCATCAAACCAGCAATAGCACGATGCTCCTGTGCCGCATCCTCAATAAAAGGCTTAATCTCTGCTTTCACAAAATCGCGGACAGACTGCCGTATCAGTTTATGTTCTTCGGACAATAAATCATCCACTTGATAATAATCGGTATTGATCTGTTTAGTCATCATATAGTCTACATTAGCTTATCTAAGATAAAGAAAATTTTTTCACTGAACAATATTCAGTATAAACTTGACAACAAAAAACTTATTTCATATATTTAAATCATTCAGCGAATAAAATAAACCATTATGATAAAATCAGCGCTTAAAACACTTGGGATATCTTCTCAAAATTTAGGGTCATCAACTGGACAGCAATGGTTTTCCAAAGGCAAAGAATTCGAGTCCTTTTCACCTGTCGACGGAAAACTCATCGCGAAGATAAAAGGCAGTCATAGTAAAGACTATGAAGCAGTTGTTAAGCAGGCTGCTGATGCTTTTTTACAATGGCGTCTACTGCCCGCTCCGAAAAGAGGGAACATTGTTCGCCAGTTGGGAGACAAACTTCGTGAACTGAAACCCATCCTCGGAAAGTTAGTTTCCTATGAAATGGGTAAATCTTATCAGGAGGGTATGGGCGAAGTACAGGAAATGATAGACATATGCGACTTCGCTTTGGGTCTATCCCGCCAATTATATGGCAACACCATTCACTCGGAACGCCCGGGGCACCGTATGTACGACCAATATCACCCCTTGGGCGTGGTGGGTGTTATTACCGCATTCAATTTTCCAGTAGCCGTTTGGGCATGGAACACTGCGCTAGCCTTAGTCTGCGGAAATACGGTGGTGTGGAAGCCAAGCGAAAAGACGCCATTATGTGCGCTAGCTTGCCAAAAAATACTTGCAGAAATCTTACATCACAACGGACTACCTGAAGGAATATCCAACCTTATTATAGGCGACAGGCAAGCCGGAGAGTGGCTCACCGCAGACAATCGCATTGCTTTAATTTCTGCCACAGGCTCTACCCGTATGGGAAAAGAAGTCGCCGTTACTGTAGCGCAACGTCTTGGTAAGACTCTTTTGGAACTTGGCGGTAACAATGCAATCATCGTGACGCCCGATGCAGACTTAAAAATGACCATTATCGGCGCCGTCTTTGGAGCTGTAGGTACAGCTGGACAACGTTGTACAAGCACACGAAGACTTATTGTCCATGAGCGCATTTATGAAGAGGTTAAAAAACAACTGACTAAAGCGTATGGTCAACTAAAAATTGGAGACCCCTTAGATACGAAAAATCATGTAGGACCATTGATCGACAAAGACGCCGTAAAATCATACTTAAACGCACTGGAAAACATTAAAAAACAAGGAGGAAAATTGCTAATTAAGGGAAAGGTTCTTGAAGGTAAGGGATATGAAAGCGGCTGTTATGTGCAGCCAGTCATTGCAGAAGTGGAAAACCATTATGAAATCGTACAGCAAGAGACCTTTGCCCCGATTCTTTATTTGATCAAATATAAGGGTGATATCCGTGCCGCTATAGATCTTCAGAACAGTGTTGGCCAGGGGTTGTCTTCTGCGGTCATGACAAACAATCTGCAGGAAGCTGAGCTGTTTCTAAGTGCTGCAGGCTCTGATTGCGGTATTGCCAATGTCAATATCGGCACTTCAGGGGCCGAAATCGGAGGAGCATTTGGAGGCGAAAAAGAAACCGGTGGCGGTCGGGAATCTGGTTCTGATGCCTGGAAAGCCTACATGCGCCGTCAGACAAACACCATCAATTATACGACTGATCTGCCCTTGGCACAAGGGATCAAATTTGATTTATAAACCATTTACACACAAAACTATGAACAACGTACATGAAAGATTAAGCAAACATATATTAGCCGATGGGTTTCCTTTGGTTATGGATATGGAAAAATCCCATGGTTCTTATGTCGTAGATGAAAATGGTGACGAATACCTTGATATGTTCAGCATGTTTGCCTCGATGGCCGTGGGCTACAATCACCCCCATTTGGTCAAACAACGTGATTTTTTAGGTAAAATGGCAGTCAATAAACCTGCCATGTCGGATATCTACACGAAAGAGTTTGCTGATTTTGTTGACACATTTGATCGTGTGGCCATACCGAAAGAACTTTCCTATGCCTTTTTCATCTCGGGAGGAACTCTCGCAGTGGAAAACGCTTTAAAAGCTGCATTCGACTGGAAAACAAGACTGAATTTTGCCCAAGGAATACAAAAAGAAGCGAGCCAGGTAATTCACTTTAGACAGGCATTTCACGGTAGATCTGGCTATACACTTTCCTTAACAAATACACAAGACCCCAGAAAATACCTCTATTTCCCCAAGTTCAACTGGCCACGCATTACCAATCCGAAGCTGAGCTACCCCTTAACAAGGGAACATATTGATCAAACCATTGCTTTGGAGAAACAAGCTGTCTACGAAATACATGAAGCCCTTGCAGCGAACCCACATGATATCGCCTGCATCTTAATTGAACCGATTCAGGGTGAAGGCGGCGACAATCATTTCCGGATGGAATTTTTCTTACAACTCCGTAAAATCTGTGACGAAAATCAGATTCTATTGATCTTTGACGAAGTACAGACTGGATTGGGAATCACTGGTAAAATGTGGGCTTACCAACATTACAATGTAATTCCTGATATCATTGCTTTTGGCAAAAAAGCACAGGTATGTGGGATACTGGCCAGCAAAGAGAAATTTGATCAAGTGGAACATCATGTTTTCAAAGAATCAAGTCGTATCAATTCCACATTCGGTGGCGATTTTATGGATATGCTCCGCTTTAAATTAATTCTTGAAGTCATAGAACAGGAAAATCTCGTTCAAAATGCGGCCGAAAAAGGACGTTACCTCCAAGAGGAGCTCCAGAAGTTGATCGCAAAAAAAACACAGCTGTCTAATTTAAGGGGCGAGGGACTATTTGTTGCATTGGATTTTGACGCTGAAAGCGGACGCAATGAATTTATCAAGAATGCCTATGCAAATAAGCTTATCATGTTAGGTTGTGGTGAGAAAAGTGTTCGCTTTAGACCGCATCTTAATGTGAGTTATACGGATATCGACAAGACGATAACCCTTATGGAAAAAAGTATTTCCTAAAGGATATGCAATGCTATACTGTTTCGGTGCCTGTAGCATTGCATATCTTTTTTTAAAACCTATCTATCTTTACAGACATTAGGGCGATCAACATCAACCAGTTCCGAAATTCCGTATTCATCAAAACGATCTAAAAGGGCATCGGTGCCCTCCTCAAGTTTATAATCCATCTCTTCTCTATATACTGGAATCATCGCATAAAAATTGATGATATTTCCATCTTTAGTTTTCAACTCCAAAAAATCTTCATCAAAACTTAGCATAGGCGGAAGCAGTAACATACAACCAAACCCGGTATTTGCGATATCTTCGGCTTCCATTCCATTGGGAATGGTATGTCCATAACCTAACCAGGTTTTGTACTCATGTGGAAACCGCGCTAATCTTTTCAAAAAATATACTGGCCAATAATTGTTATCGTCCTGAAATTCTTCTTCCCCTATTTTCCAATCTGCAGGCAACACAACCATTAACTCAGCACGTTCATAAGTTTCCTTATTTTCCACCTCATCCGGAACCTGCATCGGTAAATCACTCATACCTGAAGTGACCAATATATGGTATGGATAGTTTGCACTTGGTTTAATCCAATGCACATCAATATGGACTAGTTCGGAGACAATTTCATGAAACACCATATCGGGTTCGGCAATATATTTTGTCAAGTGTTCCTCTATTTCATCAAGATAGACACATTGGATCTCCGGAAATAAGTTCTTCGGATCGTTATCCTCAGACTGATCTTCATAACGGTATACGGTAGATCCCCCCGGTGTAATTTCCGGATCCTTTTTTTCAGACGCGGATTCTTCCGCTCCACTGCTCATAATTTTTTTGACTTTATCCCAAAATGTCATAGTATCTTATAAATGGTGAAAATTTAAGCGATTATTTTTCTATTCAAATTTTATTCAATTACAGCTACTACAGGCTGTCTAAATCTTGTTTTAACTGATTTTCCATTAACTTGTGCTGGCATCCATTGCGGCGATTTTCGCATAACGGACAATACAGCTTTTGCAAACTCAGGGCTAACCTTTTCTGGGTTCTCGATTTCGATATTGCAGATAGACCCATCCTCACATACAATAAATTTGAGAATGGCTGTCTGTTTGGGGCCATATTTTGCATAGGCCACACTATCCATTGTTCCAACAGTTCTTGATAAGTCTAGATTATATTGCAAAAACCTGGACCATGCCACTGCTCCGCCTTTAAAATAAGGAAAATTATCAACGTCCTGTGCAATGCTGTCGGCCGGGATATCACGCTTAGCAATCACCTGCGCACTTGCAGAAGTACATACGAACAAGAAAAGTAGAATCGAAAAAAAAGTTTTGAAGCCTGTTAAATACATAACCTATACTAACCATAATCGTACCATTTAACGCTTGCATACGATCATTTATTGCGTGAAGCAATACACTATTAATTCAGTGGCATATCAACATGAGCAACAAAATCTCCGTTTTCGTTAACAAGAAAGCTAATGGGATGCTCCGGATTCTTAATAATCTCGAACAAGGTCAACCCCCAGGGTTTCCAAAAATTTTCCAGCACCTGGCCATAGGTTTTATTTTGCCAAGGATCAAAAATAGGTTTCATCGACATATCAGCTAATGGCATCGGCTCTACATATACTTTCTGTGGTGTATTTAAGTAAGTATAATCTGGCAAACGATTAAATAAGTAGGCTGAATAAAAATAGCGCGCGCACAATTCCTCAAATTGGATAGGGTGCAATGTTTTACCCGAAATGATTTTCAGGATATCTTCATGATAAATATTGTTTGTAGCATTATCTTGCAGACAGGCTACTAAGGCAAAGTCTTTCATACGAATAGAGAAGATCAATGTGTTGATTTCGTCCCGATACATAAATGTATCGGGCGCATTCTCCACAGGTACAACAACCAGTGAAAATGGAAACGTGTTTTCAAACTCCATTGGTACGACCAATGATTGCAACATCGCATGCAAATTTGTAAAACGCTGTGCAAGCGCCTGTGAAAAATTCATCTCCTCACCCGAAGCTTTTTGTTGGCGAATTCCTGCAAGAATTTCATTAAAAACTACGCCATAAATAATTTTTGTCATCCATTGAAACAACAATAGCGGATCCAACTGCTTAACCGCCTCATACCCCTGCTCAAATGACTGCTCTACCAACCGTTCCATTTGCTCAATAGCCGCTGCCGCCGCCATGGAACAAGGTAGTTTCAACGATTTGTAAGTCACCAGATTTTCATCTAGCATTTTAAAAGGTTTATCTTCCAATTGAAAGGATTTCATCATCCACACTGGAAAGACCTGAATGGATTCTTCTTCCGACTGAAGCTTACTTCCTGTTAAAAAACAAATATCTGAATCAAACTGAAATTGTTTGAAAGGATTATACAAAGTTGTCGCCATAATGCGGACAAAGTTAAAACAAATCGAAAAGTCCACAAGAAAAGCAAATTCTTATTACGAAAGGGTGACTCGTAGAACATAACTTATTTTATTTTCAGAAATTTTTGAAAATTCAAAAACTTTAAATAACTTTGATCTAACAAATTCACAGGATGCTGTAAATAAGCTGAACGTAAGAATCGCTTAAGGAAAAATTTAAATACGAACAAAAAGAAAGCTCAATGGAATTACAAGAAGCAAAACAACAATTCATAGACACATGGGGAGCTTTAGGTTCTGAATGGGGCATCAACAAATCTGTCGCTCAGGTTCATGCATTACTCCTCTCGGCAAGTAACCCCATGTCTACCGACGAGATTATGGAAAAGTTGGTTATCTCGCGGGGGAACGCCAATATGAGTATCCGACAATTGATCGACTACGGGATAGTTTACAAAAAACATATTGCCGGCGACAGGAAAGAATATTTTGTTGCGGAGAAAGAAGTCTTAAAATGGGCCATGAAAATTGCGGTCATGCGTAAGCAGAAAGAACTCGACCCTGTCATGGACATTCTAAAAGATATAAGCCGAAATACGGAAAAAGATCAGACAGCAGAGGGCAAAGAGTTTCACAAAACGGTCAAAGACATCCAGAATCTGACGGATCAACTCGAAACTATTGCCAACAAAATTTTCAATACAAGCGGCGGAGATTTATTGATTAAATTCATCAAACTAATGATGTAGCATTATGAACTTTAATATCTTAGCGTACACAGTCTATGGCCTACTCACCTGTTATATCATCATTTGGGTGGGGCGGTTATTCCACAGAAACGGCCGGATTTTTATCCTATCGCTTTTTCAACAGGATATCAACTTGGCCGATACGACTAACAATCTATTGCTCCTAGGATATTATCTGCTCAACATTGGCTATGCCATCTTACAATTTAGTTACTGGAAACAAATCGCATCATTTGATGAACTAATCAGCAGTATTGCATTCAAAACAGGAAGATTACTTTTTGTCCTTGTTGGCTTACATTACATCAATATGCTCGCTATTTATTTCTTCGGAAAAAGAAAAAATTCATTAACCATTAAACATTAATATCATGGGAAATTTAACCGTTATCGGGTACTTTATTTACCTACCCATTGCACTAGGATTAACCTATTATGTCGCCTACGTGCTTTTCAAAAATAGTATAGTGTACATGGATGATATCTTCGCCGGCAGGCCGGAGGTAGCCCATGCGACTAATAATCTTTTCCGCATCGGATTCTACCTGATGAATTTGGGATTTGCGCTTTATATCCTTGAAATCAGCCTTTACAAGCCAAGTCTTCAGGAACTCATTGAGCGCCTAAGCTATAAAATCGGTGGGTTTAGCATATATCTTGGTGTGATGCTTTTCCTCAATATGTTTCTCTTCTTTAGGGGCAAACGAATCGCTAAACAAAGAAGAGCATTGGATACTACTTACGATAGCTAATCTGAAAGGTTCTCAAATAGAAATACCATGGATAAAATAGTCATTGCTGGAGGGACAGGTTTTGTTGGACAATATCTTTCCAAGAGATTTCAAACTTTAGGTTTTCAAGTTGTCGTGATTGGGCGACGTCGGGGCACTATTCAATGGACTGATCACTCCAGTATTTCTGATGCACTGGAAAATGCGGCTATCCTAATCAATCTAGCTGGAAAATCTGTCAACTGTCGATACACTGAAAAAAATAAAGCCGAAATATTTTCTTCGAGAACAGATACGACATCGATTCTCGGTGAACTAATAGCAGGCTGTACCAATCCACCAAAATTATGGCTAAATTCTAGCACTGCGACCATTTACCGTCACGCTGAGGACCGTCCGATGACTGAAAGTTCGGGTGAAATCGGAACAGGATTTTCCGTTGATGTTGCCATGCTGTGGGAAAAAACCTTTTTCGATTTTAAATTACCGCAGACTCGACAGGTAGCACTCCGTATGGCCATTGTACTGGGGCCGGATGGTGGCGTTATACATCCTTTTAAAAACCTGGTCCGTTTTGGCCTCGGTGGTATACAGGGTAATGGCCGGCAATATTTTAGCTGGATCCATATCGAAGATCTTTTTCAGATCATCCAGTTCTTACAACGCCATGACGACATTAGTGGTGTCATCAATTGTGCGGCTCCCCATCCGATTACGAATAAAACCTTTATGGACACCTTTCGGCAGATCATGCATCGTAAAATTGGGCTACCTTCTCCCAAATGGCTACTGGAGATAGGAGCTGCTTTGATCGGTACGGAAACAGAGCTCCTTTTGAAAAGTCGTTGGGTATTACCGGAAAGATTGGAAAATCATGCTTACAGATTCAAATTTCCTACCATTTCGAGTGCGCTGGAGGATATTCTTCAACTTGGTTAACAGTAAAAAAGATAACAACGTGGGATACACTGGCTTATCCCACGTTAACTTTAAAATTTTCAAATACAAGCGGCGCATTAACAATAGTGCCTTCGTTATTTTTCACGCCTTTAAACTCCGAAGTTTTGCCTTTCTCCAACAGGTTCTTCATCTCCTTTTCGTCTAGAAAGATACCGTTCAATGTTCGCCAGATCTTAAAATCACATCCACGGGCATAATGGTCACATTGGGCGACTTTATCATAGAGCAAAATTAGCCCACTCTCACATTTCGGACATTTTATTTTTCCTTTCTGCTGGGGTTTAACTTCCTCCTGCGCAAGTGAAATCCGCAGCGTCAACAGTTCTTTAGTAATTTTGGCGGTGTAATCCTTAATATGTTTCATAAAAACATCATAGGAAACCTTATTGGCGCGCATTTCCTCCAGCTTCTGTTCCCATTTACCTGTCAACGTTACCTTGGCAATGGAACGATCTTTTACAAGGTTATACACGGCCAGTCCTTTTTCTGTTGGGATCAGTTTTTTCTTATCGCGCTTTATGTAGTCACGTTGAAAAAGCGTCTCAATAGTTGCAGCACGTGTAGCTGGGGTACCTAGGCCACAGTCTTTCATGGCCTGACGCATTTCATCGTCTTCAATTTCCTTTCCCGAAGTTTCCATGGCCTTCAATAATGAGGCTTCGGTATGTATGGGTCTGGCTTTGGTAAAACGTTCGGCAAGTTCGAGGGTCAGAATCTGCAATAATTCTTCGGCTAACAGCTTCGGTAATTGCGCATTTTCGTTGTCCTGATCCTCATTGTTCTTATCTTCATCCGGCGCTTCGATCTGCTCTGCAGACAACCGCCAGCCGTATTGCTTGATCACAGTACCTTTGGCAATGAGCTCAACACCTTGTGCATCTATCGTAACGGTAGTAATATCTTTTATACATACTTCCGAAAAACTTTCGACCATGCGCTTGGCAATCATATTGTAGATATTCTGCTGCTCTTTCAGCATGGGTCCGGGCTTTTCATCCGTCACTAACAGAGCATGGTGATCCGTTACCTTTTTATCATCGACAGAACGCTTATTCAATTTCGCGCCGATCAGATTTTTTGCGATTGATGCAATGGACTCTTCTGCTGTATCTGCCAAATGTTGAAAAAGTGCGCCAATTTCTTCAAAAACATCTTCACCAATATAACGGGAACCAGTACGCGGATAAGTAATAACCTTCTTTTCGTACAGTGTTTGCGCAATACTGAGCGTCTGATCGGCCGAATAACCATATTTTTTATTCGCATCCTGTTGCAGCGATGTTAAATCAAACAACAGCGGTGGTTGCTCTTTTGTTTCTTTGGCTTCTACCCTTGCCACACGTGCATTGGAACCAACCGTGAGTCGCGCAACGGTCTCTTCAGCGACATCCTTTTTATCGATCTTAGCAGAGGTAGCTTTAAAACTGATATTGTCTTTTTCAAACCCGGCCTGGATTTTATAAAATGCCTGCGGTTTAAAGTCTTTATTTTCCAGATAGCGCGAACAGATCATGGCCAAAGTTGGTGTCTGCACGCGACCTAAAGAAAGCAGGCCTTTATTACCAGCTGCTAACGTGATGGCTTGCGTTGCATTGATACCGATCAGCCAGTCCGACTCCGAGCGTGAGCGGGCAGACATGTAGAGGCTATCGTATTCCGTACCTTCCTTCAAATTGGCAAATCCCTCCTTAATGGCTTTATCCGTTTGGCTTGAAATCCACAAGCGTTTAAACGGCACTTTAGACCCTAAAAAATAATATATATTGCGAAAGATCAATTCGCCTTCCCGTCCGGCATCGGTAGCCACAATGATTTCTTCGGCCTGATCCAAAAGGGATTTAATGGTATTGAGCTGCTTTACTGCTCCAGTATCGTCCATCTGCTTGCCATCACGCTTCACCTTTTTCGACTCCAGTTTAAAAGTTTGTGGAATGATGGGCAAGTTTGAGATTGTCCACGAATTATATCCGTAGGCCTGAGGTGTACAGAGTTGGACCAAATGTCCGAAAGCATACGTAAAAGCATACCCATTACCGGCAATATACCCGTCTTTGACTTCCTTCGCCCCCATCACCCGAGCTAGATCACGTGCCACGGAGGGCTTTTCAGCAATTACAACCTTCATTTTAGCTATGAGATATTAGATGTTAGATGTTAGTCGATCGAAGGTATCGTTATTCCCTTGATCTTACGATACAGCTCTATCGCATAAACGTCGGTCATGCCTGATACAAAATCCAATACGCAACGGATCTTCGAATACGAATCTTGTTTTTCTGTATAAAATTGTTCAGGAATTAAAGCGACAAGTTTCTTATCGTAATTATTCTTATTCTTCTTGAGGTACGCTGGAACAAATTCTTTTAAAAGTGCATCCATCACCCGATAGCCAGCAATCTCAATCTGTACAACCGTGGGAGCATTGTAGATTTTTGCGATAGAAATCTTCGAGATTTTGTTCATCTGTGCAACAATTTCTTCATCAAGTGCATCCATTAGCGCTGACCCGAATGTTCCAGACAAGAATTTGTCCTGTTCACGTACAAAGACGTCAACACATCCTTTAATCAAGGTGTTGATAGCTTTGGCCCGCAACAATGCTACTCGGCTCGGCGTATCCAGCAGACCGTCGAGTCTGTCGCGAAGATTCTCTTTACCACATAGCGGCAATAGCAACTCTTCCACTTCTTGATAGGACAAAATCTTCAGATGATGAGCATCTTCCAGGTCTATAATATTGTAACAGATATCATCTGCAGCCTCCACCAGATAAACCAACGGATGTCTCAGATAGCCTTTTGGATTAGAAGGATCTTTTAATAAGCCCAATTCATTGGCGATTTTTTCGAATGCTTTTTGCTCTTCTGTAAAAAAGCCATACTTCTTGCGGTGATGACTTTTCTTAAGATGCCCATCAATGGCTAGACATGGATATTTCACGATGGAAGCCAAGGAAGTATATGTCAATGCAAATCCTTTAGGATCTTTGCCCTGAAAGGCATGTGTCAGGATACGTAAGGCATTTGCATTTCCTTCAAAATGGGTTAAATCGGCCCATTCCTCAGCCGTAACCTGCTCTTGGTATTTACGCCCGTCTCCGTCTGTGAAGTAAGTCGATATGGCGGACTCACCCGAGTGGCCAAAGGCAGGATTACCCAAATCATGTGAAAGGCATGCTGCAGAAATAATATTGCCGACTTCCTGAAGAAACGGATAATCCGCATCAAGATTGGGGTTTTCCTCTTTCAACTTCGCATAAAACATACGTCCCAAAGAGCGTCCAACACTGGCTACTTCCAAACTATGGGTCAATCTATTGTGAACGAATACAGCGCCAGGTAGCGGAAAAACCTGTGTTTTATTCTGTAATCTTCGAAATGGGGAAGAAAAGATCAAACGATCGTAATCCCGTTGAAATTCCGACCGCGCCACGAGATAACTATCTACGCTCCGATCTTCGTAACCCCAGCGCTTTGCGGAGAGCAAATCTTTCCAATTCATTTTTTCAGACATAGCGCAAACTTAGATAAATTTGCCCTTAAATACAATTATAATCCTTGCGGCACTGCCCCAAAATTACCCTAAACATCTTTGGCCCACATTCACTGCTGACTTCTTTATTTCCTTATTAAATTGCGATTTTTATACCAAAATTCTCGGTTGAATGGTAGCAAATTTTATAGATGCCCGCGATCAAAGTCATTTTTATACTGGTTATATTCTGTATCTTTATGCTACAATACCAATAGGGATCAATCATGACAAAATATCAAACACTTATTCCAAAACATTTTGAAGGTACAATTGACGGCAAAAACACGCATTTGCTCTTATTAAAAAATGAAGGGGGCATGCAAGTCCTCTTAACTGACTACGGTGCACGTATTGTCAGTATTTTGGTTCCTGACAACAAAGGAAATTTGGTAGACGTTGCACTGGGGTTTGATTCTATTCAGGCCTATCTCGATTCAGACGAGAAATACCATGGTTGCACTGCAGGGCGTTTCGCAAATCGCATTGCAGATGGTAAATTTGAAATCAACGGAAAGCATTACACACTTCCTCAAAACAATGGCAATAATTGTCTTCATGGCGGTATATCGGGTTTTCATGACAAGGTTTGGGATAGAAGGGTTACCTATCAATCGCACGTTGAATTTTATTATATTTCTCCAGATGGTGAGGAAGGTTTTCCTGGGAACCTAAAAGTGATGGTTTCCTATACCTTATCGCGAAATAATGAGATCATTATTAAATATCATGCGCAATCGGATGCTGATACACATGTCAACTTAACCAACCATACCTACTTCAATCTGGACGGGGAAGGTAGTGGTGACGTATTGCAGCAGATCCTTCAGATCAATTCAGATGAAGTTTTATTTGTAGACGAGAATCAGATACCGAATGCAATAGTACCTGTAGAAGGCACAGCTTTTGATTTCCGCATCCCGAAACCTATTGTTCAGGACATCGCAGCTAACAATGAACAATTAATTGCTGCGAAAGGATACGACCATTGTTATGTCAATAATCAGCCCATCTCCCTGCCCTGTGCGACAGCTTATTCGAAAAATACGGGCATTCAGCTGGATGTTTTCACCACCGAACCAGGTGTACAGCTTTATACAGCAAACTGGATGACGGGAAATGATTATGGTAAAACAGGCCATAAGTACCTCCCCTATGCCGGATTTTGTCTGGAAACGCAGCATTTTCCGGATACGCCCAACCAAGCAGACTTTCCTTCTACTTTGTTGAAAGCCGGAGAGTCATTTGACTCCGAGACACACTTTAAGTTCTCAATAAAAAAATAGCAAAATAGACCGGCCGGTCTATTTTGCTATGTGATGTCTTTTTCCAAGAAGACAACAGCACCTTTTATTTTAGAAGATCGTCTATTGCAGAATTAACTTTGTCAAAACAGAAAGTCGCTTTGACCTCTTCAAACATACGTTGAATCTGATCGTTGCATAGATTTCCAATACTCCCTTCGTGGGTATGATTTACTTCTTTCGATGGCTTGAAGCGCCCTTCATCAATATCAATGCCTATAGTACGATAGGCTTCACGGAATGGCACCCCTTTAAGGACTTCATTGTTTACCACTTCTACGGAAAACAGATAATCATATTTTGGATCGTCCAGGATATTCTCTTTAACGGAAATGTTTTCCAACATGAAGGTTGCAATTTCAAGACATTCATTGAGTGATTTAAAAGCCGGGAATAAATTCTCTTTTAACAACTGAAGATCCCTATGGTAACCGGATGGCAAATTTGTTGTCATCAATGCAATCTCATTTGGCAATGCTTGAATCTTATTACAGCGCGATCGGATCAACTCAAAGACATCAGGATTTTTCTTATGCGGCATAATACTCGATCCTGTGGTCAAATGTGCAGGAAATGAGATAAAGCCAAAATTCTGGTTGATATAAAGACAGACGTCCATGGCAAACTTAGCTAGGGTTGCGGCTATTGAACTCATCCCCTGTGCCAAGATACGTTCGGTTTTACCACGTCCCATCTGCGCATAGACCACATTATAATTGAGATCCTCAAACCCCAACAATTGCGTGGTCAGGGTCCTATTTAAAGGGAAAGATGATCCATAACCTGCAGCGGATCCCAACGGATTTTTGTTACAAACCTTCCAGGCTGCACGCATCATCTCCAGATCATCAACAAGGCTTTCGGCGTAAGCACCAAACCACAACCCAAACGATGAAGGCATGGCGATCTGCAAATGGGTGTAACCAGGAATGAGGATATGCTTGTACTGCTCGCTGAGTTTTATTAATTCGCTAAAAAACGCTTCTGTATTGTGGATGATATGTTGAATTTCGGAGCGAAAGTATAACTTTAGATCGACCAATACCTGATCATTACGGGATCTGCCTGAATGGATTTTTTTCCCTGCTTCACCGATACGCTGTGTAAGCAGCATTTCAACCTGCGAGTGCACGTCTTCCACAGAATCTTCAATGCGAAAATCTCCAGCAAGGATTTCGCTATAGATATTTTTTAGCTCTTTCTGTACGAGCGCCAGGTCCTCATCCGTCATGAGGTCTATACTGTTCAACATACGTGTATGAGCCAATGAGCCCAAAACATCTGCAGCAGCAAGTTGCAGATCCATGACCCGGTCATTGCCCACAGTAAACGATTCTACAAAAGAATCTACATCTATATTTTTTTGCCAGATTTTCATTCTTCTAATTTTTTAAATGCTATTTTGATCAAAAGCTTATGGCAGGTTTAGGATGGATTGAAGCTCCTGATAATTTTATGACATCCGATTTTTACAAAAATACCAATTGCAAATGGTTATATCAATGCAAAGATTGCATACATTTTTTGGATGACTTCGTTAAAAAATGGAAAAATAGCGTCGTTAAAATAGGCTATTACAAAAAAAATAAAATGTTAAAAGTTTGTTAAATCGCGATAAACACACATTATAAGTGATCACTCACTTTATTTTTAAAAGTTATTTTGTCAGTTTTTTAAGTATTCCTATGTTTGTAGTGTAAGGGAGATGAAAAAATAGAAGATGGTAGGGTTAGTAAATACTTACCGCTTTAAATACACCGAAATTTCAAACCAAATATGATAGACCTCAAAGTCTTAAAACTTGAAAGAAATTACCTAACCAATTGTGAATCGAAATTTAAAGGCACGTCGAACCAAGATGTGCCTTTTTTCTTTTTTGGCTTATTTTATTTTTCAATCCGTATTCTCCATTCTTTTCGAACTGGCGCGTTATCGCGGTATTTTTTGTCAACTAAGTGACAAGAGGTCAATCCAAAGTTCTCTTTTAATTGAAATTTTGGCTATTTTTGTTTGACACAATTGAGCATATTCAATACATAAAACGTATACGATGGGAACAGAAAGCAAGAGACAGCAACGTTTTGCTGGGGTGATTCAACAGGATTTAGCGGCATTATTTCAGCGCGATGGTAATTCATGGGCTCCCGGAGCATTTATTACGGTTACACGTGTTCGTGTTACGCCAGATTTGGCGATAGCACGCGTTTACGTGAGCTTTTTAAACACCAAGACAGCACAGGAAGGTATTCAGTCCATTCGTTCCAAAACAGCTGAAATACGTTACAAACTAGGTGCAAAAATTAAGAACCAAGTAAAGATCGTTCCTCAATTGGAATTTTTCCTTGACGATACCAACGAGTATGTTGAACACATGGACAAACTATTTGATGAAATCAGTAAAGAGCCACGTCAACCCGAATAACATCCTCTTTCGCAGTATGCTAAACAACAATGGTATTTGAACTGGATACTAAAAAACTTGAATTTCCACACCCAAGCTATGCAGAAGGAGATGGTTTACTTGCTGTAGGTGGGGATCTTTCCGTCGATCGCCTGCTACTCGCCTATAGTAACGGAATTTTCCCTTGGTTTGACGAGCTCAGTCCTATTCTCTGGTATGCCCCAAACCCTCGATTCGTGATCGATCCGCGCAAAATAAAAATCAGCAAGAGCATGGCGAGCGTCCTTCGGAAAAATATATTTTCGTTCTCGATAGACCGCAACTTTAATGCAGTCATTCATCATTGCGCGACTATGAATAGAAAAGATCAGGCAGGCACCTGGATTACGGCGGACATGATAGATGCCTATAGCAAACTTGCTTCACTGGGCTATGCCCACTCGGTGGAGGTATGGCAAAACAATTTGCTGGTTGGGGGACTTTACGGTGTATTAATCAATGGTGTATTTTGTGGCGAAAGCATGTTTTCTAAAGTCGCCAACGCATCGAAGGCAGCGCTGATTTACCTTGCCCAAGAAATCGAATTACATCTAATTGATTGCCAGTTTCATACCAGTCATCTGGAAAGTATGGGCGGAGAATATCTTTCGCTGACAGATTATTTAGCTATATTAACAAAAAAGCACAACGATGAGTAGTCCATATCGCAAACATTTTGACATCGCGCCAGCGGTCACTTACCTAACAACACCGGGATCGGGCTTACTTTCACGTGAAACAAAGGCGTGGCGCGCCAAGAGAGACCAAGATTTCTTTGATTCAAACTCGAACTTACGTGAACAGCAGGGCGCGACGTTGGATGCCTGCCGGGCTACAATAGGTACATTTTTCAATTGTCCTTCCCAAAATGTATTCTTATCCAGTTGTTTTTCCTTTGCTTTCAATGCACTGTTGGCCGGTTTACCTAAGCAATCTAAGGTTCTGCTACTGAATAATGATTATCCTTCCGTTAATTTCCCAACAATTTTAAGTGGTTTTGAACATCAGTTTGTGACGATGGACGAACAACTGGAAGCAAATGTATTGGATACAATCGCTACATTTAAGCCCGATGTATTCATCCTCTCCATTGTTCAATATATTTCGGGATTAAAAATAGATCTATCCTTCATACAGGAATTGAAGCATCAACATCCTGAACTACTGATTGTGGGTGATGGCACTCAATTTCTTGGAACAGACCTTTTTGATTTCACACTTTCTGGATTTGATGCTGTATTATCAAGTGGATATAAATGGCTTATGGCTGGCTTTGGCAATGGTTTTGTGCTCTTAAGCGAAAGACTCAAAGCGATGCTCTATGCGAGTATTCAGGAAAACTACAGCTTTCTCAACAACCAATGGATGAATAAATCTGTGGTACAACTCTGTTTCGAGCCCGGCCATTTGGATACGTTGTCACACGGAACGTTGCAGCAGTCTCTAATCCAATTGGAGCAGTGGGGATTTTCAGAAACAGTGAACTATACGCAAAAATTGATCGCGGATGCCCGTGCTGAGCTTTCCGACAGAAATCTGTTGTTGGACAGTATCACCAATAGGCATCCGCAGAGTAATATTTTTAATATACAGATCGACCACGACTATTATCAAGCCTTTCTGGATGAAGGCATAAAATGCTTTCCGCGAGGTTCGGGAATCCGTGTTGGATTTCATTTATACAACGATCACTCGGATCTTGAAAGGCTATTATATATTATTGACACCAAAGTAAAATAAACATGAAATTTAGAATAGGAGACTTAGTACGGTTTGTTGATGAACCCATTGAGGGACATATTACATCTATGCAGCCCGACGATATTGTCGGCGTCACAGACGATACAGGTTTTGAAATACCAGTACCGATGGATAAAATCACTCTTGTCTTCGGCAATATGCGTCGCGCGGATGATGAGCTCGACCAGCATGCAACACCATTGACACCACATCGATTTATCGAGAAAGGAATACTATTGGCGATCTCTGGAGATCACAAAGATGGGCTAGCCAAATTGCATATCATCAATGAAACAAGCTTTGAGCTGCTGATATCCATATCCGAAGCAACAGCGAATAAAGTTAAAGGTATTTTCAGCAATAAGATACCTCCACATGATTCGATTCAGTTTTATACAGGAAACTTTGCAAATGTTGGAAAATGGCCGACCTTCCGTTTTCAGATCTTACGCCATAGCAGCATTTTGCAGGAGCTGACCCCGCCAATCAACAAAGAACAGCGTGTGCGTCCGGTAGACCTCACTAACCCTAAAATTCTTAACGAAATTTTGGATGAAAAGATATGGTCATACGAATTGGATAAGATCGAAGAAGATTTAGGACTGGACAAATTGAAAAATCATTTTATACCGCATCGTCCAAACAAAAAATAAGCTAGGTGTTTTTCATCTAGCTTATTTTTTTCTGCAAAAGCCTTCACTACGCTGCCGACGCGACAACCTTTTTGGTACTCAACACCAACAATAAGATGCCTACCAGATAGACAATCCAGCCCCAGCGCATATGCAGGGATTTAGACAGCAATTTATCAGCAAAGCCCCAACCGAAATAATTATTGATCTTAAACCAGACCGCTGTGATACTCACAATATACCAGCAGGCCGCCAATCGCGTCATCCATTGATAAGCGCGAACTGCACGAACAAAAAACAAAAGCGCAGTCACCCCCAGAATCAGCAGGGTAATAAAGAACAAATAAGCATCTACCTGATAGAGGTTCCAATTTCCCTTAATAGGTACTTTTAAAAACGGCGTCATACTGGAAAAAAAGCAGATCACCAGTCCGACAATGGCAACGTATTTTTTGATAATAATCATAATTCAAATTGCTTTAAAATTCGTACGAATATAAGTTGAATATTGACACTTATATAACTTGTCTTTCGCTTTTTGAAAAATTATTCTATTTTTAGAGACAATTCTAGTTCAGTGTTAGCCACATTGATGCTAATCAAGAGCACATGGCGTAGGGCTTCACTGTGGTGATGAATATAAATGGGAGAATAAATTGTAGCATTAAGCCGAATAATAAACATGAAAAGAGAAGTTGAGGAAATAGCCGCAGAACAACCGGCACAGCCGAACAGAAAGAAAAAAGTCTATATCATTATCGGTGTCGTCCTATTGGTTATCCTGGCTGGCGGCGGCTATTACAATTATAACCAGCGACAAGCGATCCATGGATTGGAGGTCGATAGCACTGCCACCGCTGCTATCGGATATGAGAACGCAGACCCCAAAGACCTAGAAGACGCTGATGGTTGGAGTTCATTGGAAGACTATCAGCACTGGAACAATGCCATCTTCACTATACCGGAATATGACAATATTCCCTTGCGTTATAGAAGGGGTATTACAAAGATATTCATGGGCAACAACTATCTTGAACCTGTAGAGGATAAACCCATATACAAATTTACCCGGATAAAAGACCGCGCTAAATCTGTTTTCTGTTATGGAAACTTCACCGATCGCAACGATTCAGATAGTTGGAATAAGGAAATGGCATTTTTGATTGAAAAAAATGATTACCAAAGCAGTGCGATCTGGATCATTTCAGCAAAGGGTGATATTCTCTTCTGGAAGGAATATTCCAGTGAATTGCCGCTGATCAACAGTTTCAAAAAGGGACAAAAGATTTTTATGGATGAAATGAAGTTGGTCCCTGCTCCTGCCGACGGGATTATCGTTAAGAATAAGAACTCCAAATACGCATTGATTTACAATAAAAGTAGCAAAACTTTTGACAGCTATTACCAATATAGTGACAGTGAAATTCAAGAAGCTACGGCCTCAGAAGAGACACCATATGTGGAAGAATTGGAAGATGTCACCGTGGATTCTGTTGGGATTAATTCGGATGTTAACGAGTAGGGATTGCATTTTTTAGTTCAAAATTCTCGTCACTCCCGATCGTGACGAAAATCATTTGGTCACAAAAAAAAATACAACAACCTGTAAAACAAAGAGTTAAAAATTAAAAATAGCTATTTAAAATCTTTCTAAATTAATCCCTTTGACAGATTTTTGACACAAGCACAAAGCTTTTAAGCTACATTTGTACCGTTAAATATAAGCGAGGGATTAGAGCTTTGAAAAATCTTAAAGTATTAGCGTTTACTCATAAACATGTCGAACTAAAAGATCTAGGTAATCTAGTAATCTGCAATGAGGATTTAGAAAGTCGGCTCATCAATCTAAAGCATAGCTTAGATATTCCGGAGATCTTTTATATTGGTACTTGCAACCGAGTAGAGTTTGTATTTTATGGTGCTCATGAATTGACCCATGAATTTATCGCCGATTTTATGGGTAAGTTAAACTTCTGCGTACCTCAAGAAAGGCTACAGTGCTACTTAGGACAGGTCAATAAATATGAGGGAATGGATGCTTTAAATCATTTACTTCGGATGTCCTGCTCACTTGAAAGTCTTGTCGTTGGTGAAAAAGAAATTCTGGCACAGGTAAGACGGGCTTATGATCGTTGTAGAGAAGCTGGTTTTACGGGAGATTTTTTACGCCTAATGATGGATCGTCTTGTAAAAACAGCTAAAGAGGTATACACCTATACTAAAATTTCCAGAAATCCCATCTCAGTTGTTTCTCTTGCTTACCGCAAATTACGTGAGTTAAAACTGGTTGAAAACCCTAGAATTGTCATCATCGGTTCTGGAGAAACCAATCAGAATTTAGCGAAATATTTCCAAAAGAATCAAAAAGCTAAGTTTGTTATTTTCAACCGTACTGTGGAGAATGCCAAGGCCTTAGCCAAAGAATTGAATGCTGAAGCTTTTCCTTTAGCAGACATTGGTCAATATAAAGAAGGTTTCGATATTCTGATAACCTGCACAGGCGCCCCTACCTCAATTGTCGACAATGCACTTTATCAATCCTTATTAAATGGTGAGACGGATAAGAAAGTTATCATTGACTTAGCCGTTCCGAATGATATTGATGCTGAAGTTCTCAAAAATAATCCGATTCACTATATCGAAGTGAGCAGCTTACAAGCAATTGCAGAGAAAAATATTCAAGAGCGTTATAATGAATTAGAGAGTGCGGAGAAGATCATTCAGGACAATATTGAGGAGTTTTTACCGTTAATCAAACAACGCCGTGTGGAAGTTGCGATGCGTGAGGTTCCTGAAAAGATTAAAGAAATTAAATCTTTCGCCTTAAATGAGGTATTTGCCCAAGAAGTGCAAGCCTTAACTCCAGAGGCACGAGCGGTGCTGGAAAAAGTAATCAACTATATGGAAAAAAAATACATTAAGGTTCCGATGGTTATGGCGAAAGAAATTTTGGTTAAAACTCCCGAAACCGAGAAAAACTAGCACTCCCACCCCGAAGTTTTTGTGCTTGACTTACCCTGTAATTCTTGAGTAGATTCTGTTTCTGTCCAGTGGGGCCAATCGTTGGCTGTTTCCTTTAAATTTCGGTTTATCAACTATTTCCTGACATATAATGACAGTAACGTGTCAACATATTCCTTCTATTTATTTATTTTTGTTCAGATAAATTGTTTTAAACAAATTTTCCGAAACTGTTCATTTCCGAAGCTGAATTGAATCAATAACGCGCCCAGTGCGCAAAGCATTTGTAGCTATCGGCAGAACATTTTTGTGATCGTTTTAATAGGTAAAGTAAAATTAACGTGAATAGAAAACTAATTATTGGTACCCGGGGAAGTGTTCTTGCCATGTGGCAGGCAAATTTTGTAAAAGATCGATTGGCAGAAATTGGAATTGAAGCAGAATTAAAAGTCATAAAAACACAGGGTGATATCATACAACACCTTCGTTTGGATAAATTGGAAGGCAAAGGATTTTTCACCAAAGAGCTTGAAGAAGAACTTTTAAGCGGGACCATCGATTTAGCTGTTCACTCTCACAAAGATTTACCTACAGTCAACCCACCGGGATTGATTATTGCAGCGGTTTCTGAGCGCGAAGATCCGTCGGAGTTATTGATTATTCACAAAGATTGTGTGGACATTAAAAAGCGTCTTTCATTGAAGCACAATGCGACTGTTGGCACATCATCCAACCGTAGAAAAGCTCAGATATCAGCGCTTCGCCCTGATCTGGAATTTGACGATCTCCGGGGTAACTTGCAGACGAGGATGCAAAAGTTACGGGACGAGCAATATGACGCTATTGTGCTTGCAAAGGCAGGGATTAGCCGTATTGAAATGGATATCAGTGATTTCCATGTAGAAGAAATCCCTCCTGTTGAAATTATCCCCGCTCCAGCGCAGGGAGTGTTGGCGATCCAGATTCGCGAAGTTGATCAGGAGCTTTTTGACGCTTTGCAGCCATTGAATAATGAAGAAGTATCCAAAACAATCGCTGTAGAGCGTTTGGTATTGAATAAATTTGACGCAGGCTGTCATGCTCCGCTTGGCTGTTATTGCCGCAAAAGCGGTGATGAATACGAAGCTTGGGCTTCTATTGCCGAAACAAGTGAAGACTTCCCTGACCGGGTTTACCTGAGAGATACCGACGCAACACGTTTAGCAGAGCGCATCTTCAGCAAATATTCAAAGGACAGAAGACTGCCGCAGTCTGTATTTATTTCCCGGGAGGTAGACGAGAATTCCTATTTCGCAAGGTCCATGGCCAAACATAATATTGCAATTGAAGGCCGTTCGTTGATTAAAATATTTCCTATCATCAATAAATTGGATCCGTTCATTTTGAAACACGTGGATTGGATCATATTTTCAAGTAAAAATGGTATTGAGCACTTCTTCAATTTGGAACCTCGTTTGAGTAAAAAGACTAAGATCGGTGTCATCGGTCGCGGCTCAGAAGAGGTTTTACGCAAGTATGATCGCGTCGCGGACTTTTCTGGTGACAGCGAGGGGATTAATATGGAAGAAATTGCAAAGAAATTTGCAGAACTGGCGAATGGTGGTACCGTACTTATTCCACGGGCAAAAGAGTCTCTGGAAACAATCCAAAAAGCATTGAGTGCTGAGACGAAAATCATCAACATGCCGGTGTATGAAACTGTTTTAGAAGAAAATGTAGATCCATCGAATGCGGAAGTCTTGGTGTTTACGAGCCCAAGCAATGTGGAAGCTTATTTTGCGGACAATCTATTGGAACCTGGCCAGAAAGTAATCTGTATTGGTCGTTCTACAGGCGCAAAATTTGATGCGATGAATGTTTCTTATACACTTCCTTATTCTCCGGATGAAATTGGTCTTTCCGAAGCCGTTTTTGGATTGGAGTATTAGTGATTGGATAAAGCCGTTCGTACGTCAAACTGAGCTAATGGTTTTACCGCATTTGCATTTAAACAACACTAGATCATAAATAATCTTAATATAATGTTACAACGTCCGAGAAGAAATCGTAAATCTGCCGTGATTCGCGACATGATTCAAGAGACACGTTTAGACGCGTCAAATTTGATTTTCCCTCTTTTTATTGTTGATGGGCAAAATCAAAAAACTGAGGTTAAATCGATGCCGGGCATCTATCGCTATTCTATAGACAATCTATTGAAAGAGGTAGAAAGCTGCTTAAAACTGGGCTTACGCTCATTTGATCTTTTCCCAAATATTGAAGAGTCACTAAAAGACAAGTATGCAACAGAAAGCTACCGTGACGGAAGTTTATACCTACGTGCGATTGCCGCTGTCAAGAAAAATTTTCCGGAGGCTTGCATCGTAACAGATGTTGCCATGGATCCCTACAGTAGCGATGGCCATGATGGCATTGTCGAAAACGGTGAAATCCTAAACGATGAGACATTAGAAGTATTGGGTAAAATGGCCTTGGCACATGCACAATCGGGGGCTGATATTATCGCTCCATCGGATATGATGGATGGCCGCATCGGTTACATCCGTGAGCTACTGGACCATAATGGTTTTACCAAAGTTTCTTTGATGTCTTATACGGCAAAATATGCTTCGGCTTATTATGGCCCTTTTAGAGATGCTTTAGGTTCTGCGCCTAAACATGGGGATAAGAAGACCTACCAAATGAATCCTGCAAACGCAAAAGAAGCGCTTATCGAAGCCCAGCTTGATGCACAAGAAGGAGCTGATTTTCTGATGGTAAAACCTGGACTTCCCTACTTAGATATCGTTAAACTTCTAGCGGACAACTTCGATCTTCCGATTGCAGTGTATAATGTGAGCGGAGAGTATGCGATGTTAAAAGCCGCAATTCAAAACGGCTGGTTAGACGAACGTGTCATTCTAGAAACGTTATTAAGTTTCAGACGTGCCGGCGCCACTGCCATCCTATCTTACCACTCCAAGGAAGTATTGGAGAAAGGTTTTATTCCGCATTCAACTATTTAGACTATGCAAGCACCTGATATATCAAGAGCACAATCTGCTGAGCTATTCGAAAAAGCAAAACAATATTTCCCTGGAGGCGTAAACTCTCCCGTTAGGGCTTTCAAATCTGTATATGGTACCCCATTATTTATTGAACGTGGTGATAAAGCACATCTTTGGGATGCTGATGGGAATGAATTTATCGATTTTTGCTGCTCATGGGGCCCATTAATTTTAGGGCACAACAATGAGCAGGTTCGAGAGGCTGTAGCCGCGCAACTAGGCAAAGGATTAAGCTTTGGCGCTCCTACGGCATTGGAAAACCAATTGGCTGAATTGATTATTGAAAACAATAGATTTATTGAAAAAATTCGCTTTGTGAGTTCGGGAACTGAAGCAGTAATGTCTGCCATACGTTTGGCTAGAGGCTACACAAAACGGGATAAGATCATCAAATTTGACGGCTGTTATCATGGGCACTCCGACTCCCTTTTGGTGAAAGCTGGTTCGGGTTTGGTCACCTTTGGCGAGACATCCTCAGCGGGTGTTCCTAAAGCATTTGCAGATGAAACCATCGTTATTGAATTAAACGATAAGCAAGCTTTAGAAGCTGCATTTGCAGAATTTAAAGATCAGATCGCAGCAGTTATTATTGAGGGTATCCCTGCAAACAATGGATTATTGTTGCAGTCCAAGGAATATATTCACTTCTTGCGTGAGATCACCAAAGGAAATGGTGCGTTGTTGATAATGGATGAAGTGATTACCGGATTCCGCATCGGCTTTGAAGGTGCTTCAGCTTACTATGATATACAACCGGATATTATCACCTACGGGAAAATTATTGGTGGCGGAATGCCTGTTGGAGCTTATGGTGCATCGAAAGAGTTGATGGCTTGTATTTCTCCTGACGGTGCCGTTTACCAAGCCGGAACTTTATCTGGCAATCCAGTTGCCATGGCTGCCGGTATTGCAGCATTGGGCATCTTAGCTCAAAAAGATTTTTACACAAATTTAAATGCCAAAACAGAAGCTTTCGTCAATGATATGCGTGCTTACATTGCCGAGAAAGGGTATAAAGTTCAACTTTTCCACGTAGCTTCTATTTTTTGGTTTGCATTTACAGAACAGCAAGAAATTCAAAAAGCAAGTGAGATCGATCCTAAATCAATGGAATCGTATAAAGTAATGCACCGCGAATTATTAAATCGTGGTGTTTATTTTGGGCCATCTGGATATGAAGTTGGTTTTGTCTCTGACGCACATACGAAAGCAGACCTTGACCAGGCAAAACAACATATTTTTGATGCTTTGGATATTGTTTTCAGCGCATAAAGACTTTGCTATCTATAAAAAAATGCCCTCTNNAGAGGGCATTTTTTTATAGATGAGTAAGGATGGATTATGGAATCAGCGGCCTTATTAAAGTTTGTTGGCCACCTTCTTATCTTTAGACTTCATCTTATTCAGTCCGGCGATAAGTTCATCCAATGAAAACTTGCCTTTGATATCCATGAATACACTTTCGTCTTCATTGTCGTGGACCAGTAGGGAAACACGCTGAATGACATTGTTTTTATCAATACGGGCGTTCAATGATATTTCTTGTCCATCGGTATTGACAACCAAAAGTTCCTCAAATTTATTCTTCCTTAAAAACTTATGGTAGTCGTCCAAAATGCGTGCGTTCTTCGTTTTATCATTATTGGAAAGCGTCAGCATTCTGAACTTTTTTAAGTTCTTTACAATCGCGGCCATGGCTCGAGCGTCTTCATCGCTTTCATCCTTTAACGCTTTTTTCATAAAGGGTTTTGTTAACCACATCGGTAAATTGATGGCAACAATCTCGGCCTTGTCAGAGACATTAGACCGACTGATGAAATCCATATTGGACGTTTTTTTTATCATGCAGGACTGCATGGACAATAGAACGCCAACGAGACATAACAAGGTTAGTAATCTTTTCATAATTCTTATTTTTTCTCGTTATCGCCTTTGTTCTTATTAGCTTTATTATTGCCTTCATTGACCAAGTTAGTTACGTCTTTCAACGGTATTTCCCCATCAAGGATCATAAATAGATTTTGTCCATCTCCATTGATTGTAAGTAGAAGATTGTTTAAAATATCGGCATTTACAGACATATTTTCCACCATAAACCGGATATCCTGACCTTCGCTATTGAGCGACATGAGTTCCTCATACTTTAAGTTGGAAACCGCCCCCCGAATAATATCTGTCAAGGCTTTATCTTCACCATCCTCAACGATGAGCATACGCAGCGATTTAACGTTCTTTAGCAGCGGGCTGATGGTCTGCATATCATCATCGTCTATTTTTAAATTGCCCAACAGTTTGAACATCGGTGCTCCGATTTTAAGTGTTGTTACACCTTTCTTTCCCTGATATTGTTCAAAGAGCTTATCCAATTTTGAAATTTGTGCATTTGCCATACTTGCTACAAGTAGAAGGCAAGCTATTAAAAAACCTTTCATATTATTTTAGTTAATCGTTATTGACATTTGTTTTATATTCATTGCTTTATCTACGCCATTTTCCAGGTTGTTTGCCAGCAGGCCTAATGACTTTAACGTCAATTCGACGGCTTCCTGTTCGTTAGCGACAGGCTTACCGTTCAAGACAACATAATCTGCCTGATAGGACGTTTCCGATTCCAAACTTTCAGTTGCTACTTCCTTCTTCACTGCCCGACTTTCGGTTTGTTTTCCAATTTTTGGACGTTTGACTGTCTCAGCTGTCTGTAATGTTTTAGTACGTTTAATTACCTGGATCCTATCCTCAGTATGAGGATGCACTATTTCTGTGCGCTGATGTCCGACCGGCCCATTGTCAGCTGGTTTGAGATCATTTATTTCCTTTTTCGCGAGCAAAGGCGATTGTATTGCTGATTGCTGGTTTAGAAATAATGCTAACCCAATACTCATCAAAAGCACTGCCGCTGCTGCGTATTTTATCCAGCTATCATTCCACCACATATTCCCCTTTTTACTTTCGTTGATGTTGCTTTCAAAATCCTCGAAGGACCATTCCATCTTAAGATTCTTCTCTTCGTTCAATGATTGAAAAAAGAAATCCTCCGAATTTTTCAATTCTTTTTCTTCCTCTAATGACGACTGCCCATTAAAGTATTTGTCTTTCAATTCCTTTAACCTTTTATCTTCCATCACGCTATATCTTATTGTTCATTGATTTGGAAACCATAACAGCTATTTTCTGTCGGAATAAATACGCGCGGTTTCGTAATCGAATAATTTTGTCAGCTGCTCTTTCACCTTTTGTCTTGCGCGCATCAGATTAACCCGCACTGCCGACTCGCCCATCTCCAATACCTCAGCAATTTCATCAATGTCATAGTCCTCAACATCGCGTAGATGCATGACAAGGCGTTGTTTTTCTGGGAGTGAATTGATCATCTTGACAATAATCTCCTTTGTATTTCCAATAGTATACTCTGTTGTCGAAACCGCCTGATATTGATTGACATAATCCGATCTAACCTTACCTCTTTTAATCCGATTTAATGCCTCATTTTTTACACTCTGCATGCAGAAAGCTTCCATGTTTTTATATTGAAGCAACTGATCTTTCAATTGCCACAACCGCATCATCACATTCTGTACTGCATCAAAAGCTTCATCATCATCGACCAAGATCCGTTTCGCGAAGCGAAATAGCTTATCCTTATGGATGAAAACGGTATTTTTAAATTGCTCTTGGTTCATGCTATCATCAATATTGAGATTTATTCTGTTTTTAATTTCTAATCGGCTCTTGCACCATCTCAATATCACCTCCGCCTTTTATATCATCAAGACATTTCAGCATATTGATTTATTACATCTAATATGACTATTTTTTTAAGATTATTTATTTCACAGTAGATTATTCCTAAATCGGTATTGAAAAAGACCTATTTTTAACCTTATTACAAACAAAACATGCATACCAACTGTTACTTAAGATGCTGAGTGATTAAAAAATTAAACAGAAAAATTATGAAGTATTACAGAATTACAGGTATTACTGCTGCATTAGCGTTGATGGCAGGCGCTATCGGATGTAACAACTCTTCTACAAAAAGTACAGATGGGGCTGACTCAAGCAGCAGTATTGATACCAATACCGCACAAAAAATGGACGCTATCACGGTTAGCCCAATTGCAGATTCCAAAGAATTTCCTGGAGCTGATCTACAGATAGCATCGATCAGTTCGGAAAAGGTAGGTACTGACTCCGCAAAAGTATCGGTAAAATATGCAATTAAAAATTTCAAGTTGACTGAAATGACCGATGATGCCCATGCTACTCACATGGCAAACTCACACGATGGACAACACATTCATTTTATTTTAGATAATAAACCTTACACGGCTCTTTATAAGCCAGAGCACTCCGTGACTGTAGCGTTAAATTCGGAGCATTATCTACTCTCTTTTTTATCGAGATCGTATCATGAGTCCATAAAAACTACTGAAGCGTCTAAGTTGGTAAAATTTAAAATTGATGCCACAGGTAAATTGACAACGGATGCAATGCCAAAGGAACCGTCGCTATTCTATTCTCGACCTAAAGGTGAGTACAAGGGTGATGAAACAAAAAATCTATTGTTGGATTTTTACTTGGTCAATACTAAACTTGCACCAGATGGAAATAAGGTCGTAGCGGATATCAACGGGCAGACATTTACATTGGATAAATGGGGGCCTTATGAAATAAAAGGCTTACCATTAGGCGATACTAAAGTAAAACTGACTTTAGTAGACAAAGAAGGTAATGCAATTACAGGTGATAATGTTTCGGTAGAACGAGATATTAAGCTCATTGAGAAATAGAGGTTAAAAAATAAAAGAGTCGCATTTTGATGCGACTCTTTTATTTTTTACCAATTATTACTAGTAATTGATGAAATTTTTTCTTTCAACGAATGAATAAATTCAGTTACATTTTTGTCAATTAGCAGCACCTCTCTTTTACTAATTATTTTTCCTTCTTCAGTAAAAAGACCGCTTGCCCCTGATCCGAATGTTTTCTTTCCAACTAAACTTAACGTTGTACTGGAGCCATATTTTACACAATCAAAAATGGGTTCGAATCGAGTTTTGCCATCTCTAAATTGCAGATCATATTTATAATGATATTGGGCATCCAACGCTCCTGTAAAAATCCCCTGTTCAACTTTAATCCAACCGCGCCCATTGATTACTAAATATTTAAAAGAAAATTAAACATAGGTTTTAAGGTAATTTATCAAAGTCAATTTTTGGAGCTTTTCCCTTATTAACAAATTCAAATTTGCTTCCTGGCTTAACGATTTCATTAAAGAAACCACCATTTTTTAGAAAATAACCATTTTTTGTTATACCACCAATTGCATCAATTCGCTGATTAGCACGGTACGTATTGTCGACACTCAATGACGCCTCTTGAACAGCCTTCCACTGCCCATCATATACCCATTGATTGCCAAACTCAACCTTTCTACCTAGATACCCTTGATTAGGGCTAAAATTCTCCAAGAAACTGTGGAATCGCTTCAGATAGGTATTCGTTTGTGGGCGTTTGAAACTTGCAATCACATTCCAGGCATTCTCTTCCGGAATAAAAAACCAAGCGGTATAATCAGTATTTCCTTTTCCATCGGGCTCTCCTTTCAAGAGAAACTTATAGGTTACCCCCGCCTTCCAAAAATACTTGCGGTAACTCTGTCCGCCAGAACCCTCGTTGCCAAATTCTCCGGAATGCACCTCTTTTCCTTTTTTCAGCAAATGGATTTTCTGTTCCTCCGGAATACTTTTCGGATCATCCGTATGGAATGGACTCCATACTGAAAAAAGAATACGCCGTTCTGTTTCCGAATTTACCTGTATACCAAAATATCCTTCTCCAAAACCGTTGGCCATAAAATAGGAACCAACTTTATCTTCTCCTGGAGGAACCGTCACCTCATTATAATAGTAGCTGACATTGCCTGCTGTAGGTACTGTGTAATTTAAATGGCAGGAAGGCCCTCTTCTGGACCAGTAATAATATTCGGGATCACTCGAGTAGATAAGACCATTGGATGCAGCCTCTCCACTAACAACTAATGCTGTTACATCGGCGAAGCGACGACCTGATTTACTTACTCCTGTTAAGTTGACCTGTACATAACCTGGAACCTTGATATCAATTAATAAAGCAGCTGTTTCCGATAGTTCAGTACCTTCTACATCTACGATCGCTTTTTTTCCCAATGCTGCGATTTCGATTTTAGATCTACCACCATCATTTTTTGCTTTCAGCTTTAGTGTTAACTTCCCTGCTTTCTGTGCTCTAAAATAGACCGATGCCACTTCTTTTTCGCTGGACCATCTCACAAGACCATTTCGACCAGAAATCTCTGCATTACCAGTTTGTCCTGCGGTAATGAAAGCATTGCCTGCAAGCGGAACTGTAAAAGTCTGTTGCGCTGTCTGCGCGATACTCGAAATTGACCCACAGAATAAGGCCCCCATAAAGAAGTACTGGATAAAGTGTTTTCTTTTCATATTTTATTTATCAATGTATATATGCACAGATTAGTATACCAACTTGGTCATTCATGCTTTCCATGAATTTAAGCTACCGTTATACCCGAAGCCCTCACATCGCCCAACTGCTATATCCGTTCTGAAATTTGACGTATAAGCTATCCTTCACTTTACTATTGAATAAGGATGGTATCGGTTCCTGAGCCGGATTATTGGATGAAGATAAGGGTTAGATTTAGAGAAAAAGAAATCAAATGTATATCAATCGATTGTGTAAAAAAACAGCCATAAAAAGAAGAAGATTCCAGCTGTAATCGATTGATGAGAAAAGGAGATAAAACGTATCAAACCACCAAGATTTGTACTACAAATGACCAATGCATAAAAAAAGTGAAGGGCTTGACTCTTCACTTTTCCACATGATGTTAATAACTATGTTAATAACATTACATCGATTGTAAGGTTATCACTGAGCTGATTAGTTAAAAACCAACGCTCTTTAAATTTAATCCTGTACGTTCATCTAAACCGAACATTAAGTTCATATTTTGCACCGCCTGTCCAGACGCCCCTTTCAGCAGATTGTCTGTTGCATTTAAAATAAGCAACTTGTTTCCATGCTTTTCGAGGTGGATAATACTTTTATTCGTATTGACAACCTGCTTGAGGTCGATATTTTTTTTGCTGACATGCGTAAAAGGGTGGGCTGCATAATACGTCTCATACACTTCATAAGCCTCTTCTTCGGACAAGTCCGTATCAACATAAATTGCCGAAAAAATTCCTCTGGCAAAATCACCACGCTGCGGCACAAAATTAATTCTTTCAGCGGCACGTTCCAGTAATGACTTGCTGGACACAGGTAAAAACCCCGCTTGAAGTTGATCCAGCGACTCGGAAATTTCCTGCAAATGCTGGTGCTCAAAAGACTTGTAGGCCGAAAGATTATTGTTGCGCCAAGAAAAATGTGTCGTCGCTCCTGGTTTCTGTCCCGCTCCCGTAGACCCAGTAGTTGCATTGACATGAAGCTGATTTGGCAACAAACCTTTACTAGCCAATGGCAACAGCGCCAACTGTATATTTGTTGCAAAACATCCTGGATTTGCAATATATTGTGCGATCTTGATTGCTTCTTTGTTTAATTCCGGAAGCCCATATACAAATTGCTGTCCTTGATAAGCCGTATTTGCCCGGAGCCGGTAATCTTGTGAAAGATCAATAATCTTCACAGATGCATCAACTGCATTTGCATCCAAAAATTTACGTGCATCGCCATGGCCAACACATAAAAACAAGACATCAATATCAGAGTGAAAATCAGAGGAGAACGTCAATTCCGTATCTCCGAATAAATCATTGTGTACTTCATATAACTTATTTCCGGCATTAGAAGCACTATTGGCAAATACGATTTCCACCTCAGGATGGTAAATCAACACACGTAATAACTCACCACCGGTATATCCTGCCGAACCAATTATCCCAACTCTTATCATTTTCTTGAATTTAGTATTTAGGTATGCTTTAAAATGTTATGCAATGCATTTTTTTCTATTAATTTCGTCATAGGGGAAAATACATTGCATAAAACATGGTTTATTTTTGATTCACTTTGTGCCAAATGATCGTTTGATTTCCAAAAATTTTGGAGAAACCTTTCACGTCGTCACCTGTATAACCTTTATTCATTTCACCGTAACTACCAAATTTATTAGACATCAAGTCATGCTCAGACTCCACACCGATAACTACAAAACGATATGGATGAAGTTCAACTATCACGCGGCCAGTCACAGTCTCTTGTGAGGATTGTAAGAATGCTTCGATATCGCGCATCACCGGATCGTGCATCTGACCTTCGTGCATATAATTACCGTAGAAAGCAGCGATCTGATCTTTCCAGGATAATTGCCATTTGGTTAAGGTATGCTTTTCTAAGGTGTGATGTGCCTTAATTAGAATCACTGAAGCTGCGGCTTCAAAACCCACACGCCCTTTGATACCGATGATGGTATCTCCGACATGAATATCACGACCGATTCCATAAGGTTGAGCAATAGCTTGCAATTCCTGAATGACCTTAACAGAAGCCATTTTTTCTCCGTTTAAAGCTACTGGCTCGCCCTTTTCAAAATCTATTGTAATTTGCTGTGGTTCTGAAGAAGTCACTGGAGTCGGCCAAGCCGATTCTGGCAGATATTGATTGGATGTCAATGTTTCTGCTCCACCAACAGAGGTACCCCAAAGTCCTTTATTGATCGAATATTTCGCTTTTTCGGCGGAATATTCAACCCCATGTTTGTTCAAATATTCTATTTCTGCTTCGCGGGACAATTGTAGATCGCGAATAGGCGTAATAATTTCAACCCCTGGGATTAACGTCTGGAAAATCATATCAAAACGCACCTGATCATTTCCTGCACCTGTAGAGCCGTGGGCGACACATTCAGCGCCGATTTGCTTTGCATAGTTTGCGATAGCAGTAGCCTGACATACACGCTCGGCAGACACTGACAATGGGTAAGTCGCATTCTTTAGCACATTACCGAAGATCAAGTATTTAATAGTTTCGCGGTAATAGTCTGCTGTTTCGTCAATCGCCGTATGTGATTTTACACCTAATGCATAAGCACGTGCCTCAATATTCTTCAATTCTTCATCCGAAAAACCACCTGTATTTACAACGACGGAATGAACCTCTAAACCTAAATCTTGCGTAAGATAAATACAACAAAACGAAGTATCTAATCCTCCGCTGAATGCTAAAACTACTTTTTTCATTGAGATAAATTGTTTTTTTATTATGCTGAAACTCTTCTTAAGCGACCGGCTTTAATTAAGCCTGAAGCCTGCTGTTTCATCACTGTTCATTATTTATTTTCAATGGCTGCTAAGCCAGTTGACATACTATGTATGAAATTGCGGAGAACGATGTATGACATCAAATCGCTCCTATTAAACTTATCAAAATCCCTTTGCGACTTTATTGTGCTTAGACAAATTGATAGACGCAAACTTGTTTGCCGATTTCCAGAACTTCGCCTGTATACGTTTTAACAAAGATTGTTTTTGTGTAATTCTTTCCAAGCGTTCCTTGGCTTCATGCTTACGCTGGATCTTCTCACGCAATTCACGCTCTTTTTCTTCCGGGTCCCAAAGCATGGCTGTGCACATACAATTTTTACGGTCTTTACTCATCAGGATCTCATAGTTGACACAACTCTGGCAGCCCTTCCAGAATTCATCATCTGTAGTCAGTTCGGAATATGGAACCGGTTCGTAACCCAATTCCGAATTGATTTTCATTACGGCGAATCCCGTTGTCAAGCCAAAAATCTTTGCTTTGGGGTATTTTTCACGAGAAAGGTCAAAGACTCTTTTTTTGATTGCTTTGGCCAAACCTACTTTTCGGAATTCGGGATTGACAATCAGACCGGAGTTGGCAACATAATCACCATGTCCCCAAGTTTCTATATAACAAAAACCTGCCCATCGGCCATCTTTATGTAAAGCAATCACTGCTTTACCTTCATTCATTTTGTTGGCAACGTACTCTGGTTTACGACGCGCAATACCAGTGCCACGAGCCTTTGCAGACTCGAACATTTCGTCGCAAATAACCTCTGCATAATGTGCATGCTCAGGTTTAGCCGGGATAATTAAAAAATCTGATATAGTCATTGACTTACGACCCTAATAATAAAACAACAACTACCGCCGTGTTTTGTTGACTAAATAAATTAAAATAACGGATTCAAAACCATCGGACAATCATGGTCTTACTTGGAAAGATTCACTACCTCAAATCAAGCCCGAGGTAGTATGGGTCGTCGGAAGCGTAAAACAGGTATTTCTACGAAAATGAAAGCACAGAAGACCTTCTTCATAAACTTTTCAAAAGTTTGCGTATAAGAATAATCTTTCTTTTTGTTCTGTTTCATTTTTTTATGATCTGTCAATTGTTTCTGACGATGCAAATGTATAAAAATATTTTTTTCTTTTCCACAATATTCTCATTGATTTTTTGCAAAAATTAAAAATTCAAAATCTAACATAAAGGCTACTATGTAAGCTTCATTTTCAAGCGATTAATCCGCAACAATACGGGACTATACTGCACATATTAGCGATGTTAATTTAACAATAAAACAGATAAAGGTTTAACGCTTTATCAATTGAAATTGTTGTTTTCTCTATAGGTTCGTTATTTTTAGTCAAAAACGATACTTTTGTAAGGATCATTTAATGGAGAATAATATGTCACCGAGTTTAATTTTCTATATTATTTTTGCGGTCCCTTACATTGTATTTATGTATTGGCTCGTTAAACAAGACAAGCATAAGTATGCCTGGGGGATAGCAATCATTACTATCGTTGCCATATTGGCTATATACGTGTCGCAGAAAGCCAGTAAAGTGGCAATGGACAATTATCAACAGCATCAGATAGATTCGAGAGAAATCGAAAGAGAAGAGCGTTTACAAAAACAACAGGATAGTATTAATCATGCTCAACAATAAAAAAAGCGGTTAATACCGCTTTTTTTATTGTTCGTTTGCATAGTCTGGAATAATTCCTTCCAATTTAAAGAGAAAAGCATATTCCAATGCGATTTCCTTTAAATAGTCAAACCGACCAGAGGCTCCACCGTGGCCATAATCCATATCTGTTTTCAAGAGTAAAACCGCATCCCCAATTTTTGTTGCACGCAGTTTGGCCACCCATTTAGCCGGTTCAAAATACTGCACCTGACTATCGTGTAGCCCTGTGGTAACAAGCAAATTTGGATACTCTTTCGGTTCAATATTCTCGTAAGGCGAATAGCTTTTCATATAAAAATAAGCCTCCTCATCATTTGGATTACCCCATTCATCATATTCATTTGTCGTCAACGGTATTGTATCGTCCAGCATCGTATTCACAACATCCACAAAAGGAACCTGAGCTATAATGCCATGGTATTGCTCGGGTGCAATATTAGCAACTACTCCCATTAGCAGACCTCCGGCACTCCCCCCTTGCGCATAGAGATGTTCCGATGTACAATAATGCTGGTCAATCAAATATTGACCACAATCCACAAAATCATAAAAGGTATTCATCTTGTGCATCATTTTTCCCTCTTCATACCATTGACGCCCCATTTCTTCTCCACCTCTAATATGTGCCAAGGCGTAGATAAATCCACGATCCAGTAAACTCAGCCTATTGCTTGAAAAAGTAGGATCCATCGAAGCCCCATAGGAGCCATATGCATATTGCAATAAAGGGGCTGTGCCATCCAGTTTGGTTCCTTTCTTATATACAATAGATAGAGGTACCCGAACACCGTCTCTTGCAATAGCAAAGATACGTTCGGTAATATAGGCTGCTTGGTCATACCCCCCCAAAACTTCCTGTTGCTTCAATAATACTTTACGCTGTTCGGCCATATCATACTCGTAAACCGAATTTGGCGTCACTAAAGAGGTATAACCATATCGTAACTTATCACTGTTGTATTCAACATTAATACCCGGGTATACCGTATAGGCAACTTCTCCGAAATCCAAATAGTGCTGATGCTTACTCCTTAAATTATAAATTGCCAATTGGGTCAATCCATTTTTCCGTTCAGCAATCGCCAAGAAATCCTTAAATTCTTCGATATCACTGATCAATACATCTGGTCGATGGTCTAAGAATATTTGCCAATGAATACGCTCGGTGCGATCCAATGGACATTGCATGATTCGAAAATTAATAGCCCCATCATTCGTAAGAATTAAAAACCGATCTTCCAATACAACAACAGAATAAAGAACATCGTGAATCCTAGGCTGAAAAACACGAAATGCTGACTGCGGGAAATCCGCATTCAATAACCAGATTTCCGAGGATAATGTTCCCTCCGAGTTGATAAAGATATATTTTCCATTTTTCGATTTACCAACTGCAATATAATTTGTGTTATCTTTTTCTTCATAAACAGCCACATCCGAAGCCGGATCACTTCCCAATGTATGCCGCATAATCTTTTCACTGAGCAACGTAATAGGGTTCTTTGCGGTATAAAAAAGGGTTAGGTTATCATTTCCCCAAATTGCCGCCCCCTCGGTATTCCTTATCTGATCGGGGAAAATTGCTCCAGTTTCCAGATCCTTCACATATATGGTATATTCTCTACGGGAAACGGTATCTACACTAAAAGCGAGCAACCGGTTATCCGGACTCACTGAAAATCCTTTTGCTGTGTAATATGCATGTCCCTGAGCAAGCTGGTCTACATCAAGCAATACTTGTTCTTCGGCATCGAGTGTACCCTTTTTCCGACAGAATTTAAAATATTGTTTTCCCTCTTCTGTCCGGCTATAATAATAGTAGCCGTTTTTATAATAAGGCACTGACTCATCTTTTTCTTTAATACGGGATTTAAGTTCATGAAATAGATCTTCCTGCAGGTGCGCAGTATCTTCAAGCATCAAGTTGGTATAAGAATTCTCTTCCTCTAGATAATCAATCACTTCTTGCGCTTTTTCTCCCTTTTTAAAGTAATCGATCATCCAGTAATAATCATCTTGAACAGTATCATTATGTACCTTTCTGATATGGGGATAAACAGCTGCTTTTGGGGCCATCACGTTAGGCCAATATATTTTTTTATGGTGTTGCATGCTCTTTTAATATGCTATTTTGATGAACTCTTTTTAGGAAACGGACTGTTTCACTGGAGTAAAACAGAATTTGTTTATAAATGGGTTGAATTTAAGATATTTCTTCAACAGTTCGGCGTGAAGGGATAGATTATAGGCACTTTTAATAAAAATTAACAGTTTCAGAAGAGCCATTAGCATTATCTTTGCTATCCTACTTCAGTCGGGTGTTGTTGCACTTACCTGCGTAGGAAGAACATGCGCAGGAAGAAAATTTAATATAAACAGAATAGCTTATCATGGTGTCATAGCTTCATTGAAAAAAATGAGTGCAGACACCTTATCAATAATTATTTGCATATGAATTTAAAGAAATCACTATATCTCATTACTTTAGGCGCTTTACCCCTCTTTTCTTTCGGGCAGTCGGATACCATTCCAGCAAATTGGTTCAATCTGGATTATAAAACGGATGGGGTTATGGGAATCAGTACCGAAAAAACATATAAAACTTTGTTGAAAGGGAAAAAATCTATCCCAGTCATTGTTGGTGTACTGGATGGTGGGGTGGATATTCATCATGAGGATCTCAAAGATGTGGTGTGGATCAATACCAAAGATACTCTCGCCAATGGTGTGGACAATGATGGCAATGGTTATATCAACGATAAATACGGCTGGAATTTTATTGGAAACGCTGATGGAAAGAATGTTCAGTTTGACAACTTGGAATTGACAAGGCTGCTTAAGGCATTGGATCAAAAATTTGCTAACATCACAGCTGCATCTGAGCTCAATGACGTAGGCCGAAAAGCCTTCGCCAACTATCGAAAGATGACTGCTGAATATAAAAACAAACTCGAAGAAGCGAAAATGGGACAGTTTTCATATGACGCGCTTAAACGCAATATAGATGCTGTCGTGCGTGAAATCGGCAAGAAACCCGAAGACATCACGCAAGAAGATATAGACAATTTTAAAGCAACCTCGAGCACCCAACGGATTGCACTTGGCTATGCAAAAGATGAAATACAAAATGGTGGTTTTGCCAAATTTTTCGATGATATTACCGAAGGCGCAAAATATTTCAATAACCAGGTAGATTACCATTTAAATAAAACGTACAATTCTCGACCTATCGTTGGTGATGATTACGAAGATGCTTCGGAGCGATACTATGGTAATGCCGATGTGAAAGGGCCAGACGCATTACATGGAAGCCATGTGGCGGGAATTATTGGTGCAAAACGTAATAACAACATTGGTATTAACGGAGTAGCAGACAATGTTAAGATACTCACCGTTAGACTTGTCCCTGATGGTGATGAGCGCGATAAAGATGTGGCAAATGCGATTCGCTATGCAACAGACAACGGCGCAAAAGTAATTAATATGAGCTTCGGAAAGGGTTACACCTATAATAAACAGACGGTAGATGATGCAATCAAATATGCTGAATCAAAAGATGTATTGATGATCCATGCCGCAGGGAATGACAGTGAAGATAACGATATTGAGCCTAATTTTCCGATGAAATATTATACTGATGCAAAAGGGGATACAACCGGAGTTGCCAATGCTTGGATCACAGTAGGTGCAACTGGCCTCCACCTGGACAACGAACTTCTTGCGGATTTTTCCAATTATGGCAAAAAAACTGTCGATGTTTTTGCACCTGGTGTGCGCATCAATTCAACCATACCGGATTCGAAGTATAAAGAAGAACAGGGTACTAGTATGGCTGCTCCCGTTGTTGCCGGTTTAGCCGCAATGATCCGTTCTTATTATCCAACTTTAAGTGCTGTGGAGACCAAAAAGATTATTATGGAATCTGTGGAAAAGCCAGACCAACTGGTACGCGTGAAAGTTGGTGAAGATGCAACAAAAACGGTTCGCTTAGCCGATATATCCGTCACTGGAGGTATTGTCAATGCCTATAATGCCATCATTAAAGCAGAGGAATATACCAATAGAAAGAAAAAATAAATATTTTCTCGTTTTTTATACCAAAACCATCTTTTGTCCGTTTAATTATTTAACTTACAGAGACAAAACACAAGATGCTTATGGTAGAAAATTTTACCCAATCAGAAAACGAAGTTCAAAATTTGATCACCCAAAATGAAAAGGTAATGACAGACGAGGACATTGAAAATGAATTGAAACTTCAATTACCAAAAATGTTGCTTCATCCAAGCAAAAGATGTATTAAGAATATCCTCGCATATTCTAAACAACTGGAAAAAAGAAAGGCCTAATCTCGAGATTAGGCCTTTCTTTTTTAAACTTACATCGCTAGTAACAATTGGTCTAAACCAGCGACAGTTTTTTTGCACCTTGCAATCTAAGGGTAGATTATTCCCCATGTAATGCATTCCAAAATTTCTTTTTTGATGGAAATTTTGGCTAGTTTTGAAGCAATGTTAAAACAAGAACGATACAAGGCTTTCGTAGATTATTTCTCCAAAAATAGTCCTGATGCACAGACAGAACTCAATTATGGTAATGCATTTGAATTACTTGTTGCGGTTATTTTATCTGCACAGTGTACAGATAAAAGGATCAATCAGGTTACGCCCAAATTGTTTGAGCGCTATCCCGATGCACATAGTTTGGCAGCTTCTAGCGTAGAAGAAGTATTTAGCTATATACGATCGGTAAGCTATCCGAATAACAAAGCTAAACACCTTGTCGGCATGGCTAAAATGCTGCTTGAGCAGTTCGACAATAAGGTGCCGGAAAAAATCGAGGATCTTGTGAAACTTCCGGGCGTTGGTCGAAAAACTGCTAACGTCATTTCTTCTGTCGTCTACCATAATCCAGCGATGGCCGTAGACACACATGTTTTTCGTGTAGCAAATCGTTTAGGCCTAACCTATCGCGCCACAACGCCGTTGGCCGTAGAAAAACAGTTGGTGAAAAACTTGCCTAAAGATACGATTGCGATTGCGCATCATTGGCTAATTTTACATGGACGATACATCTGTCTAGCCCGAAAACCACGCTGCGAGAAATGCCCGATCACTTATATGTGCAAATATTTCGAAAAAAATCATCGTATCAAAAGTGTTTCGGATAAGCTAGAAATAAAAAGCTAATTTTTTTAGTGAATAATAGTTGGTTTATGATTTTTAATTTTTAATTTTGAGAAATATATACTAAAAATATGAGCAACACAGATAAACTAAAAGCGTTACAGCTGACGTTAGATAAATTAGAGAAGAACTTTGGAAAAGGTTCAATTATGAAATTAGGAGATACTGCTGTTGAGCCTATCGAGGCTATTTCTACAGGATCTCTTGGTTTGGATATCGCCTTAGGGATAGGTGGTGTACCAAAAGGCCGTATCATTGAAATATATGGACCAGAATCTTCAGGTAAAACTACTTTAGCAACACACATTGTTGCCGAAGCACAGAAAAAAGGCGGTATTGCAGCTATCATCGATGCTGAACATGCTTTTGATAAATACTACGCTCAAAAATTAGGCGTAGATGTGGAGAATTTATTGATTTCTCAACCAGATAACGGTGAACAAGGTTTAGAAATTGCGGATAACCTAATCCGTTCTGGAGCAATCGACGTTATTGTTATTGACTCCGTTGCAGCTTTGGTACCAAAAGGCGAAATCGAAGGTGAGATGGGTGACTCTAAGATGGGACTTCAAGCTCGTTTAATGTCCCAAGCTTTACGTAAGCTGACGGGTACAATTTCAAAAACAAACTGCTGTTGTATTTTCATTAACCAGTTGCGTGAAAAAATTGGTGTAATGTTTGGGAACCCAGAAACGACAACGGGTGGTAACGCACTTAAATTCTATTCTTCTGTTCGTTTAGATATCCGTCGTACATCACAAATCAAAGACTCTGATGAAGTATCGGGTAACCGCGTAAAAGTTAAGATCGTAAAAAATAAAGTAGCCCCTCCATTCCGTATCGCAGAATTTGATATCATTTTTGGTGAAGGTATCTCTAAGGTCGGTGAAATCATCGATTTAGGTGTTGAATACGGCATCATAAAAAAGGCAGGTTCTTGGTTTAGCTATGGTGACACGAAACTAGGACAAGGCCGGGATGCTGTCAAATCCTTGTTATTCGACAATCCTGATTTAATGGATGAACTTGAGGGAAAAATCCGCGCCGAAGTAACAGGAGAAGATCCTATGCTTAACGTCGAGGAAAACGAAGACTAGTTGCTGTAAAAATTAGTATAATGTAGGTAGCCATTCTGTATAGGATGGCTACTTTTTTATAGGACCTATTTTTAACCTTGCCACAAGGTTAAAAAGTTCAAAGACTGAGTCCGTAAAGCTACAAGAAATCGAATACTATTATGTTCACAATCAAACGCACTAAAAAATTCGCTGAACGCGCCTAATGCTATAATAAAAATTAATCCTATGCAAATAGAATAAATGTGCGTAGAGAAGTGAAATTCTTTTAAAAATAGAAAAGGACGCTTTAAGCGTTCTTTTCCATTTATCAAGGTAGCTTCGCTTCCTTATTCTCCTTTTTCCAAGAAAGGATATTTATAATCTGTATCCGGATTAAATGTCTCTTTGATTGTACGTGGAGACACCCAACGAAGCAAGTTGATCATTGACCCGGCTTTGTCATTTGTACCAGAACCTCTAGCACCACCAAAAGGCTGTTGACCTACGACAGCACCAGTACATTTGTCATTCACATAGAAGTTACCCGCAGCATGTCTTAATTTATCTGTCGCTAAATTGATAGCATAACGGTCCTGTGCAATAATGGAACCTGTCAGAGCATAAATGGAAGTTTTGTCGACGATAGCTAATGTTTCTTCAAACTGAGCATCCTCGTAAACATATATAGTCAAAACTGGCCCGAACAACTCTTCAACCATGGTCTCGTAATCTGGCTTTGAAGCTTCAATAATTGTTGGATGAATGAAATAGCCCTTAGATTTATCGTAAGTACCACCGACTACAATTTCTGCATCAGTAGATTCTTTAGCTCTATCGATATATTTTGCCAATTTATCAAATGATTTCTCATCAATAACAGCATTGATAAAGTTTGTAAAATCTTCTGTTCCACCGATTGTAAATGACTTCACATCGTTCGTCATAGATTCTTTCAATGCAGGCCACAATGATTTAGGAATATAGGCACGTGATGCTGCTGAACATTTTTGACCTTGGTATTCAAAGGCGCCACGAACCAATGCCGTATTAGCAACTTTCAGATCTGCCGAGGGATGAACAACGATAAAATCCTTACCACCTGTCTCACCAACAATACGTGGATACGTTTTATATCGGTGAATATTATTACCAATCGTTTTCCAGATATCCTGGAATACTCCTGTTGAACCTGTGAAGTGAATACCTGCAAAATCAGGGTGTTGGAAAATCACATCACCTGCATCAGGACCAGAAACGTATACCAAGTTAATAACTCCATCGGGAAGTCCGGCTTCACGGAAGATCTTCATTAGTACATTCGCCGAATAGATCTGTGTATTGGATGGTTTCCATACCACGACATTTCCCATCATGGCGACACATGAAGGTAAATTACCTGCGATAGCTGTAAAATTAAATGGGGTTAATGCAAATACGAACCCCTCCAGAGGGCGTTGTTCCACACGGTTCCAAACACCTTTTCCTGAAATAGGAGGTTGTTGCTTATAGATCTCAGTCATGTATTGCACATTAAAGCGCAAAAAGTCAGTGATTTCACATGCTGAGTCGATTTCTGCCTGATAGGGGTTTTTAGATTGCCCCAACATCGTCGCAGCATTCAGCTCATAACGGTATTTTCCTGAAATCAATTCAGCAGCTTTTAAGAAAATCGCCGCACGATCTTCCCATGCAAGATTTTCCCAATCTTTTTTTGCTGTTAAAGCGGCATTGATTGCGTCTGTTACGTGAGATTTATCACCTTGGTTGTATTGACCTAAAATATGTTGATGGTCATGTGGAGGAGCTATTGTTACTTTTTTAGAAGTAGTGATTTCTTTACCGCCAATATACATTGGGATATCGATCTGTTTTGAACGTGCCTCATCAATTGCTGCTTTCAACAATTTGCGTTCTTTTGTTCCGACAGCGTAAGTATACACCGGTTCATTGGTAGGAACAGGAACTGTAAAAAATCCTTTAGACATATTACAAGTATTTATTATTCAATCAAAAACACTATTTATTAATCATGAAGTCTATCCAACCTATTATTTGGTATGAAAGAACATGATTTCAACTTATTGACTTGACACTAAATAGCGCTAATAGCGTAAAATTACCTTAAATATTATGAATACCCAAAGTTACTGTCCCTCTTTTACCACCTTGGAAAAGATACGTTTAAATTTTTCCAATTTCGGTTTAATGACCAATTGACAGTAAGGTTCCTTTCCATTTAAGCGGTAATAATCTTGATGATAGTCTTCTGCCGGATAAAATATCGTTGCCGGAACTACTTCGGTTACAATAGGTTTATTAAAAACCTTTTCTTTTTCCAAAGCCGAAAGATAATACCGGGTCTTGTCAAGCTGTTCTTTAGTATGCACAAATATAGCTGACCGATATTGCGTACCAACGTCGTTTCCTTGTCGATTAAGTTCAGTAGGATCGTGTGCTACAAAAAATGCCTCTAATAGCTTATCGTAACTGATCAGATTGGGATCAAAAATAATATGAGTTGCTTCGGCATGCCCGGTGCTCCCGCTACAAACTTGGGCATATGTCGGATTCTTGGTCCATCCTCCGGTATATCCTGACACAACATTTACAACACCTTTCAGTTCTTTAAATTGTGCTTCGGTACACCAAAAACAGCCCGCGGCAAATGTCGCTGTATCCAGCTTAGCCGCATTTTTTAATGGCAATTTAGAGAAGTCCTCTTGCTTGGTCTGCGGTTTCTGCCCCTGACAGGATGTAAAGGTAACAAGTGCCACAAAAATTATAAGAAAATTTTTCATATGCATAGTTGTCTATTTGTTTGTACACGATAGATGTCGTACTAGTTTTATCAGCAATGCTGCACAAATCCAAATAATATGTAAAATAGACTCAGTTTACTGAAATAAATCTTCGCGATACCTTAGATACAAACAGCAAGTAGAGCGAACTGAAGATTCTTCATAGCTAATACCGCGGGAAACTTTCAGAAAAAAAGCGACAATAAATTGAATTGTCGCTTTTCTGATTTTATTATCAAATGAAGTTTTATTTTGATGCGGCATAGTTCTGCGCTACGGCATCCCAATTGATCACATTAAAAATTTCTTCCAGATACGCTGGACGCTTGTTTTGAAATTTCAAATAATAAGCGTGCTCCCAAACGTCAATACCTAGAATTGGTGTACCTTTCACTTCAGCAACATCCATCAATGGATTATCCTGATTTGGTGTAGAAGTTACCGCTAATTTTCCATCAGCATCAACGATTAACCAAGCCCAACCAGATCCAAAGCGAGTGGCTCCAGCAGCTTGAAGTTGTTTTTTCAACTCATCAAATGAACCAAAAGTAGCATCGATTGCTTCAGCTAATTCACCCGTTGGAGCTCCGCCAGCGTTTGGACCCAGAACTTTCCAAAACAAAGAGTGGTTATAATGGCCACCGCCGTTGTTACGTACAGCTGCAGAATATTTACTTACATTTTTGATGATATCCAATAATGATAGATTCTCTGCGTCTGTGCCTGCGATTGCTTTATTTAAATTATCCACATAGGCCTGATGGTGTCTGTCATGGTGGATTTCCATTGTAGTCTTATCAATATGTGGTTCCAATGCGTCGGCTGCGTATGGTAACGCTTCTAATTCAAATGCCATATCTATTTTAATTTAAATGATTATTACTTTGTTTATATATACAAATATAACACAATATATAACGTTATGTTTTTATGTGTTACAATAAATTCAATATCTTACTACCGTTTTTGACGAAAAAATGATTTTACCAAATCAGCGCATTCTGCTTGCAAAACACCGTGTGAAATTACCGTTTTGGGATGCAATATTTTATCATGAAAATGTGAATAACCGCGCTTTTCGTCTTTTGCTCCATACACTATTTTCCCGATGTGTGTCCAATAAGCTGCTCCAGCACACATAATACAAGGCTCTATGGTGACATATAAAGTACATTCATCCAGGTATTTACCACCAAGATAATTCGCAGCTGCTGTAAATGCCTGCATCTCTGCGTGAGCTGTCACATCATTCAATCGTTGTGTCAAATTATGCCCCCTCCCTATTACGCGCCCGCGATGAACAATAACTGCTCCAATAGGCACTTCTCCCTCTTCATATGCCATCTTTGCTTCGTTCAATGCCATACGCATAAAAGATTCATCGCTATCGATCAGTTGTGTTCCTTCAAAATCTAGAAATGTCATGACACAAACTTAGCTAAGTTTAGATCCATTTGGTAATTTTTTATCAACAGAAGTCAAAACAATATCCCCATTTTCATCTGGAAAACCGGTCACCAAGCATTCCGAAAAAAAATTAGCGATCTGTTTTTTGGGGAAATTCACGACTGCAACGACTTGTTTTCCGATCAGTTCTTCTTTGCTGTAGTGTACCGTAATCTGGGCACTGCTTTGCAGTATACCTATCTTATCACCAAAATCGAGTTTCAATTGATAGGCCGGTTTCTTCGCTTTTGGAAAATCCTGCGCATCCAAAATTGTTGCTACCCTCAAATCCACCTTCTCAAAATCGCTCCAGCTAATGGTATTACTCATAATCTATTGCTACTGATATCCTGAATCTCTTTACCTATTGTAAATAAAATATAGGAAGGCTTCCGCCGCAAACGCAAAGACAACCTACTGATCAACTTATCTTCTTCTCCTGCTTGAAAAGCTAAATCTTCGTCACTTAAATGATTGTACTTGCGACGGAGTTTTTCTTTGGCTACTTGCCATTGTTCTTCGTTAATTTTCAGCATAACTAAGATTTAGGTATAAAATTTGTATATCTTTACTGAACTGTAAAAGTTTCTTTAAAGATACAATATATACATAAATAAAAGATTATGAAAAAGATTTTACCAGCATTACTTTTGATTTGTGGTAGCGTAGCAACGGCACAGGCGCAGCTTCTACCTGGATTTGAGGTGGGTGTTAAGGGAGGGTTAAACTTCTCAAAGCTTAAAAGCGATGGCAAATATTTCAATTCTGACACGAAAGCTGGCTACCAAGCGGGCCTTTATGGCCGTGTTGGTGTATTAGGTTTCCATATTCAACCTGAGTTATATTTAACAGGTAAAAACACGACTGTTAATGGAAAGGATGAAAATGGCTCGACAACTACCACTAATGTTAAATTCACCAGTATTGATGTTCCCGTTTTATTGGGTAAACGTTTTGGTTTGGGACCGATTGGCGCACGGATTCAAACTGGTCCAATATTTTCATTTAATGTAGATGACAAGCAGGCTAAATTCATTGATCAATTAAATCCAAATAACTATAAAAAGAGTGGTACTTCATGGGCATTTGGTGTAGGTGCTGATGTTTCCAGTTTGCGCATAGATCTCCGTTATGAAATGGGCTTAAATAAAGTCAACAATGAGAGTCAGGCTAATCCAAAAATCAATATGTGGAGTATCGGTTTAGGCTACAGATTATTTAGTATTCTATAGCAGGTTAAGCTGCGTTTCTATACCGTTCGAAAGTCCGTTTTTTTTCAAAACGGACTTTTTATTTGAATAAACTTTAGAACCGTTCTAAATTATTGCTTTTTCTTGTCAAAATGGTATCATATTTAATAGCAAATAGTAGATTTGCCTAATTAAAATTAAATTACAAGGATAATGAGTAAATCAAAGCCAGTTTTCAGTTCTTCGATTGGGAAGAAGCTAATCATGAGCTTAACAGGAATCTTCCTATGTTTATTCCTAGTTGTTCACTTGGTTGGTAACTTGCAATTATTTAAAGATGATGCGGGTCTAGCGTTCAACAAGTACGCCTATTTTATGACTCACTTTACACCAATCAAAGTTGTTTCTTACTTATTGTATGCTTCGGTAATTGTTCACGTCATCTATGCTATTACATTGTCGATGAAAAACAAGGCCGCCCGTCCTATTGGTTATGCCAAATATGATGGTCAAGCAAACAGCAAGTGGAATTCACGCAACATGGGTATCTTAGGTACTGTCATTTTAGTATTCTTAGCGACACACATGTCTAATTTTTGGTGGAAGTTTCACAATGATGAAGTGCCGTACATCGAATACCGTACTGATTTGGCAACAGGGCAAACCACAGCGAGAGAACTTCAAGCATCTGAATTTCATGACTACCAAGAAACGGTAGAAAACAATGTTCAAATCGTAAAAGCAAGAGATTTGTACAAGCAAGTTGACTTTGCTTTCAAAAATGTTGCATTGGTAGCTTTGTATGTTATTGCGATGGCAGCTTTGGCGTTCCACTTAATTCACGGTTTCCAATCTGCATTCCAAACTTTAGGTTTTAACCACAGAAGATATATTGGAATTGTCAGAGCAATCGGTGTTTGGGTATTTGGGGTATTAATTCCAATTGGCTTTGCAATAATGCCATTGTTTTTCTTCTTTAAATAATTCAGAATCTTTTAAGATAAAGCTCCGGCTCTATCGATCAATATAAAATTAAGAGATATGTTAGATTCAAAAGTACCAGCGGGCCCATTAGCCCAAAAGTGGTCAAATCATAAATTTAATCTGAAGCTGGTTAACCCTGCTAACAAACGTAAATTTACAGTTATTGTTGTTGGTACAGGACTTGCTGGTGCATCTGCAGCAGCGTCATTAGCCGAGTTAGGATACAATGTAATTACATTCTGTTATCAAGATTCACCACGTCGTGCACACTCTATTGCAGCACAAGGTGGTATCAATGCAGCAAAGAGTTACCAAAACGATGGAGACTCTGTTTTCCGTTTATTCTACGATACAATCAAAGGTGGTGATTACCGCTCCCGTGAGGCCAACGTTTACCGTTTGGCAGAGGTATCTGTTAATATCATCGACCAATGTGTCGCTCAAGGTGTTCCATTTGCACGTGAATATGGAGGTTTATTAGATAACCGCTCTTTCGGTGGCGCGCAAGTAAGCCGTACATTCTATGCCCGTGGTCAAACTGGACAACAATTATTGTTAGGTGCTTATTCAGCATTGAACCGCCAGATAAAAAAAGGGAAAGTAAAATCCTATACGCGTCATGAGATGTTAGACCTTGTTATGATCGATGGTCATGCTAAAGGTATCGTCACTCGTGACCTGGTTTCAGGTAAAATAGAAACGCATGCTGCACACGCAGTATTGATGTGTACAGGTGGTTACGGTAACGTATTTTTCTTGTCTACAAATGCGATGGGTTGTAATGTTACAGCTGCTTGGAGAGCACACAAACGTGGCGCTTACTTCGCTAACCCTTGTTATACACAGATTCACCCAACTTGTATCCCTGTAACTGGCGATCACCAATCGAAGTTAACATTGATGTCAGAGTCTTTACGTAATGACGGCCGTGTGTGGGTTCCTAAAACTCAGGAGATGGCTGAAAGATTGCGCAAAGGTGAGATCAAAGCCAATGATATCAAAGAGGAAGACAGAGATTATTTCTTGGAGCGTAAATATCCTTCATTCGGTAACTTGGTACCACGCGATGTGGCCTCTCGTAATGCGAAAGAAGCTGTCGATGATGGTCGTGGTGTCGGTAAAACTGGTTTCGCGGTATTCTTGGATTTCAAAGAAGCTATCGGCCGTCTAGGAGAGGACGCTGTACGTGCTAAATATGGTAACTTATTTGACATGTATTATCAAATCACTGACGAGAACCCTTACAAACAACCAATGCGTATCTACCCAGCTGTACACTACACAATGGGTGGTGTTTGGGTTGATTACAACTTGATGACAACAATCCCTGGCTTATATGCTTTGGGTGAGTGTAACTTCTCTGATCACGGTGCAAACCGCTTAGGTGCATCGGCATTAATGCAAGGTCTTGCCGACGGTTACTTCGTCATTCCTTACACTGTTGGAGATTACTTAGCAAAATTAGGTTCATTTGCACCAGTAGATCACAGCCATCCTGCTTTCGAATCTACACGTAAGGAAGTTGAAGAGAAAATCAACAAATTGTTGTCTTTAAACGGTACACAAACTGTTGATGATATCCACAAAAAATTAGGTCTCATTATGTGGGAGTATTGTGGTATGGCTCGTACAGCTGAAGGACTACAAAAAGCACAAGGTTTGATCCAAGAGTTGAAAAAAGAATTCTGGACAAATGTTAGAGTTCTAGGAGAGAACGAAGAATTAAATCTTTCGTTAGAAAAAGCTGGTCGCGTAGCTGACTTCTTAGAATTGGGTGAATTAATGGTTGTTGATGCCTTACAACGCGCTGAGTCTTGTGGTGGTCACTTCCGTTTGGAAAGCCAAACTGAAGAAGGTGAAGCAAAACGTAACGATGATGAATTCGCCTATGTATCTGCTTGGGAATACAAAGGAGACAATGTACCTGAGGAATTACACAAGGAAGACTTGGTATTCGAGAACGTTCAGTTAACACAAAGAAGTTATAAATAAGAAGGAAAATTATCATGGCACAACATATGAATTTAACGCTGAAAGTTTGGCGTCAAAAAAATGATAAAGATAAAGGTCAATTTGTAACTTATCAGGCAAACGATATCGCTGATGATATGTCTTTCTTAGAGATGCTTGATATTGTCAATGAAGAATTGACTCGTAAAGGAGAAGATCCAGTATATTTCGATCACGATTGTCGTGAAGGTATCTGTGGGATGTGTTCATTAGTAATCAATGGTCGCCCTCACGGTCCTAAAGAAGGTACTACAACCTGTCAATTGCACATGCGTAGCTTCCATGATGGACAAACTATCGTGATTGAACCTTGGAGAGCTGCGGCATTCCCAGTATTGAAAGACCTTGCGGTTGACCGTACCGCATTTGACCGTATCCAACAAGCAGGTGGATATGTGAATATCAATACAGGTGGTGTTCCTGATGCAAACGTTATTCCTATTCCTAAACGTATTGCTGACGAAGCTTTCGAATCAGCAACATGTATCGGTTGTGGTGCTTGTGTTGCAGCATGTAAAAATGCTTCTGCAATGTTATTCGTATCGGCAAAGGTATCTCAATTTGCTTTGTTACCTCAAGGGCAAACTGAACGTTACGAACGTGCACAGGCAATGGTAGATCAAATGGATGCTGAAGGTTTCGGTAACTGTACCAATACTGGTGCTTGTGAAGCTGAATGTCCTGTAGGTATCAAATTAACAAACATTGCTCGCTTAAACCGTGAGTACTTGACTGCTAAAATCTTCAGACAAGAAGAGCCTCACGTTTAATTATTGGTATTCGATACCTTTCGTGTTTTCAATAGCTTACAAAGCAGCGAAAATAGTGCAAAAATTCTCTCTGACCAATCAAAGGAGGTCATGTAGAAAAATAATATAAAAGTCCTTGCCCTAAGAAAGCAAGGACTTTTTTTTATATTTACAATAATGTAAATTGATGAACGTGAATTCTGGTATAAAAATTCGACTACTCTTACTTATCTTAACGCTATGCTTTATAGGAACAGCTATCACCATCAAAGAATCTGTTACCAATAAGGAAATATTAGACATTGATACAAAATCACTAAATAACTATATCGCTCAGCAAGAGAAAAAAGTAGACCGTATTTTCAACGATTCTCTTTTGCTCAAAACTTTCAAAAACTACGATCAGTATCCAATCGCGGTTTATCAGGCCTTTGAAAAATTCAAAACCAAAGAAAATGTCTATCTATTTCTTTTTAAGGACCACGAGCCGAAGATGTGGAGCACACATCTATTTGTACCGATTACTGATCAGGGATTTCCTGAAAAATCCAATTTTATCCAAGATGATAACCGCTCTTACGTCGTTAGAAAGAAAACAATTGGTAATATCAGTATACTCGCCTATATTATTGTAAAAGGATATACCAATAACAACAATCTCTATTTAAGCAGTTCACTGCGGAGAAACTTCTTCGACTCCAGAAATATTGATATTGCCTCCTATACAGATACGGTAACCATTAAAAACATTTACAGTAAAGAGGGATCTTACCTTTTTTCTGTTAAGCTCAAAGACGGAGAGCATGAAAATGCTTACACAATTTTGCAATTTTTCTGCTGGTTACTTGCTTTAATTGCATGGTTGATCTTCTTCAATAGCCTTTGCCTTCATATGGCCAAAACAGGCAGGGCCTGGTGGTCTATACTACTGCTGTTGGCGATATTTAGTTTGGTCAAATTCGCCGATCTCAAATGGAATTTGCTATCTGAAAATGCGACATTTTCAATTTTCGACTCGCGCAACTATGCCTATAATCGTTTCTTCCCGAACATCTGGTCGGTCATGTCCACCACAATTTTAATATTATGGCTCATTCTATTTATCTATTCAATTCGCAAAGAGCTTAATTTTGACAAAATAAAAAATATCCGGCTCTTTAGAGTGCCCATAGCCATCGGATTTATTCTGAGTATATACCTGTCGTTCGGGCTATTATACGATATCGCCGGAACGTTAATTACGCACTCCAACAATATTTATTTTGATTTTACAAAACTGGTCGATTTACATTTCTTAAGTTGGGTCGATCTTGGCATTGTCGGCATAGGTATTTTGGCCTTAAGTATTTACATCGACCTTGTGCTCTTTTTTCTTAAAAAATTAGAGTTAAAGCCAACACAGTTACTAAATATCCAACTGGCATGCGTCATCTTTGTCATTTTGATCATTTCCTTTTATATAGAAAAAAATAGCCTTGTCAACTTACTACTCGCGCTAATTATTCTTATTAAATCTTTCGGTGAGAAATATTTCAATCGGCATATACTCACAAACTATATCGCGGTACTGATACTTTGGGCAATCATAAGTGCTATTACGCACGCTCGTTTCTACCAGGAAAGAAACTTGATTGATATGAAGATATTGTTGGGCAACCTACAGTCCGAAGATGATGTGAATGCTGTGTCGTTATTCTCCGATATTGAAAGCAGCCTGGCAAACGATCAAGAATTAAAGCATCTATTTAATATCAGTCTACCCTACACAAACACAGAGGGCATCAACGACTTCATTAAGAAAAAATACTTTAGCGGCTATCTCTCCAAATACGAATTCAAAGCCTATTATTATGATCAGAACAATAATCCGCTGAATGCTGCAAGCCAGAATAAGCTCAATGAGTATCGCGAAAAAGTGATCAATAAGTCGATAAAAGTAACTCAAAACTTCTATCGTGCCGGCGGAGAACTCGGTACACATGAATACTTTTCTATCATTCCAGTGTCGATTGACCAAAATAGAATCGTCAACGTTATTATCAATCTCTCCAATAAAGACTTCAGTTACACGGTCCCTTATCCCGAAATCCTTACCGATATGCGGATCAACAACTCACAGTATTATAATAAAGGAGACTATTCGATAGCCCTTTATAAAGCAGGTTCTCTAATAACACAATTTGGAAAATATACATATGAAAACAATTTAAGAGGTCTCAAAGGTACTCCTGGAGAATATATTGAGATCCTAGACAAAGATGCATACCTGCACATGGCCTACATCGCCAATAAATTTTCAACCTATGTTATCAGTAAACAAAAACCTTCTTTTTGGGACTATTTAGCAACGACATCTTTTCTATTCCTGGTGTTCTTTATGATTTTTATGCTGTACCACTTCATAAAATCACTCTATATTTTTCTTAAAAACACCAAGCTTACTTTCCGAAATTTAAAGTATCAGTTCTACAGAATTGTGAATAAGATACAATATTCTACACGTATTCAGACATCTATTATCTCCTCCGTTATACTCGCTATTCTTATTTCAGGTGTAATTTCTTATATCAGTATCAATAAACAACTTTATAACAACAATAAAACAAGTAAAGAACGTTTTATAATTGAACTTGGCAAACGGATGGAAAATATGCTGACATATACGGATGAAATTTCCACCGAAACTCAACTCATCAGCATTCTAAAGACATTGTCCGAAACAATTTCCAAGGACTTTAATCTTTATTCCAAATCAGGCAGGTTGCTCTATAGTTCACAGCGTAGAATTTACGATTTGGAGCTTTTCTCTACATTCATCAATCCCGCTGCACTGAAGAATCTATCGATATTAAAAAAGTCAGAGACGATTGAAGATGAGCGGATAGGTACTTTCCAATTTGAAACTAGTTATGCCACCATCAGGGACAAAAATTACAATACCCTGGCTTATATTGGCATACCAAACTTCTCCCTTCAAAAAGAAGAAAATATCAATAAAAATCTTCTATTAAATACCATAGTAAACATTTATTCGCTGATCATCATTGGCTTTGGGTTTTATGCCACGTTTGTTGCCAACAGTGTCACCAATCCACTGAGCATCATCAGTAAGAAAATTTCACAGCTGCGCTTGGGACAACCCAATGAGCCGTTATTTTGGCAGCGAAATGATGAAATAGGTACATTGATCAAAGAATACAACCTTATGATCATAAAGCTTGAAGACTATGCCAATAAAATCAAAGATACGGAGCGGGAATCCACTTGGCGTGAGATGGCTCAGCAGATAGCACATGAAATTAAAAATCCATTGACACCAATGAAATTGGGTATTCAGCAACTACGCAGATCTTACAAAGATGATGATCCTAAATTTCCAGACAGATTTAATAAATTCTCTATTTCATTTATCGAGCAAATCGATGCTCTAACGCATATTGCATCCGAATTTTCGCATTTTGCAAAATTTCCAAATACGATGATGGAGAATATCAATATCGTTGAAAAAATAACAAAGTCTATTTCGTTATACAATAATACGCCGAGTGTAAGTATCCGTCTCATCAATAACGCTGATCATAAAACATTGATTGTAAAAGCGGATGGTAATGAACTCTTGCGGACGTTCAATAATTTAATAAAAAATGCTATCGAGGGTGGCTATGGCCGAAAAAACATGAAGATCGAAATTTCCATTGAACGCTACTCGGATAATTTTGTTAAAATCGATGTCAAAGACAATGGGTATGGAATTCCGAAGGAAATGCAGGATAAAATTTTCCAGATAAATTTCACCACAAAAAGTTCGGGAAATGGCTTAGGATTGGTACTTGTCAAGAAAACAATCGAAGCCAGTAACGGTCAGATCTATTTTGAGACCGTAGAAGGCGAAGGCACGACATTTCATATCCTGCTTCCCTTACAGCAGGCAGAATCTTAATAGTGATTTAGCCACAACAGAGATAAGAGAAATTGGAGAAACCAAGTATATCCAGCTTATAGCTCAGTATTGATGGATTTTGATACGTTAAAGCTACTTGAAAGCCATGCCCTTATGGTTACGGATCGATATAGTAAGAATTTGTACTTCACAAAAAAAGCTCTTTACAATCATGTAAAGAGCTTTTAGTTTATTTGTTTATCTCCTCTTAACGCAATACAATCGTAGATCGTCCCATGATTGCATTATCTTCATATAACAATACCGTATAGGCACCTTTAGAAAATCCCTGCTCTGCTGCCCAATAAATGATATAATCTTCCCCCTTGTTGGTAAACAAAATATTATGTTTAAATGTATACTGTAATTTCTCGCCATGTACATAGAAAATATTATCGTCCTGCACGACTAGATTTCCTTGTGGGTCGATAATTCTAACATATATATCACGTTCTCCATTTTTTGCTAAAGGATTATCAGCAATGGTAAAACTGATTTTTAACTTGTCAATTTTCTTCGCACGTTCTTCAACTAATTCCTTTCCATTTTTTTTGACTTCAAGGCCATTCATACTAATGCTTGAAACTTTCAGGGCAGAAGCTGTTGCAACCTTCTCTTTCAATTCAGAATTTGAAGTAACCAATGAAGTAATTTGCTTTTCCTTTTCGACTACAGATTCGTTCAGGTTGAGATTTTGTTTGGATAAAATTTGATTTTCCTGAATCAGCCTTTGAACATTTACGCGATAGGTATCAACCTGTTTTTTAAGCTGGTTGATCTTCTGTTGCGCTTCATCGATATCTTTGGGAGTAATACTTTTATTTTCGAGCTTCTTACGAAGCACCGCAATCTCCATTCTGGAATCCTCTTTTTGCAGCGTCATCTCAGGAGTCAATTGCACATTTTCTACATCAATTTTATCCAATTCAGCCTCAATACGATCTATCTGTACCTGAAGATTCTCTTTTTCTACTGTAAGCGTATAAACCTTTTCACCGTTGGTTTTAAACTTAACATAAAAATATATATTCGTTGCAAGTAATGCTGCTATCGCAATGATAAAGAAGTAAATTTTCGAAGAATCTTTCTTTTTTTCTTCTTCTTTCTTACTCGAAACAACGTCTGAATTTATCATAATATACTGTCATATTCATAGTATAGATCTATACCATTGAATGTTTAAACAAAAATTATTCCAGTTTTATTTTCTGCTACAGATTGTAACTTATTCAAAATAATTTAAAGTCTCAAATCCTCCTTTTTTCAAGTATTCTTCCTTCCTCATCAAGTGAAGATCAGATTGTACCATATCTGTTACCAGCATTTGGAGATCATATTTTGGCTGCCATCCAAGTTTTGTATTTGCTTTTGTCGGATCACCAATAAGTAAGTCGACCTCAGTCGGCCTATAATATGCAGGATCAACTTTGACAACAGTCTGACCAAATTTAATCATTGACTGATCGATATTCAACTGCAGCAAACGCTCTTCATCAATATCGATAATAACACCCTTTTCTTGTTCTCCCTTTCCACTAAATTCAATCTCAATACCCAATTCAGCAAATGCCATCCGCACAAACTCTCTAACGGTAGTGGTCACACCTGTTGCTATTACAAAATCTTCGGGTGTTTCCTGCTGAAGAATCAACCACATCGCTTCCACATAATCCTTCGCATGCCCCCAGTCGCGTTGCGCGGACAGATTACCGAGGTATAGCTTATCCTGAAGTCCAAGAGCTATCTTTGCAACTGCTCTGGTGATTTTACGTGTCACGAAGGTTTCTCCCCTTACCGGGCTCTCGTGATTAAATAAAATACCATTACAGGCATACATCTTATAGGCTTCGCGGTAATTTACAGTAATCCAATAACCATACATTTTGGCTACAGCATAAGGACTTCGGGGATAAAAAGGTGTTGTTTCACTTTGTGGAACCGCTTGCACCAAACCATAAAGCTCAGAAGTAGAGGCCTGATAAATCCGGGTTTTCTCAATCATCCCCAATAGCCTCACCGCTTCAAGAATACGTAATGTACCGATACCATCTGCATTTGCAGTATATTCTGGGGTGTCAAAACTAACTTTTACGTGAGACTGAGCAGCAAGATTGTAGATCTCATCTGGTTGGGTTTCTTGTATAATACGAATTAAATTGGTTGAATCAGTCAAATCGCCAAAATGCAAAGTAAAATTTCTATTGTCAAGATGAGGATCTTGATAAAGATGGTCAATACGATCCGTATTAAATAAAGAACTTCGACGCTTTAAGCCGTGTACTTTGTATCCCTTTTTTAATAAGAATTCTGCTAGATAGGCACCATCTTGTCCTGTTATACCCGTTATTAAAGCAGTTTTGGTGTGTTGTTCAGCCATGTTTCTCTCTAGATTATGCAATACCCGACGAATCACCAGGTATTTGTCCCATCATCATATCTACGATAAGCGTATCCGTCCACAAGATTCTATGCATGCACTGCTTCAAAATGTTGTGAATCCCCCCAGCTATGGCATAAATAATCATAATGAATTGGGAATGTAAAAGTATTAAATTTTAAACAAAAAAAGCCATAGGAAATCCTATAGCTTAATGTTTTTCTACTTTTATCGTTTTGCGATTAATTAGAACGCGTGAAATTAAAGACTAAATACGCCTCTCCATTAGCAACTGTCAATGGCATGCGCATAACTAATTTATTCCCATCCGAATAAGATAAATCTAAGCGATAACCAGTCGTTACGTTCTTTGCTTTGTCGCCTGCATAGATTTTTTTAAACTGAAACTGTGGTTCCCCTAGACCTTTTCCAGGATTATAGATAGACCAAAAGATCTCGCGTGATGCACCTGGAGCGCACAAAGTTCCCTGAGCGTTAAAGGTAATTGACCCCTTGCCATTTCCAATAAAATTCCATGTACTGCCTACAAAACATTCTGCAGGAGCTTCTTCAAAAACACTTTTAATTGTGAATGAAGATGGTAAATTTTCTCTATCGATTGTATTCAATGTCCAAGTTCCTTTAACGGCAGATTTCCAATCAGAAGCGCTTGGACCAGAAGCTGCACTCGTATTGGAAGAAGGACTTCCAGTTGATGTACCTTGCTTTTGTGCTCCACAAGAAAATAAGGTCACGATAGCAAAAACAGTTGCTAATGATAAAACGAATCGATTCATATGTATAAATTTTAATTTCAAATTGTATTTTTGGAGTAAATTAATTCACAAATCATGAAGATTACAGCCAAAAATCATACCATAAGCAAAATAATAGCAAAAACTCTACTGCGGTTATTCGTCATTTTATTGGCCTTTGCTACTTATCCGCTTTTCTTAGGACAGGAAGCAAAAAGCAAATTGGATCAGATAAGCCTTGCATTTACGAATAAGATAGCCCTGGTAGCGCCTATTTTATTATTTTGCATCATCATTGGATTAATGATTGCTGTACTCAAGCACAAATATAACAGAATTGACCTAAATTGGCTATTTTCGCTCGCGACTATCTTTGGTATTTTGTATTTGATATTATTGTATTCAAGAATTTACCCAACGATTGCTTAAGCACAATTGCACATTTCCACAAAGTTTCTAACTTTGGATTCGCCAAATCGCTAATTACAGCCAAGAGGATTGAACGCATAACTTTATATGGATAGAAAGAAGGGGCTCAAAATAGCCAAAAATATAGCAAAGATTGTTGTTACAGTGGGCGCCTTATATTGGGTATTCAGCAAGGTATCAGTAAAAGATCTAAAAGAAGCCATCATCCATTCCAACCCACTTTATCTATTCTTTGCTTTAGTCGCGTATAGTATCTCTATTTTTATTTCCTCTTCGCGCTTATTGACGTTTTTAAAAGCGATCGGCCTGGATGTCACCGAAAGATATAATTTAAAATTGTATCAACTCGGCCTATTTTATAACCTTATTTTACCTGGTGGTGTGGGCGGAGATGGGTACAAGATATTCTTCCTCAGGAAACGATTTAATATTAAAGGAAGAAAACTATTTACGGCTCTATTTTTAGACAGATTAAGTGGTTTATGGGCATTATGCCTTATCATTGCAGCACTGGTAACCTATATGCCACAGCTGGGAATTCCAAACTATCTGACCATTATTTTATTTATTTTAGGGAGCATTCTCTATTATTTTATCGTCACCAAGTTCTTTAAGGAATACAAATCAACATTTTTAAAAGCGTATTTAAAGGCCATCGGCGTACAGTCGATGCAAGTTATAGCAGCAATCCTCATACTTTATGCTTTGGGTTTTAGCGGCAAATTCTCCCCTTACCTGTTTTTATTCCTGGCCTCTTCACTAGTTTCAATCATCCCCTTTTCCGTTGGAGGTTTAGGCATGCGTGAACTTGTGATTATGTGGGGAGCTGGTATCTTTCATGTCGACTCACACAATGCGGTATTAATCACATTGTTATTTTATATTATTTCTGCTCTCGTTGCGCTTTCGGGAATTTATTATATCTTCCATCCCAAAGCCATCGGGGAAGATAAATTGCCTACTGTCGAAGAAGTTGAACAAAGTCAAAAACTAGAAGAATAACATGGCAAATATTATTATTACAGGAGCCAGCAGTGGTGTTGGATTTGAAGCGGTATTGGATTTGACCTCTAAAAAGGACAACAACGTAATTGCATTGGCCAGATCAGCGGACAAACTAAGAAAGCTTCACGAAATTGCAGGCCAACTCAATTTTGATGGCGGAGCGTTATATCCTGCCCAATTTGATATTGTCTACGACGACTATGCTACGCTAGTCCCCTTCATTCAGTCAAAATTTGATAAGGTTGATATTTTGATAAACAATGCGGGTGCACTCATCTATAAGCCATTTATGGAAACTGATGGACAAGATTTTGCTGAAATGTTGCAGATCAATGTAATGGGGCACGTTAATATGATACAACATGTTGTTCCCATGATGCAGGCAGGATCACATATCTTAAATATCAGCAGCATGGGCGGTTTCCAGGGATCCATGAAGTTTTCTGGTCTTTCAGCATATTCAGCCAGCAAAGGAGCATTATCGATACTCACAGAGTGTTTGGCTGAAGAATTTAAGGAAAAGGGAATTAAGGTTAACTGTTTAGCGTTGGGATCTTCTCAGACTGAAATGTTTGAGGCCGCTTTTCCGGGTGTTGAAGCCGGTACATTGGCCTTCGAAATGGGGCGCTATATCGCGGATTTCGCTCAAAATGGACACCGCTATTTTAATGGAAAAATACTTCCTGTAGCGAATACAACACCCTAGTAAGTATACGATCTGCCCCAACTTAAAATCGTTACAAAAACAAAAAGAAGGTAATTTAGCCGCTTATTAAATTACCTTCTTTTTGTTTAAAACTATGCGGATAGATAATGAATTACTTGGTTTTCATCTTAAGCCACTTTGTCAGATCATCCATCAGTTGCTCGTTAAAGCTTTCTGAATTCTCAAAGTATTCTTCGATTTTACCCGTTTGAGAATTTTGAAAAAGATGGTTTAAGTTTGGATAATTTTTAATTGTCACATCTGTCGTATTTAGGTGCAGACGCTGAAGGCTATAAATATTTTCATTTGCAGGCACCTGAACATCTTTCCCGCCAAAAGAAGCAAAAATAGGTACTTTCAGGTGCTTCAGATAATAAGCCGGATCAATTCTGAGAAAAGTCCTAAACCAAGGACTCATCATCGGACTGAGTTTAATTCTCATATCGGGAGTCAACGGATTGTTGTTATTTTGATGAATAAGTTCCTGTTCCAAAGTTTCAGACAAAACCTTTGGTGGTTCATCCCTCATTAAAATAGTATATAATTTTCTGTTATTTGCTTTATTGATCGTTAATGCAGCTTCCGACAATCCACCCGCCTTTCCTAAAGCATAACTCTGTAAGATTAACAATGAGTCTCCTTTTAATACCGGTCCAGATAGCATTGCAATATACTTTACGTTATCATTCTCGGATGCGACTATTTCGGCAATTAAAGCACCCTCGCTATGGCCAATCATCCCGATTTTATCAACGTCAACGATGTTTTTTTTGCTTAAAAAATCTACTGCGGCGTTCGCATCAGAAGCAAAATCGATCGTTGTCGCTAAATTCACTTCGCCTTTCGATCCACCTATTTCTCGGTCATCATAACGCAGTACCGCAAAACCATTTTTAGTAAGATGATCAGCGAGAACCTTAAAAGGTCGGTGGCCAAACATTTCAGAATCTCTGTTCTGTTGTCCACTACCATTGACCAATACTACTGCAGGAAATGGTCCTTTACCCTTTGGATAGGTTAAGGATCCCGTTAAAAATGAATTACCTTTGTTATTTTTAAATGATACTTCCTCTTCCATATAGTCATAGGGAGGAAAAACATCCTGCTTACGAGACAGTCCACTCTGTTCATTTTCGCTCCTAACCAGAATCATCGCAGATTCAAAAGTTCCCTGCTTCATGCCGCCTTTCATCACATCTTTGTCCCGATCCAAAAAACCAGCATAAGCTAAACCGATATTTTTCACATCCATCCAAATTGAATCGTGTTGGATCCGTATTTGGCTTATTGCAAATTTTTGTGACGTTTGCATTGGACTTTCAAAGGTTCCATTCCAGTTTCCTGTGCTATCTTGCTGTAGATTGAATACCAATAGCAACTTCTGCCCCGAAACACTTACCTCGCCCTTCCATGAGCCATCAAATGTCTGTGCATGGGAACATGAAAAATGGAAATAAATGATAAATAGGTACAAAATTTTTCTCATTGTCATTTTTTACTAAAAATAAAACTGTATACATAGATCCAGTATAAAATATAATCCCACAAATAATATACTGATCCCAATCTTCTTATTATTAACGGCTACATTCATGCCCTTGACCAATAAATAGAACTGATAAAACAGCATTAATAAACTGATGATTCCAAACATACCGAAAAAGAGCATCTCTGTTTTATCAACTCCCTCCAATGTATGATCGCCGCTCTGCACTGCCTTTAAGACTTCATCCGAAAATTTGTCCTGGTTGAGAAGTTTCCCTAGAAATAATGCAAGATAAAGCGGAAATGGCATAATCAAAATGACATTCATGACATCAATAATCCTGGTCTTTCTATTTAATAACGTCCCTATAGCATAGAGAAGTGTAAAAGGAGCCAAAACCATATAGGCGTGAACGCGCATAACAGCCCACAGAGAAACCGTCATTTCTGGTTGATAGAAATGCATAAATCCATTGAATTGCTGACCAGATAAATAAATAAAATAGCTTGATAACAAGAATCCGAAAACACCCACAAAAAATAATTTCCACTCCATAAATTCGGCAAATGGATTCAGTAAAATCTGTTTAACTTTCATTTTTTAAAAATTGAGATAAATTTAGATGTTCAATTTCTACTGGATTTTGGGTTCCTATAAGCAATACCTTACCATTTCTCAGTGTAAGTTGTAGAGCTATGTTGCCCCGAGCTGAAAAAGCGCGGCCCCTCACTCCTCTCCGTAGTCCCCATCCACCAAAATCGCCTATCGGATTATATTTCCGCACCTCAATAGATTGTATATCGGACCACTGCACTCGTTTTCGATAGAAGTTGAAAGGGAAAAAATGGACTTCAACCTCTTCCTCATGAATCGTTGTTTTTAACCTCAACACGGCAAAGAGTCCCCACAATACTAAATTGATCCAGAAGCCCGGCAATTGAAATAATAGAACAAAATTCAAACGTAAGAGATCATGCCAGTGTACAGAAAAACTAGCCACACTGACAGTTAAAAGGATCAGACAGAGCCACCAGCTAAAAAAAGATTGACTTTCGGTATAAATTTTATTACTTTTCATTTTGATATAATTGTAAGTTTATAAATAGTTCAGAATGCTTAGAATGCTAATTAGAGCTCCGTCCGCCGCCACCGCATGCATGTTCAATAGATTTCAATTTATAAATCAGATCGTCGAGAATATTGCGGACTGTCGGATAGGATTTTCCCATTTGATTTGCCATTTCTTTTAAACTTCCTGAATGCTTCAAAAAGTTCATGACAAATTCCTGTTCCTCGACAGTGAGCTGCATGAGTAAGGGCAATGAAAATTTACCGACAACCTCAGTCTCACAAGAGTCACACACCAACTTAGAAACCGTTAACTTCGCTTCACAACAGGGACAATCAATTGGTATTTTTTTCATTAAACAATATGTATATTAACATTATTAAAGATAACATTAATAATATTAAAACAAAACGCTATAAAATCAATATCTTTCAAAAACCATTGCTTAATGATATATTTGTATCATTAAATAACGTTTATGAAGAAGTTTTTAGGCTATTTCCTATCTATAATATTTTGGTTTTGTTTTGGTTTATCCTTGATTATCTTCCACCCCATACAGTGGCTATGTTTGAAGCTAGGAGGATACAATGCCCATAAAAGGAGTGTAGATATATTAAATGCCTGTCTTGTCGCTTCCTATTACACGCTATTTAACCGCGTGACATTTATCGACAATAAAAATATTCCAACGGGACAGCCCATTGTGTTTGTAGCCAATCACCAAAGTACGTTTGATATCCCCCCAATGATCTATTTCTTACGTAGATTTCATGGGAAGTTTATTTCCAAAATAGAACTTGCTAGTGGTATACCGAGTATCTCTTTTAACCTGAAACATGGCGGCGCCGCAAATATCGATCGCAATGACCCCAAACAATCTATTGCCGAGATACTGAAACTCGCCAACAATATGAAAACCAAAAACTGGTCGGCGTTTATTTTTCCGGAAGGAACGCGATCAAAGACGGGGAAAATGAAAGCCTTCCATGTTGGTGGAATTGCCACATTATTAAAGAAAAATCCAAATGCACTCGTTGTTCCGGTTGCCATCACCGGGTCCTACGAAATGGTACAATATGGGATGTACCCACTGACACCTTTTCTCCATATGACGTGGGAGGTACTCAATCCCTTAGATACGGAAGGAAAGACAATTGAGGAAATCGTAAAATCAGCTGAAGAAGCCATAAGATTGAGGGTCGAAAAATAGGAAAAAATTATTTGACTTGCCGACCTTTCCAGTCATACTTCCCAACATTACCCAATATGCCGATATAAGTTAGGTAAAAGATATGCGCTAAGCTCAGTAAAGGCAGATACCATAAGAGTTCCTTTCTGCTTGCGAATACAGTTAAGGGCCGAATAAAAAGAAATTCAACGATCATCTTTAACAGCAATGCAAAAAGTACGACCCAGGCAACGAAATTTACGCCAAAAAGAGCGAGAACCAAAGCAACTAAAATCAATACATTAAAAAACCAAATGGAAATTCCCAAGGCGATCACACCTTTATTTTTATATTTAGTACTTTTCGAAGCCCAGCGTCGGCGCTGACTGATAAATGACTTTAAATCTGGTTTGGCATCCGTGTAAACAATAGCATCTTTTGATTTGCAAAACGTTATTTTTTCAGGATACTGTTCTGCTACTTTATGTAAGAAAAGTTCATCATCTCCCGAGGCAAGCTCATCGATTCCTTTAAATCCGCCCATTTGTTCAAAAATATCTTTCCGATATGCCAGATTTGCCCCATTACAAGTTGTTGGTTTCTTATTTCCAATACCAGCAGCGCCAAGGCCTATCAAGTAAAGGAATTCCAAGGTCTGGAGTCGTTCAAAAAAAACTTTTTCTTCTGAATACACTACCGGAGAAGACTGTAAATAGGCATTTTCTTTTTCGAATGTACCGACGACCGTTGCTAACCAATTTGGTCCCATACGGCAGTCTGCGTCAGTGGTTATAATAATATCGCCCTTACAGCATGCTATGGCCTTTGAAATTGCCAGTTTTTTGTATGAATTCAAACGTCCATTTTCATTCAATTGAATTAGCCTCACCCCCTTTCCAGCGTATTTCTTCACAATCAACGACGTATTATCGTCTGAATGGTCGTCAATAATAATAAGTTCCAAGAGTGCTGCAGGATAATCCTGGGCCAATATGCAGTCGATGGTACGGCCTATATTGAGCTCTTCATTCCGCGCAGCTATAATCACAGAAATCGCTTTTGTTGGCTGAATAAGATTGCTGGGTACTGGGATTAAGAACCAGCCTCTACGCATCCATAAAACCAGAATTGCGTAAACGCAAGCAAAACTGATCAATAAATAGTTAAGTATTTGTATCACCGAAAAAATTAATCTTAAAAACAAAAATAGAACCAAATACTGCCGGAAGAATCAAATTCACAAACCAAATACAGGAAACAATAGCCATGACAGCTATTTCTTGTGTCGTGATATAACTATATAGATTACTTGCTACAAAACTTCTTACACTGAAATCAAAAATATCCAATGTTGGTAAGGCGGCCTGGACAAAAAACAGGATAAAAATCATCAGAATCATGGATAACAGCGGCAGTTCAGGCAATGTAAGCTTCATTAAGATGATATACTGAGATGTAAAAATGATAAATCGTGCTAAGGAATTTAAAAGAACAATACTAAGTTCGGACATTGAATAATGCTCTAATACTTCAAAAAAAGGTTTAATACGGGTCAAAAACTTAATTTTACCGACCAACAAGTCAATCCATTTTACGTTGAAATATAATATGACAAATCCAGCAGCATAGATAATAGCGAGCAGCCATACGCCAAATTGTACCGATAAAGGGGGCGAAAGAAATTTACAGACAAACCAAGCAATACTCAACGCGCCGGCAACACTTGTCAAAACCAATTGCGCAAATAATCCTACTCCCATCGCCACAGCGCCCTTAGCCCTATGCTGGGGTTGTAGAAAAAGTACCCTCCCGCCATACTCTCCAATCCTATTAGGGGTAAAAATAGCCCATGAGAGTCCGCAAAAAACTGACTGAAATGCCCTCCAAAAAGAAATATTTTCCAATTTAGATGCGAGGTATCGCCATTTTACGACCTCAAGCAACCAATTGACAAGCATTAATACTACGATCAGGACAAGCGTCCATGCAACAGAATGTTGTTCCAAGCCAGCAATTAGTGTCTTAAACTTCTCAATATTGCTTTTATCAGATACTTTCACGACGATATACCAGGTCGCTAGGGCAAACACCAATATCTTCAATAAAAGACTGACGTATTTTTTTTGTATTCCAGTCAACTTTTGATAATTAGAGAGCAATGTTACTAAATTTTAGCCAAATGATTAAGTTTTGTCGCATGCAATCCACGAATAAAACGCAAAATTTGTATTATTGCATATGCAGAAGGAAAAGGCGAAAGAAAGAATAATTTTAGGAATCGATCCTGGAACAGTCGTACTCGGATATGGTATCATCAAAGAAGTGGGCAATAATATATCACTGATCTCCATGGGTGTGATCAAAATGGGCCATTTAGATGATCAGGCACTAAAACTACAACGTATTTTCAAAAAAACCTCTGCTTTGATGCAAGAATATAATCCCGACTGTGTAGCACTCGAATCACCGTTTTATGGCAAAAACATACAGGTAATGCTTAAGTTAGGACGAGCACAGGGTGTTGCCATGGCGGCAGCACTTGCACAAGATATTCCGATTTTTGAATATTCTCCAAGAAAGATAAAACAATCTGTCACAGGGAATGGAAATGCCACGAAGGAGCAGGTTTCTGCAATGTTAAAGAATCTATTGAAATTTGAAGAAACACCTCAGTTTCTAGATGCTACTGACGGCTTGGCAATTGCTGTCTGCCATTCTTTTCAGAAGAATGCGGTATCGGGCAGCAGTAAATCCTACTCAGGATGGTCCTCCTTCATCAAAGACAATAAGGATCGCGTCAAGTAATTACATCTGCACCTGACGAATCACACTTTTTACGTTTAACTCGACGATATCGGTCATCGTTTTACATTTGAGGTAGGAGTTATTCTGATAGAATTCCGCATAGCCCTCGCGTAGCTGTTTAATATTTTCTAAAGTGGAGAGTACCTGCGTCTGCGAAGCATCCCTCAAATCAGCAATTCGGTGTCTTTCGCTTCGAACTCTGTGTACAATAGAAGAACGCTCCTCTTGTTGATATTGTAATACTGTCTTTTCGTTCAAATGTTCCATGGCCAGCTTAACATAGGGAAGGTTTTCCTTAAAAAATTGAGGCATATAAACTTTCGGATTCCCCTCATAAAACTGTTGGTCGAAATCAATAGCTCTAATTCTAAATTGAAAATCATCAAAATCAGGCGTAATCTGCATGACGAAATTATAGGCTCGCATATCACCCAATAAGGTAATAATACATCTCTCATTAAATTTTACAAACTCTTTGGAAATTCGGGTCAAATTATAATCCGGAGAAAACATCCGTGTTTTTGAAAATGTATCTCCAGGAATTCCGACAATATGTTCTTCAACCAGCGTATCGTGGTCTACCATGTAATTTACCTGATTGGGAGACAATATTTCTTCCAGCTCCAATCCATATATTCTCGAGGCGTCGGCCTGTTTGATGTAGAAATAATCGTAAACATCATTTAGACGATTTACGATCCGTATACGAAATGGCTTCGTATTACCAAAACCGCAATATTCTACACGATCAATATATTTATGTTGTACTATACGCGTATTACCCGATGCTTTCAATTTTGCATAAATCACCTTTAGTCCGTCATACAATTGATCCATAAAGTAGTGTGGATATAGTGGAGTCTCCCAAAAGGTGTCGTTGCCAAATTTATCCATGACAGGTACTGTTTCCGTGAAATTCAGAAGATCCTTATATCCTATTGGCAGCTTTTCATCGCGCTGATACAGCTTAAGATACTTATGCAGTCCCTCACCAACTTCAAAAATTGGTTTCTTCTTCGAAATCTTTACGTCTTGAACTTCTTCCATCTCCTTTTCCTCTTTATTTTATTTACTCTATCAAAATATGGCGTTCAAATTTTTAAATGATCATACGATAAAACAAAATCATCAAATTTATAGTACAGTAAATCGATATTCTTTAATTATTCGCAATATATACTTAAATAATCTAGCCCAATATTGCTATCGTCCATGATAGCAATTACTTATCCAACAACAAAATATGCGCTAAAATAAGTATAACCACTTTCTATCAAAAACATATAACATTATCAATATCAATTCGTATTTTTTATTAAATTTACATCTATAAACCGAAAATTCTTAGTAATTTTGAAATAAATTTAATTATTTTAGCTATTGGTCCGATTCTGATGCAACGGCCAGTTAATGAACACAAAACCCATTGTTAATGGAAAATCAATATGCAAACTATGATCTAGACAATTTGGATATCCAAATCTTGTCTATTCTAATGAACGATGCCTCTATTCCTTATACCGAAATAGCAAAAAAGCTAATCGTGTCAGGTGGTACAATTCACGTTAGAATGAAGAAGATGGAAGAACTAGGTATCATTAGAGGATCAAATCTGATTATCAATCCTCAAAAAGTCGGATTTGATATTACAGCTTTTTTGGGTATCTATCTTGAAAAAGGTTCACAATATGCAGATGCAGTAGATAAATTGAAAGAAATCAAAGAAGTGGTCGAATTACATTATTGTACTGGCCAATACAGTATTTTTGCCAAAATAATCTGTAGAGATACAGTGCACCTCAGAAAAGTACTGAATGAAGATATTCAATCTGTGCCTGGAATCCAACGTACAGAGACCATTATCTCTCTCGAAGAGAGTATAAAACGTCAAATCAGCTTGGTCTAGTATAAAAAAAGCTTCCATCAAAAAATGGAAGCTTTTTTTATACTATCATTTCTAACATGCCGATATAGAGATCTATTCCTGTCCTAATCTCGTCAATATAAATAAATTCATCCGCCATATGTGAGCGTGCGCTATCGCCAGGCCCTAACTTCAAAGAGGGAACAGGGATAAGAGCCTGATCACTCATCGTAGGTGAGCCATAAACTTTACGTCCCAGTGCAATACCCGCTTTAACGATTGGATGGCTGTCAGAAATCGAAGAAGACTTCAAACGTGTCGAACGCGCTGAGACCTCCGATTTCACATGAGCTTTGATAATAGCTAATGTCTCTTCATTCGAATAAGCGTCTGTAGTCCTCACATCGACAACAAAGCTACAGGTAGCCGGTACAACATTATGCTGCGATCCCGCCTGAATAACTGTTACCGACATCTTAATTGGACCTAAGGTCGGTGAAGTTTTCTCAAACAAATAATTTCGAAACCAATCAATATCTTTGATCGCTTTATAGATCGCATTATCTCCTTCATCACGAGCAGCATGGCCAGCGGTTCCCACAGTGGTGCAATCCAATACAATCAATCCTTTTTCTGCAACAGCCAAATCCAACAAGGTGGGCTCCCCCACAATAGCAAAATCAATAGGACCAATTTCATCCAAAACAGATTCTATACCATTCCTACCAGAAATCTCTTCTTCGGCGCTTGCAACGAGACAGAAGTTATATTTTAAATCCGACTGCTGGTAAAAATACAAGAAAGTTGCGATCAAAGAAACCAGACAGCCACCAGCATCGTTACTTCCCAGACCGTACAATTTCCCGTCCTCTACCGTAGCCTTTAGCGGATCCCTTGTATAACCTGTATTTGGTTTTACTGTATCGTGATGAGAGTTGAGCAGTATTGTTGGTTTAGCACGATCATAATGGGCATTATATACCCAAATATTATTGCCCTTTCGATAGGTTTTGATGCCTCGTTCCTCAAAGAAACCATAAATAAGATTTGCTGTAAGTTCCTCTTCTCTACTTAAAGAGGATAATCCAATTAATTGTTTCAAAAGATTTAAGGCATCCTCAAACAGGCATTCCTTATCCTTCATGATACAATCCTCCTGCCTTATCTGCAGACAGCTTAATCCCTTTTATAAAGGCAGAACTAAAACCGTTATGTTCCATCTCATTTAGTCCCGCAATTGTACAGCCCTTTGGTGAGGTTACTTTATCAATCTCTCCTTCAGGATGAGCATTGGTATGCAGCAACAAGTCAGCAGCCCCCTTTGCGGTCTGAACAGCCATTTTAAGTGCATCATGTGCATGAAATCCAATTTCAACTCCGCCTTGTGAAGCTGCACGGATAGCACGAAGAAAGAAAGCGATACCGCATGCACATAATGCCGTTGCCGATGTCATGAGATCTTCATTAATGACAACCACTGAACCCACCGATTCAAACATATTTTCAACCTCTTTCAAACTATCGTCCGAAGCATTGTCACTGGCGATACATGTCATTGATTGACCTATTGCTATGGCCGTATTTGGCATCGCACGTATTACCGTGGCATCCTCACCCAACTCTGCTTTTAAATCAGCACAGGAAACTCCCGATACAATGGACACAAAAATTTGATTTGTCTTTTCAATTACAGGGGCTACTTCTAGCAGCACCTTTTTAAGCTGTTGCGGTAAGATAGCAAAGACGACAATATCAGCCCCCTGTACTGCGGTTTTATTATCATTGCTTACTGAAAAGCCACGGCTCGCTTCTTCGGCCAAAGCGTTCAGATTTCTCCTTGTCAATGTAATATCAGCAGCATGCGCAAATTCACTTTTTACAAGTCCCTTTGCCAAAGAAAGACCGATATTACCACTTCCGATAATGGTGACCTTTTTCATAGCGATCGTTAGGTTTAGGTTAGATTTTTATTTTAATGTCAAACAGGTACCAAACTGCCCTTGCTGGAATAAATGCAAATTATTAGCATTTCCAATATAGACCTCTTGTACACCTTTATTTATAGCATTGAATGCATTTTGCAACTTAGGAATCATTCCTTCATGAACGACACCGGATTCCTTCAGCTGTTCAAACTCTTCAGACTTAATGGTTGGGATGACAGAATTCTCATCTGTTACATCACGTAAAACACCGTTCTTCTCAAAACAGTAAACCAGAGACGTTTCATACAACGAAGCCAAAGACACCGCCAATGAGGAGGCGATGGTATCCGCGTTGGTATTAAGCAATTGACCAAGGCCGTTGTGTGTAATCGCTGAAAATACAGGAACAAACCCGGCTTCTAGAAATTTCTTAATCGCAAGGGTGTTCACAGAGTCATGGAGCAAATCACCCACAAAACCGTAATCGACATCCTTAACGGGACGCTTTATAGCTTTTATAACATCACCATCCGCTCCTGTTAATCCAACAGCATCACATTTCAGATTTTGTAATTTGGCAACGATAGTCTTGTTTGTCAATCCAGCATATACCATCGTTACCACACGTAACATTTCCTCATTTGTGACACGACGTCCCTCAATCATTTGGGCTTGAATCCCCAATTCATTGGCTAAACGAGTCGCAATTTTACCCCCGCCGTGGACAAGAATTTTCTTTCCTGACAATGCGGAAAACTTTTCTAAAAAAGAATCCAATTGGTGCTCATCATCAATAATATTGCCACCAATTTTAATTATATTTAATACACTATTAGCCATTACGCAACTTTTCCCAATAAAAATAGTTTTTCAATAATCAATAGGACTGGATTATACCAAATCCTCTAACATACGTTTCAAAACAACCTGAGCAGCCCATACACGGTTGCTAGCTTCTTTAATCACAAGTGAATTTGGCCCATCCAAAATCTCAGATGATAACTCCAGATCTCTTCTTACAGGCAGACAATGCATGACTTTAGCGTCATTCGTCAAACTTAGCTTCTTATTATCCATCATCCAATTATCTTCCACACCATATACCTCACCATATTCCTGATAAGAAGACCAATTTTTTACATAAACAAAATCAGCATTATTTAAACTTTCCTCGAGATTATTTGATATTGTTGCACCAGCAGTAAACTCTTCACTTAACTCGTATCCCATAGGCTGAGCTATCGTAAAATCGACCAATCCTTCCTCTTGTGCTTTACACATCCACTCTGCAAAAGAATTGGGTACTGCTTGAGGTAAAGCCTTAACGTGGGGAGCCCAAGCTAATACTACCTTTGGTTTTTCAACTTTCTTGTACTCCGTGATGGTTATCATATCCGTCAAACTCTGTAGCGGATGACGTGTTGCGCTCTCTAAGGAAACAACAGGAACGCCACAGTACTTCATGAATTTGTTAAAGAGGTCTTCGCTATAATCTTCTTCCCGATCTTTCAGTTTTGGAAACGACCGTAGTCCCAAGATATCACAATATTCACCCATTACAGCTGCGGCCTCACGAATATGTTCAACAGTTGTCCCGTTCATCACAACACCATCCTGTGTCTCAAGAGCCCAGCCGTCTTTATCCATATTCATGACCATGACATTCATCCCCAAATTCATCGCCGCTTTTTGTGTGCTTAAACGCGTACGCAAACTCGGATTCAAAAAAACAAGTCCCAACGTCTTATGCTGACCAAGTTCCTGATTATCATAGGGTGCAGCCTTCAAAACCAACGCTTCTTGAACAACGTCAGCTATACTAGGTACATCCTTAACAGAGAAAAATCTTTTCATCTATATTTATTTATTCGAGTGCACTTCAACGGACAATATTTAGACACGTCACACTCAGTATATATTTAAACTAATACAACACAATAAATCTGCTCAGGCTAAACCATCATGGATTAAACCCAGCGACAGTCTTATGCAACCGTTACTGCACTGATCTGCTTCTTCAATGCTACTAAAAATTGATCAGCATGCTCCTTCGTAATATTCAAAGCAGGCAGCAAGCGAATGACAAAAGGCTTAGCTTCTCCAGTAAATATACGATTCTTTAACAAGAGATCTTTCTTTACATGAGCCAAAGATTCCGGCAATTCTATACCGATCATTAAACCTCGACCTCTTACTTCTATAATCTCCTCAATCTGTTTAAGTTCATCAATAAGATATTGTCCCACCTGAGCAGCATTTTCCATAAGCTTCTCTTGTTGGATAACCTCCAATACAGCCAATGCAGCTGCGCAGGCCATATGATTTCCTCCAAATGTCGTTCCTAAGCTGCCATAACTAGCCTCAAATTTCGGTGAAATACTAATTGCGCCAATAGGGAAACCATTTCCCATACCCTTTGCCATGGTATAAATATCTGCATCAACTCCGGAGTAGTCTTGCGCATAAAACAAGCCAGTTCTTCCATACCCACATTGTACTTCGTCGGCAATAAACACAGCCTTATATTGGTTACAAAGAGATCGGATCAAGCGAAGAAAGGAGACTGAGGCTTCTCTGATCCCTCCTACCCCTTGAATACTTTCAATAATCACAGACGATATTTCATTGCCATATGATTCGAAGGCGGCCTTTAAAGCTTCTTCATCATTAAAAGGAAGGAATACAACATGGTCTGTCTCATTAACGGGCGCCACGATACTTGGATTGTCTGTTGCTGCCACTGCAAGTGACGTTCTGCCATGAAAAGCTTTTGAAAACGCTATAACCTTTTTCCGTTTGTTATAAAAAGAAGCTAGCTTAAGCGCATTTTCGTTTGCTTCCGCGCCCGAATTACAAAGGAATACATCATAATCAACCTTACCGGAAACTTCCCCTAGTAATCGGGCAAGTTCACGCTGAATTGGAATTTCAACAGAATTTGAATAGAAGCCAATACGGTTCAATTGTTCTGTGATACGTTGTACATAATGTGGGTGCGTGTGTCCTATCGATATCACCGCATGGCCACCATACAAGTCCAAGTAAGCATTTCCTTCGGCATCCCACACCGTCGATCCATTAGCCTTTACAATGTTAATGGGATTAATGGGA